>CBDUMS010000004.1:0-74091 GCA_965368405.1 uncultured Cyclobacteriaceae bacterium
CGCTGCGCCAAGTACTAATTATAGATGCATGCCATTCGGGTAGCTTAGTAGAATCGCTGTCTGGGAAAGTTGACGCTACGATGGGCGCCACACAAATTCGTTCGTTGGAGCAACTAAAGGATAGAGCTAATGTCTACGTTCTCGCTGGATCGGCAGCAGATGCGGTAAGTTATGAATCCAGTATTTATGGCCAGGGACTCCTTACCTATAGTTTATTAATGGGTATGAAAGGTGCAGCTCTCCGGGAGAACCAGTATGTAGATATTTTGCAACTGTTTAATTACGCATCGAGCGAAGTGCCTGAATTGGCAAAGGAAGTTGGCGGTATTCAGAAGCCTGAAATTAAAATACCTTCAACCGGCAGCTTCGATATTGGCCAATTAAACGACGAGGCCAAAAAGAGTATCACTGTGAGTACTCCCAAGCCCCTATTTATTCATTCCATTTTTCAGCATGAATCAATATTTTTCGACGATCTTAACTTAGGCACTGCAGTAGACAAAAAGTTGCGCTTATTAGATAGAACGACAGAGGTTGACCTGGTATTTCTTAACACTAATCATTACCAGGATGCTTTCGCGATACGCGGACGCTATACGGTACTAGAAAATAACGAAATTACTGCTTCGATTAAATTATTTAAAGATCGCGGTCAGGTAGGCGAGTTCGAAATAACCGCCCCTTCAGTTGATGCAGCGGTAGATAAGATTCTTGAAGGCGTTCTGGGACGAATTAAGCCTTTATTGCAAGAAAATTAATTGCAAATCACACAAGTTACACCCTCTGCAGCCTCACAGGCAGCCTTGGTATCATAACAAGTGCTGGAATCTGCATGAGAATATGGCAAGGTCGAATCACAACCATCACAGGTAACAGGATCCACAAGTTCATCACACGAAGAGGCAAACAACATTACGGTGAATATTAATGCCATACCAAGTACTTTGTTCATATCGATTTAGTGTTAGGTAACTGTTGGCTAATTTACGACAAATAATTTTTTTATGACTTTATTATGTGCCAATTGATTAAAACTATAAACTGGACTGAGAGTTGCTAATATTTAGCAAAAATCGCAATACAGGCAATAAAGATGAATAAAAACACTTTTAAGAGAAGTAACAAAAGCTCTATATTTGTCGCCTTAGAAAAGTGATGAACTGGTTTAATCAATTATCTGTATTTGAATATGTAAGTATTGCAATATTTATTATTGCCTACTTTCTCTATACTTTTCGGATTCTACGTTTAAGTAGATTTCTAGGTAATATTCACGGCTCAGTAATACCAAAGTTAGTTCTTAGAGGAGCATTCTTCGCATTAATAATCATAGCCCTGCTTGGCCCCTCCTTTGGCAATGATTCAAAAGAAGTGAAGTCGATAGGTAAAGACATTATGATTGCCGTCGATCTTTCTAACTCAATGAATGCTGTCGATATTCAGCCAAGCCGCCTAGAGAAGGTAAAGTATGAGCTAAATAATATAATCGAGGAGTTTAACTCAGACAGAATTGGGCTGATTATTTTCTCGTCTGAAGCATTTGTACAGTGCCCATTAACCTACGACCAGTCGGCATTGAACTTGTTTATCGAAACCTTAAGTTCTCGCTTAGTACCAAATACGGGTACTGATTTCGGTCCTCCGCTCAGCCTTGCCCTAGAGAAGCTAAATACCGATGAATCAGCCATCGACTCCAAAGCAAAGATCATCATACTGATTAGCGATGGAGAAGATTTTGGAGATGAAACTTCTACAATCCGCGCTGAAATTCGTGAGCAAGGCATAAAGTTGTTTACCCTTGGCGTAGGAACCACACAAGGGAGCAAAATAATAATGCCAGATGGGGTAAAAATGGACCAGGATGGTAATGAGGTAGTATCAAAGCTAAACCGTCAATCGTTAAAGGAGCTGGCCGCACGGACAGGTGGAAGTTATTTTGAGATAAATCAACGGCAAAACGATGTCTCTAGACTTATAAATAACATCAATCGTGTCGAAGGTCAGTTAAGAGATGCACGAGTGGTTGATGTTTCGGCAAATAAATACATCTATTTTCTAGCTGCTGCGTTATTATTATTGATTATCGACTTACTAACTACAGTTAAGACAATAAGAATATGAAATTGATTCTTGCTATTTTTCTTATGATCAACCCACTTACCGATTTGGATAGGATCGCGCGCGTGAATGAGGCTAAAAAAGAAGCAGAAAGAGCCTATTTGAGTGAGAATTATGAGTTAGCCCGAGACAAGTATATCTATTTAAAAGATTCACTTGGTGTGAAGGATGATAATATATTACTAAACCTCGCCAATTCTCAGTATCTACTCAACGATTCTACCAGTGCGCAGTCAACATATAATTCTTTAAAGGAGAGCGAAAATAAGAGAATCAGTTCTATTGCCCACCAACAACTTGGTGCCATGCAATTTAAGGCTAAAAAGTACGAGGCGTCATTACAACATTACAAAAATGCATTAAGGTCAGATCCGGGAAACAATGACGCTCGCTACAATTATGAGCTACTTAAAAAAATCATAAAAGAACAAGAAGAGCAGCAGGAGAATCAAGATCAACAGAATCAGGATCAGCAGGATCAAGAGCAGCAGAACGAGGAGCAGCAGAATAAAGATCAACAGAACCAAGAACAAAACAAGGAGGAGAAAGAAAAACAGGAGCAAGAGGAGCAAGAGCAAAAGGAACAGGAAGAAAAAGAGCAAAAAGAAAATCAGGAGGAACAGCAACAGCAAGAAGAGCAAAAGCCTGAGGATCAAGAGAAAAAAGAGGAAAAAGAAGAAGAGGCAAAACCTAATCCTATCGATGAAGAGAAGCTTAAAGAGATGAAAATTAGCGAAGAAAAGGCGATGCTAATTCTTGAAGCAATGAAGAATAATGAGATTCAGTATATTCAGCAAAACAAGCGAAAGGCGAAAAAGAAGAAAGACCCCTCTAAGCCAGACTGGTAATATAGCAACCTCACACATTGTTTAATTTTCGAGGGAAATAATTACGAACTCTCGGTATCTTTGTTATAACCAGTAAAAAAAATCAAATGGAAGAAGTATATATAGTTTCGGCTGTTAGAACTCCAATTGGCAGTTTTGGCGGAAGTCTTGCCTCATTATCAGCGACCACCTTAGGTACCATAGCTGTTAAAGGAGCCCTCGACAGGGCAGGTATTGTTGCCAGCGATGTTAATGAAGTGTTTATCGGTAATGTTATTTCAGCCAACCTAGGACAGGCACCAGCGCGTCAAGCAGCAATTGGAGCCGGCATTGGCTATAACGTTCCTTGCACTACCGTAAACAAGGTTTGTGCCTCGGGGATGAAAGCTGTAATGTTAGGCGCTCAAAGTATTATGCTTGGCATTAACGATGTTGTAGTTGCAGGCGGAATGGAAAGTATGTCGAATATCCCCTACTATATCCCAAAGGGTCGTTTTGGCTACAAATATGGCAATGGAGAATTAGTTGATGGTCTTTTGAAGGACGGCTTATGGGAGGTATATAATGATTTTGCTATGGGAAACTGTGGCGATCATACGGCCAAGGAGCTGAACATTAGTCGTGAAGAGCAAGATGAATATGCTATTAACTCCTACAAACGTTCAGCAATCGCCTGGAAAGATGGCTTGTTCAAAGATGAAATAATTCCAGTTGAAGTTCCACAACGAAAGGGTGACCCTATAGTTGTTAGTGAAGATGAGGAGTATAAGAATGTGAAATTTGAAAAAATCCCAGCTTTACGTCCGGTTTTTAGTAAAGACGGAACCGTAACCGCTGCAAATGCTTCAACTATTAACGATGGAGCGAGTGCAATAATCCTCATCGGAAAAAAGAAAATGGAAGAGCTTGGTCTAAAGCCGCTGGCACGTGTTGCCGGCTTCGCAGATGCAGCGCAGGACCCACTATGGTTTACTACCGCACCTTCATTGGCTATACCGAAAGCCATAGCGCATGCCGGCCTTTCCAAAGAAGATATTGATTTTTACGAGATCAATGAAGCCTTTTCGGTTGTTGCTTTAGCCAATAACAAAGAATTAGGCCTAGACGGTGATAAAGTAAACTGTTTTGGCGGTGCGGTATCGCTGGGTCATCCGCTTGGAGCCTCCGGTGCACGAATTATTACCACCCTCAATAACGTACTTCATAAAAAAGATGGCAAGTATGGTGTGGCTGGAATTTGTAATGGTGGCGGTGGAGCTTCGGCAATCGTCCTAGAAAATATGGGGTAAGACAATCTTGCTATCAGTTCTTCGTTAATACCAACATGAATAGATCGACAATACAAATAGTACTGCTCACCTGTGTGATTTGTATGGTATCTATTGCTGCTACAGCCCAGACTAATCGTGTTGTTCGAAAGTACTACAATCGGGCCAATACGCTATTGAAGGAAGAATACAGTGTGCTTGGTAACGACACGACAAGAATCGATGGCCAATACACTAAGTATTTCCCCAATGGAAAAGTTGCAATTACAGGTCAGTTCGAAGAAGGCGAAAAAGTGGGAGTATTTACCTCCTATTATCCTTCGGGTCAGCTTCAACAAACGCTAACCTTTGTAAATGGACTAAAGACCGGACCAGTAGCGGTCTATGCTGAAGACGGTCAGCTTATCCAAACAGGCCAGTTCGCTCTGGATACGCTTACAGATACCCTAACGCTCTATTATTCCAGTGGCAAGCTGAAATCAATAACTACATTTAAAAAGGGTAAGCCCGACGGAACAGTGAAAGAGTATTATGAATCGGGGCAGCTAAAACAAGATGTCGGCTATGCTGCGGGTAAGGTTAATGGGCTCACGAGGACCTATTTCGAAAACGGCCAACTTCATACAGAAGAGAATTTCCTGAATGGTAATGTGAATGGTTATTTTAAAACCTACTATTCAAATGGTCAGTTAGAAACCGAAAGCTCCAATAAAAACGGCAGCCGAACTGGCGATTTTAGCTCATATAGCAGAGAAGGTGTGCTATTAATTCAAGGGCATTACCTCGATGGTAAGCTACATGGCAACAACAAGTCATGGTACGAAAATGGCCAACTCCGAACAGATACGCAGTATAATAAAGGGTTTAGGAATGGCGCAAGTCTGGAATATTATGAAAACGGAAAATTAAAAAGTAAGGGTAATTATTCCGATAACGAAAAGACATTCAGTTTAGAAACCTTTTATGACGATGGAAAGCCGAAAGCTATTTCACAGCAAAAACAAGCCCAGCCCTATGGTGAGTGGAAATCATGGCATGCAAATGGGCAGTTAGAAACCTTAACAAGTTATGAAGACGGGCTGATCGTGGGTGATCGATTAACCTATGATGAGCAGGGCCAACTTCTACTGCAAGAACCTTTTGTCCGTAACGGAAAAGTTGGCATTGAAACCGCCTACTATAACACAGGCCAAAAGAAATCGGAGCAAAATTACCAGTCCGGTAAAAAGCATGGTGAGTATAAAGAATACTATCGCTCGGGGAAGGTAAAACTAATGGGGCGTTATGCCGGAAATAAGAAGGCAGGAGAATGGAGTTATTTCGATGAGTCGGGAAATACGATTCGCGTTGATAAATATTCATTCGGCAAACTCGTTTCGAAGAAGTAGTAGATTTTGAACGAAGTCGGCCTGTAATTTCTAAGATTATCATGTAATTTTGGCCGCATGAATGCGCTGCGTGAATCTACATTTAATTTCCCTAATCAAACTGGATTTTATAGAGGCAAGGTCCGGGATGTCTTTTACTTTGGCAACAAGGTCGCCATGGTGGCCTCGGACAGGATATCTGCTTTCGATGTTATTTTACCCAGGGCCATTCCTTATAAGGGACAGGTCCTGAATCAAATCGCTGCAGATAACCTTAATTCCACAAGAGATATTGTCGACAACTGGTTTATCAGCTCGCCTGACCCCAATGTCTCAGTAGGTATTCTCTGTAAGCCCTTTCCTATAGAAATGGTAATTCGAGGCTACCTCGCAGGTCATGCATGGCGTGAATATAAAGCAGGGAAACGAGTTTTGTGTGGTGTTTCATTGCCAGAGGGCCTTAAGGAAAACGACAAGTTGCCTTCACCAATTATTACACCGGCAACCAAAGCCGAAGAAGGTCATGACGAGGATATTTCGCGAGAAGAGATTATAGCCCAAGGAATAATCAGCGAAAGTTATTATAGCCAATTAGAAGAGATTACCTATAAATTATTTGAGCGCGGCACAGAGCGAGCAGCGCGTCAAGGATTAATTTTGGTTGATACAAAATATGAATTTGGCATTTTCAATGATCATATCTACTTGATTGATGAAATTCACACCCCAGATTCCTCCCGATACTTTTATCAAGACGGATATGCGGAACGACAGTCCGCCGGAGAAAAGCAAAGACAGCTCTCAAAAGAATTTGTTCGTGAATGGCTAATCGAAAATGGCTTTCAAGGGCTTGAGGGACAAGAGGTGCCTGAAATGACCGATGAAGTAGTACAAATGATTTCTGAGCGATACCTCGAATTATACAGATCTTTCACAGGAACCCCTTTAAAAACCGAGAATACATTAAATTTGGAGGATCGAATTTACAAGAACATAAAAAATTGGTTGGAAGCCGACGTTAATTAGCTTAATTTTCAACCTTTAAACAATAACGGAGATGAAATATACTATAGATAAAAAAGAGCAATATTGTTTACTGAAATTAAATGAGCCCAAGCTGGACTCGACCTTAGCACCTACCCTGAAAACTGAGCTCATTACTTTACATGCTGAAGGAGCCAGAAATATTATTCTAGACCTCAGTGAAGTGAACTATACCGATTCTTCTGGACTTAGCTCGCTCCTCGTTGGCAACAGAACGTATCAACAAGATGGTGGTATATTTATCTTGTCCGCTCTTTCCGATCACACGATGAAGCTTATCAAAATTTCGCAACTCGATGGTGTTCTAAACATCTTACCTACGATCGAAGAGGCAATTGATGCAGCACTTCTTCATAATATCGAAAACGATCTAAAGAGCCAATCAGAAGATTAATACCTGATTTTGCCTTTTGAAGTCACCATTTTAGGTTCAAACTCTGCAATTCCTATGTATGGGCGACATCATACCGCGCAATTTCTGCGAGTACAAAATCACCATTTTCTAATTGATTGTGGCGAAGCAACCCAGCTGCAGCTACAGCGCTATGGCTTAAAAAGCCAACGATTAGAAGCGATCTTTATTAGTCATTTGCACGGCGATCATTATCTGGGCCTGGTAGGACTACTCTCATCATTGCACCTTATGGGCAGAACGAAAGAGCTTAAGCTGTTTGCTCCTGCTGCTCTGCAAGAAATAATCACCTTGCAGTTGAAGCACTCCCAGACTACCTTTCGCTATAACCTTAAGTTTCACCCAATGAATATGGAGAAGCGTACCATTATATATGAAACCAATAGGCTAACGGTCTCTACAATACCGTTGAAACATCGGATTCCCTGCTCGGGGTTTCTTTTCCAAGAAAAGTCATATCCTTTCAGAATTCGGAGATCTAAACTTCCAGAAGAGATTCAGATAAGTGAAATTGCTCAGCTCAAACAGGGGACTGATGTATTTCATAGCGACGGAAAAGTTAAATATTCTTGCAAGGAGTTTACCCTTCCTCCTAAAAAATCGCGTTCGTACGCTTATTGTAGCGATACCCTCTACATCCCCGAGCTTGCTGAGGAAGTTAAGGAAGTAGATTTACTCTATCACGAAGCGACCTTTCTTAATGAAAAAGAACTTAATGCGACCAATACCTTTCATTCCACCGCGAGTCAGGCAGCAACAGTCGCCCGCGATGCCAAAGCAAAAAAGCTGATTATTGGCCATTTCTCTGCACGTTATAAAGATTTATCGCCGCTTGAGGATGAAGCAAGAAAGGTATTTAAAAGCAGTTTTCTTGCCATAGAAGGCGAGGTTTATAGCATAACCAACTAATATGACAGCGCTCAGAGACAAAAGGACTAGATTGTTTATGATACTCGGCGGTATTTTTATTACAAATGCTGTTGTTGCAGAGCTTATTGGCGTTAAGATCTTTTCTTTAGAAAATTCTTTAGGTTTCTCGCCAGTTAACCTGAATATTGGTGACTTTGTCCTTGATTTTAATCTTACCGCCGGCGCAATAATATGGCCTGTTGTCTTTATCACAACCGATGTTATTAATGAGTATTTTGGCAAAAAAGGTGTTCAGCAAATCACCTTCTTAACCGTTGGTTTAATTATCTATGTCTTTCTGGTAATCTCGGTAGTAACCGCCTTAAGTCCTGCTGGTTTTTGGCTAGAAATAAATCAATCCGATGCGGAAGGCAATCCGTTTAATATTAACTATGCCTACAACAAAATATTTCTCCAGGGCTTAGGCATTATAGTTGGCTCGCTGGTAGCCTTCCTTCTAGGCCAGCTTCTCGATGTTTTTGTTTTCCAGCGCTTGCGTAAGCTAACCGGTCCAAAAATGATATGGCTGCGAGCAACGGGATCTACCTTGATCAGTCAATTGCTCGATAGTTTCGTTGTCCTGTTCATTGCTTTCTATGTTTTCGGTAATCCACCGTGGCCATTTAAACAGGTACTCGCGGTAGGGCTTATTAATTACACCTATAAATTCGTTGTGGCTGTAGCACTAACGCCGTTACTCTATCTTGCGCATAACATTATCGATGGCTATTTGGGCAAAGAACAAGCCGACAAGATGACCAAAGAGGCCTCCGATAATAGTAATTCCTTCTTTTGAGTTTCGTCATAAATTTTTATCAAGATTATCTAACTTGCACGATCTTTGTAAGGCATGATTAAAGAAATGAATTCATGATAAGAAAATTATATCTTTTACTACTCATATTAGCAGGAGCGATATCGCTTGGGTTTAGTCAGGGTTATTCGATTGAAACCGAAATAAAGGGCCAGACAGACAATGTAGCCTACTTAGGTCACCATTTCGCTACGCAGCGCTATGTAGACGATACTGCCAATGTTGAGGCAGGAAGAGCCGTTTTCGAAGGGAAAAAAGATTTAATTGAAGGTATTTATTTCTATTATTCGCCTAAAGTTTATTTCGAATTTATCATTGAGGACCAAAACTTTTCTATCCAAGGAGATGCCGCTGACGTGGTGAGTACAGCAGTAATTAAGGGCTCTCCGCTAAACGAGGCATTTTATGGAATGCAGCGATTCAATTACGAAAAAAGAATTGCCAGCGAACAAATTAGGGCCGCATTAGACTCCACTGCATCACTGGAGGAAAAGCAGATGGCTAATGAAAAACTCAATGCTATTCAAGATGAAATTAAAGCTTATCAAAACCAATTACAGGCCGAATATCCAAACACATTACTCGATAGGCTGATAAGACTAATGCAAACGCCGGAAATACCTCCAGTACCTGCCGGCCAAGATTCATTAAAATTTCGTTACGAATATTATAAAAACCATTTCTGGGATGGAATAAACATTTCCGATCCTGGGTTATTGCGTTCTCCGCTATTGCATAATAAGATTATGGACTACCTCGATAATGTAGTGATCCAGCAAGCTGATACGGTAATAAACGAGGTTGAAAAGCTTATTCAAATAGCAAAAAACAATGATGAAGCTTATCGATACTTATTAATTAGCTTAACAAATAAGTATGAATCATCTCCAATAATGGGCTTCGATAAAGTTTTTGTTCATTTAGTAGACAATTATTATCTAACGAATCAAGCACCATGGACCGATGCCGAGACCATTAAAAAACTTGAGGAACGAGCAGCCTCGATAAGACCAAACTTTATTGGTAACCCTGCCCCACCCTTTGTACTGCAAGACAGCATTGGTACCGATTATGACCTTTATAGGATCAACGCAAAATATACAGTATTGTATTTCTATGATCCGGATTGTGGACATTGCAAAAAGTCTACACCACTGCTTTACGAGGCTTATGCTGAATTACAAACCAAAGGGGTTGAAGTATTAGCAATTTGCACCACAACAGATGGTAAGCGTTGGAAGGAGTTTATAAACGAATTTGACCTGAATTGGATTAATCTCGCTGATCTTAGCAGCAGAACCAATGTGAAGTATTATTACGATGTGCGATCCACACCAACCGTTTATATTTTAGATCAAGAGAAGAAAATACTCTTAAAGAAAGTCGCTACCGAAGATGTCCCAGAAATAATTGATCAACTAATAGCCTCCGAAGAATTAAAGTAATTAGTGCAATAAGGCACTACAGATAATCCCTGTTGAGACGGCAACATTTAAAGATTCGGCTCCTCCCCGTTTTGGAATAGTAATTCGTTCTGTGATATATTTATCAAGCTCGGTACTGATGCCATGCGACTCATTTCCC
This sequence comes from uncultured Cyclobacteriaceae bacterium, assembly GCA_965368405.1. Classification (GTDB taxonomy): domain Bacteria; phylum Bacteroidota; class Bacteroidia; order Cytophagales; family Cyclobacteriaceae; genus S012-113. Next base: position 10,344 of record CBDUMS010000004.1, read on the forward strand.
ATAATGATTAATCCTTGTACAAGTTTGGAAGCATCATTGAGCGGCGTGCCCTGCATATCCGCAGCTAAAACAGTACCCTTGTAATTTTTAATAGTTTCAACAAGATCACAGTTTACTACTTCCACTCGTGTTAGCGATCCCTTAGTTGCCGAAACAACCTTCGGGTTATAAACATCGACTGAGCCATTTCCTAAAAGAATCGTATCAAGTGCAAACCAATCTGCAATTCGTATGATGGTACCAAGATTACCCGGATCATTGATGGCATCGAGCGCAAGAATAACCTTGTCCTCATTAATTTTAACGTCGTGATATTCCGGGATTTCTACAAGTGCTATGGCCGAATTATTTGATTGAAAGCTTCCTAACGGCGCAAGCTCCTTTTCTTTAGCCTCGATTTTTTCTATTGAATTAGGCAAACTAGGATTGTTATCAAAAAAACTGGTTGTTCCGATAATTTCCCATACCTTATACCTAGAATAAACAAATTCAAGCACAGATTTCTCTCCTTCTACAATAAATTTGCACTCTTCTAACCTATGTTTCTTAAGTTGTAAGGACTTAATATATTTGGCCTTTATCTTTGAGAGATTATTCATATAATTTGAAGCGATATTTCAACCCTTTACTTTTTAGCGTAATTGCCTTAATCGGAATGGGTTGCGTAGGTACACGACACCTCAAAGAAGGAGAATATCTGCTTTATAACCAAAAGATAGAGCATCAGCTCAACAATCATTCTGATCAGCTTAAAAGACAATTAGTACAGAAGCCAAACCGTCGAATCCTTAAACTTCCGATTACCCCGTACACCTATCTTTATTATCAAGGACAAAAATCCTATGATCAGACAGAATTAGGAGCAAAATTGGAGGCGCTTGATGCTAAATACGAGGCGAAGTTAAAAGCAGCTACGAGTACGCAAAAAGTGAATAGGCTGAATCGTAAAAAAAATAAAAAGGTGAGCGCTGTTGAGAAATCGCTGAACGAGGGTAACCTCTTAATGCGCTGGGGAGAGCCACTTACTGTTTTTGATAGTATTATGGCAGACAGGTCGCGAAGAAGTTTAGAAATCTATATGAAATCGAATGGTTGGTTTAATGCCTTTGCAGATTATGAGGTTAAATATGATGAAAAGCTAGCTAAAGTCAATTATGTCTTAGCACCTGGGCCTCGTTACAGAATTGATAGCATATCCTATAATATTCCAGACACTGCAATACATACACTTGTGCTCAATGCGTCGTCTAACTCTAAGATAAAGGTTAAAAATCCCTACCGTCAGGATGATTTAAGTGCAGAAAGAACCAGAATAGATGACCTCCTGCAGAATAATGGGTATTTCGACTTTTCTCGTCAGTATATCATGTATAAAGTGGATACCACGATGGGTGATCGAATGGTTCACATCCAGCTCAATATCTTGAACCCCAATCAAAAAGATCGACATAAATCCTTCGCTATAGATTCCGTGATTTTTACTGTCGAGAGCTCACCTTCGAATCGAAAAGACGTCTTTGAGCCCTTTGAGTATAAAAACGTAACCTATAATTTCTCTGATCGCTATTATTCCAAGAAAGTACTTGGCCGTAGAATAGACCTCAATCCTGGCAAACCATATTCCAAGCAGCGAACACTCAATACGCAGCGTGAGCTTGCAGGTATGGATATGTACAAGTTCGTGAATATCAACTACGACACTACAGCGAATCGGTTTCAGGCCAATATTTTTGTTAGCCCACTAAACCGATATCAATGGACCATAGAAGCAGGACTAACTGTAACACAAGCACTTCCCGGGCCCTTTGCCAGTATTAGCCTTAAGCAACGCAATGTTTTCAATACCTTCGGCATTTTAGAAGTTGGTGGAAATATTGGTGTCGAAGGTGTTGCCGCAGCGTCGAACCCCAATGATATCCTCGCGAGTCTCGAAGCTGGAGCAAACGTTTCCCTTACCTTCCCACGCTTCTTTTTACCTTTCAGCGATGAGACGAAACAAAAATTGGGGTTCTATAATCCCAAATCTATAGTAAGAATAGGTTTAAATATTACCGATAGGCCCGAATATAATCGGAGTAATCTATCTGCTTCAAATTCATATACCTGGCAACCAAAGGAGAACCTGCTATTCGATTTTCAATTTCTTGAAGTTGCTTTAGTACGTACAAACTACCTTGATTCAGCATATTTCGAGCGATTGCGCGAGTTAGAACAAAATGGTAATAATCTGATAAATTCATTTAAACCCTCCTTTATCTCCAATCAACGATTTACAAGGAGTGTTAATAAAAACAACTACGGAAGAGGCTATAGCAATAGCTCCTATTTTAGTATTGCAGCGGAGCCTGGAGGCACATTCACTAACCTCTGGATGCGCGATTTTTTCGCCAGCGATAGCCTCGAGATCTATGCCTATGTAAAACTTGACACAGATTATCGAAAAATTTTCAAAGCAACACAAAATAAGGCCTGGGCATTTAGAATCAGATCTGGTATTGCCATTCCTTATGGTGAAAATGGTCTTCTACCCTATGAAAAATATTTCTTTTCCGGAGGTAGCATAAGTAATAGAGCCTGGCGGCCACGTCGTCTAGGCCCCGGCTCATTCGACCATATTGAAGAAGATGGTCAGGTAAGCTACCAGTTTGAGCAGCAGGGTGAAATTATCATAGAATCGAGTATTGAGTTTCGACAGAAAATATTGGGATTCCTTCACTGGGCAGCATTTGTGGATGCAGGTAATATCTGGATGATAAAAGAGGATAAGGCACGGCCTGGTGCCCAGTTTAAGTTCAACTCCTTTTATCGTGAAATTGCTGTAGGTGCAGGTTTAGGTCTTCGGCTCGACTTCTCATTCTTTATAATGCGTTTTGATGCAGCCGCCAAGATAGTAGACCCCGCGCGACCTTTAGGCAAACGCTTTATATTAAGCAATGGCTTTAATGATGCGCCATTTAATAACCCTAGTCGTACCGAACCAATTGTCTATACCCTCTCCATTGGATATCCTTTCTAGTAATTCAGTAAGGTCTCAATTTCCTTGGCTACCACTTTTGCATTCGGGAGGATTGCCGCTTCCAGATCACGATTTAACGGAATTGCAGGAACATCCTTTGCACCCAAAACCTTTATAGGAGCATCTAGCTTCTCGAACAGTTCCGACGAAATCCTACCACCTAGAGATTCGATGAAGGAATTAGTAACGGGCTCCTCAGTAAGAAGAAGTGCCTTGCCGTGTTTGGTCACCTCCGCGCGCACAAGTTCCCAATCGTAAGGCGCGATGCTTCGTAAATCAAGAATGGATACCTTATCTTGATGCTCAACGGCAGCATTTAGTGCCCAATGAACACCCATTCCATAAGTGATCACTACCATACTATCGCCATCGTTTATATTAGATTCAGACGCCTCTAGCACCAGGTTGCCCTTACCAATAGGAATAATGTAGTCATCATCTGGTTCTACCATCTTAGCCCAGTTAGTACCAGGCACCTTAGACCAGTATAGGCCTTTATGCTCTAGTGAGATTACAGGATTAGGATCATAAAACCCTGCTTTTAGTAAGCCATTGAGATCCGCAGCATTAGATGGGTATATTATTTTAATGCCTTTAATTGTAGCCAAAGTGGCCTCTATACTTCCACTATGGTAAGGTCCACCGCCACCATACGCCCCAATCGGTATTCTTATTAATGATTGCACCGGGAACTTGCCTTTGGAGATATAGCAACTCTTAGAAAGCTCCTCTACAAGTTGATTTAAGCCTGGCCATACATAATCTGCAAACTGAATTTCTACGATAGGTTTAACGCCTACCACGCTCATTCCCAAGGTGCTTCCAACAATATATGCTTCTTGAATTGGTGTATTGAAGACACGTTGATGTCCATATTTTCCGGCTAGTGTAGCTGCTTCACGAAAAACACCACCCAGTGTTCCTCCAACATCCTGTCCATAGAAAATGGCCTCGGGATGCTTCTTAAGAATATGATCAATGGCATGCAGACCTGCATCAACCATTACTAGTGATTCTCCACCTTCACGATGTCTATTCCCTTTCTCGGCAACTATAGGTGTCTCTGCCAATACATATTTGTCCGCTTCGGCGATATCTGGGTCTGGAGAGTTTCTAGCATTTTCAAATGCTTCATCAACATGCAGGCGAGCTTCCTCATCGTAGGCATCAAGGTCAGAAATTGGAATCCCTATGCGCTTCAACTTAGATCGAAGCTTTACAAAGGGATCATCCTTTTCATGTTTGTTTAAATCTTCATCGCTCCGGTACCATTCCTTACGAACGCCAGAGGTATGGTGTCCTAATAACGGACATTTAGCATGGACCAACACAGGTTCACGGTGTCGCTTTGTGTAGCCAATTGCACGACCGAGTACTTCATAAGAATTCTCAAAATCACTACCGTCGGCACGCATCCGTTTAAGTCCTTTAAATCCTGCGGCAAAGTCATAGGCATCCATTGCCCTCATCTCTTCGCCAGTGGCAGAAATACCCCAATCATTGTCTTGAACAAGATAGATTATTGGTAATTTCTTTAATACGGCCATTTGCATAGCCTCCGAAACCTCTCCTTCTGTTACACTCCCATCACCAAGAGAACAAAGTACTACGGGAAGATTTTCATTTCCTAAGCCTTCGGATTCCAAATAATGAATCGCGTGCGCCATGCCTGTAGCTGGTATAGCTTGCATACCGGTTGCCGAACTCTGATGTGGTATTGTGGGAAAGCCCTCTTCACGCACACAAGGATGACCGTAATAACTTCTTCCTCCTGTAAATGGATCATTCGCTTTTGCCATCAATTGCATCATTAGCTGCTCCGGACTAAATCCTAAACCAAGGAGTATAGACTCGTCACGATAATAAAGGGCTGCGTAGTCCCATGGTTTTAACAGTAGACCTGCGGCTAATTGAATAGCTTCATGACCTTTACTGGTGCTGTGCACATACCTACTCGCAAACTCTTTCTCATCATCGTATTTGGTAGCCATGGCTCGGGCTGTTGCCATTAGCCGGTAAACCTTTACTAATAATTCTACGTCTACTTTGGGGCTTATTTCTGCTGTTACACTCATTAAATTTATTGCTACTTACCTACCACTAATTTAGCGATTTTAGGTAAGAAGATTAAGTCAATTCATTAGAATCGGAGCAGTGTTCGCTAAGCCTAATAAATAAGTAGGTAAATCTTAAACAATCCACGGCCAACAAAGGGCTTATTCTATTATTGTTGAAGTTCATCTATCTTTGGCCGAGATGATTGATTTCTTAATTACACTGGATAAAAAGCTACTGTTGATTATTAATAGCTGGAACACGCCCTGGCTTGATTCCGTGATGAGCACACTGACAAACGGTCTTAGCTGGCTACCTTTTTTCCTCCTGATAATTGGCTGGATAATATATAAATTCCGCTGGCAGTCGATCGTAATATTTTTGCTCTTAGGACTTGTGATTTTACTTGCCGATCGTATCTCAGCGGGCTTCTTTAAACCATTTTTTGCGCGACTAAGGCCCTCTCACGATCCTGAAATTAAAGACTTAATCCATCTCGTAAACGACTACCGTGGCGGATTATATGGGTTCGTATCCTCACACGCGACTAATGCCTTTGGTATTGCTACCTTTCTATGGCTTGTATTACGCGAGAGAATAAGCTGGATTTGGGTGATTTACGTCTGGGCCTTTATCTTTAGTTATACCCGAATGTACCTTGGTGTTCATTATCCGCTTGATATTTTAGCCGGAGGCGTTTTGGGTGCATTAATTGGCTTAACTGTATATCTCTTGGCGAGATATTTACCAAAGAAGTTCGGTCTCGCTAATTAGCCTGATGTGCCTTGAGCATGTTAGCAACATACTTGCCAACAACATCGAACTCAATATTAACTTTATCGCCATCCTTCATTGTACCAAAATTGGTATGTTCGAAAGTATAAGGAATAATAGCACAGACAAAGCTATTTGATGTAACATCGAAACAGGTTAAGCTTATTCCATTAATCGATACTGATCCTTTTTCAACAAGAAGATTACTCGGGTGTGACAGTTCAAAAGCAAATAGCCAGCTACCGTCTTCTTCAGTGATGCTTTTACAGGTAGCCGTTTCATCAACATGTCCCTGAACGATATGCCCATCAAATCTACCATTCGCAATCATACTACGCTCCAGGTTAACAAAATCGCCAGGTTTTAAATCTCCTAAGTTCGATTTCTTCAACGTTTCGTCTACAGCGGTAACTTTATAAATATCTTTATCAATCTCTATAGTGGTTAGGCATACTCCATTGTGAGCAACACTTTGGTCAACCTGCAATTCTTTGGTCATCGGAGCTTCGATAAAGAAGTGCACATTTCCTCCATCTGTTTCTATTGCCTTTACTTTTCCTTGTTGTTCAATTATACCTGTAAACATAGCTGTATTTATTTGTCCCAAAGATAATGGATATTCAAGATTTTACGTTGGATATTCTTGCTTTGCTTATTGCATAAAATGATTTGTAATCTGCCTTATAGCTTCTATCTTCGCCCTTCGATGGAAGATGGCTACAGACACCGTGGATTACGCAAAAGACTAGTTGAAACAGTACGTAAAAAGGGACTGGAAAACTCAAAAGTACTAGCTGCTATTGGTAAGGTTCCACGTCATTTCTTCTTCGATAATGCGTTTCTGGAGCATGCTTACCAAGACAAGGCTTTTCCTATTGGTGAAGGGCAAACCATTTCACAACCGTTTACGGTCGCTTTTCAAACCGATTTACTCGGAGATGTAGAAGGAAAAAAAATCCTTGAAATTGGTACAGGATCGGGATACCAAGCCTGTGTCTTACTGGAGTTAGGAGCCAAAGTATTTACAATCGAATATAATAAGGTGCTCTACGAGCGAACCAAACTATTTTTACCTAAAATGGGTTATAAACCTGTATTTAAACAAGGTGATGGATCGCTTGGTTGGCCTACACATGGTCCTTATGATGGTATTGTTGTTACAGCAGGAGCACCGGTTGTGCCCGAAACATTAAAGCAGCAATTGAAGATAGGTGGCCATCTGGTTATCCCGGTTGGCGATGATAAAAGACAACAAATGTTTAGGATTACCAGATTATCTGAGAGTGAATTCAAAACTACTGCCTTCGATTACTTTGCTTTTGTACCTTTGTTAGGTAAAGAAGGATGGAATAAATAATGGCTAAAAAGAAAAAATTCGTACGCGAGTCTAAAGTAATAATGACTGAATTGGTATTACCCAACGATACCAACACCCTAAATAATCTTATGGGTGGACGACTCATGCATTGGATGGACATTGGATCGGCGATCGCAGCTCAAAAGCACTCTAATCGCATTGTTGTTACAGCATCTGTAGATAATATTTCCTTTGGAAAACCAATACAGTTGGGTGATGTTGTTACCCTTGAAGCTTCTGTTAGCCGTGCGTTCAATTCATCGATGGAAGTCTATGTTAACGTGAAGTCGGAGAACATTCCAGGGGGTAAAAGTGAAATTACCCACAGCGCCTTTTTTACTTTCGTTGCAGTAGATCAAGGAGGTAGACCGATCGACGTGCCAGAAGCAGTACCTGAAACTGATCAAGAAAAAGAACTCTATGCAGGCGCTCTTAGAAGAAGACAGTTACGATTGATTCTTGCAAAGCGTATGGAAGCCAAAGATGCCACCGAACTTAAGGCCCTATTTGATTTTACCAATGGATAAGCTTGCACCAGAACATCTTCATCTCCTATTCGATGAGCCAATCTATGTATTAGAAGATCATGGCGATCACCCAATACCGGAGAAGACTAGTGCACCAAAGGTCGAAATCGAAGAAATTAGTTTCGAGGGTGAGAATGAAAAAGGCCTTGCCATCTACATTGAAGATAGTGAGCTGCCTGAGGACGACAGAGTGTTTTTATTCAAAGGATTAAATGCATTAGATCTCGATAGCAAAGACATTGCTCTTATCATTGGTCATAGCTTCATTGAAAACAACCAGAACCCACCGCATAGTTTGCGGATAGAATTTTCTGAAGCACCAAAGTCAGCGGAGCTTTATGCTGCCCAAAATGTGCAAGAAGTTACCGTACTACCTTGTAATAGTCTCAAGGAAATACAAGCAAATAAAGACTTGAAGGTTAAGTTTTGGCTCGGGCTGAAAGCTTTGCTAGGCAGAGCGTAACCCGTTTAGCCGAATTTATTACATCCCTCCTTCCGTAGCAAAGTATTCCTCAAGGGTGTCGTCGAGATTTTTCCCGCGAAGGTTCTTCGCGATGATCTTCCCCTCACGATCTAACAGAATAGAAAAAGGAATAGCATTAATGCCATAAGTCTGAGCTGCTGCTGAATTAAAATACTGCAAATCAGAAACATGAGTCCAGGTCAGGCCGTCTTCTTCTATCGCCTGTAACCATTTCTCCTTCGTTCTATCCAGCGATACGCCATAAACAGTAAACCCTTTGTCTTTGAATTTATTATAAGCACTTACCACATTAGGATTCTCCAATCGGCATGGTTTGCACCATTGTGCCCAAAAATCAACTAATACTACTTTGCCTCGTAGTGACGATAATGCCACCTCTTCTCCCTCGGGGTTTGGAAGCATAATTTCAGGAGCTATTGCACCTACCGCTGTTGCACGTGCTTTCTCCATATTTGCGGCTAGCTCTTCGATATAAAAACGACCGGGATACATCGTATTGAGTACCTGCGCTAAACTGTCGATCAGTTCGAACTGAGTGTCCTTATCTAGTGAACTAACCAGTTGATAGGTTCCTAAATTTACCTCATTCCCTCGAATTAGCTCCGCCGAGTAAGCCTGCTTCTCTTTTTGTAAATCCATGTATGCTGCTCTAGCGGCATCAGCCTTCTCGGTATCGCCTACCTCATTTGCAGCAACAAAGTCGTTATTAATAGCTTGCTCGCGAGGGCCGAAATTATCGTTAATGGCTTGATAAAAGGCTTCAATCTGGTCCATTTCTCGAGAACCTGATGGCTGAATAGACCTGGCCTGACTATTACCATCGAAATCGATTATTAAATCATCCTGATCAAGAACAAAGGTGGCTGCCTGTTGATTAAAAAAGTTGATACGATAAAACCCTGCCTCCCCGTTAAAATTAACCGAATAGGTATTATCATCGTTTACTTCGATCGTATCTAAAGGCTCGGTACTGGTCCGCTGTAATTTCTCAAGAATTATTAAGCCCTGAGGCGCATTAGTAACAGTTCCTGTTATTGTTCTCCCTTCATTCTGAGATTGGCTATCAGCTTCAGAGCAGCCAAAGAGTACACCAGTTAGAAATAAGTATGCTATTAATTGTTTCATATTTTATTATAATTCAGGTTTTATTCATCGCGAAGATCGTGACCAGTTGCTTCGCATACAGTGACTTATATCACCTCACAAAACTAATTAACCCTTTTAATCTACAATAAGTTTCAACGAATTATAATACCAATTGGATGCAACATCTCAGCTATCCTGGCATGTCCGGCCAACTCCGGTCACTACTCGAGGCTGTTTCGTGCTCGCAACCAATATTCATCAAAATCCCAATAGATTATAAATTAGTTGCATATGCAACTAATTTCTCCAATGAAGTCTAACTAATTGATTATCTCGTAATTAAGATGTATGGCTACCTATTTAGCAGTTGTTGTAAGAGTGGAATTACTGTCTTTGGATCTGCCTTACCTCGCGTCGCTTTCATTATTTTACCCATGAATAGTTGCAGGATTGCCTTTTTACCCTTCTTATAAGCGGCAACCTCGGCGGGACTATCAGCCAAAACCTTTTTAATTATCCCCTCTAACTCAGACGAGTCTTTTTGTACGGATAGCCCTAATTCTTGAATTAGGGTACTGGTCTTTCGTTTCGAATCCTTCACTAATTCTGGCAAGACTAGTTCAACACCATTTTTATAAGTCAACTCACCTTCGTTTACAGCCTTGATTAGTTGCGCAAGCTGCACACCGGTTAAAACAAACTGATCGGGCTTCGACTGGTTGGCCAACCCCTTTACTGGTCCAAGAATCCACTTCGCGCAATCTTGGCCACTGGCTCCAGCCTGAATGGCATCCTTAAGAAGCAGTGACATCTGAATGTCGTAAGAGAGCGTTATGGAATCGCTTAAATTGATCTTGTAATCTGATTCAAACATTGCTCTGAGTTGGCTAGGCACCAATGGCATTCCTTTTCGAATGGTTTCAAGTTTTTCTTCCTGAATATGAACTGGAGCCAGGTCCGGCTCCGGAAAATAGCGGTAGTCGTGGGCCTCTTCTTTATCGCGCATACTCTGGGTCTTACCAGTCTCTATGTTAAAGAGCCGAGACTCAACCTCAACATGATTCCCTTGGCTGATTAAATCACATTGTCTTATATACTCTATTTCCAGCGCCTTTCTAATATGTCGAATTGAATTCATATTCTTGATTTCGACTTTATTGCCTAGCTTATTACCTCCCTTTGGGCGCACTGAGATATTTGCATCGCATCGCAAAGAGCCTTCCTCCATATTGCCGTCACTTATTCCCAGAAATCGAACGGTTTGCTGAACTTCATTTACAAAACTGGCAACATCAGATATTGTAGAGATTACCGGTTTGGTCACCAACTCTAATAACGGCATTCCTGCTCGATTCAGATCGATATACGAATACGAATCATGCAGATCATGGATCGATTTTCCAGCATCGGCCTCCATATGGATTTTCTCGAGCTCAATAAGTTTTTCTCCTTCATCACTTGGAATACTTACCTCTCCACCAACACAAATTGGCGTATTTTGCTGGGTTATTTGATAACCCAAGGGCGAATCTGGATAGAAATAGTGTTTCCGGTCGAAGTAAAAATCTCGTGTAATATTGCATCCAAAGGCCAACCCAAGTTTGATTGCCTTTTCAACGGCAGCATCATTCAGAACAGGTAGGGTTCCGGGATGTGCCAGACTCACCTCATTTATTTGAGTATTAGGATCTTCGCCAAATTCCGTTGTGTCGGCACTAAAGAGTTTAGTGTTAGTATTTAACTGGATATGAATCTCCAGCCCTGCTACCATTTCGTATTCTTGGGTATTCGTCATAAGTTATTTGGGAAGATAACCTGCCGCAAGCTCTCGTACCTTACCTAAACCGCTAGCATCACTCCCACCCGCGGTTGCGAAGAACGGCTGTCCGCCACCGCCTCCTTTAATGGCAGCAGCAAGCTCTCTTACAATATTCCCCGCATGCAAATTGTGCTCCTTAACTATATTCTCCGAAATGGTAACAGCGATTTGAGGCTTACCATTGATTTCAGTTGTAAGCACCATGTAAAGGTTTTCCACCTCATTTTTAATTTCGAATCCTAGCTGCTTTAGCCCACCACCATCAGGAACATCTACCGCTGCAATAATTGCCGAAATACCATTATGATCTTTTGCAGACTTAATTAAATCGTCCTTCAAAGAGCCTACCTGTTGTTTTTTTAAGGTTTCAAGTTCCTTGTCTGCCTTGTTCTTTTCGCTAACCAAGGTTGTAATAGCCTTACTCAAGTCTTTCGGATGCTTAAGAAGCTCCTTTAGCTCACTTAGAATTTCTTCTTCTTGCTGTATATAAAGTTCTGCAACCTCGCCGGTAATGGCTTCTATTCTTCTTACGCCAGCAGAAATGGAGCTTTCCGAGGTGATCTTAAAGAGTCCGATTTGCCCCGTGGCAGGAACATGGGTTCCTCCACATAGTTCTACCGAATAGTCTCGATCAAAAATTATCATTCGGACTTTCTCACCATATTTTTCACCAAATAACGCCATTGCTCCCTGCGCTTTGGCTTCATCGATTGGCACATTCCGCAACTCTTCGATCGTGATATTCTCGCGAATCTTCTTATTTACAATATTCTCTACATTCTTAATTTCTTCTTCAGTCATTTTAGCAAAATGAGAGAAATCAAAGCGAAGAAGCTTTTCATTAACGAGCGAACCTCGTTGTTCTACATGTTCGCCGAGCACTTCACGCAACGCGGCATGCATTAGGTGAGTTGCAGAATGATTGTTTACCGTTTTAAGTCGTTTGGTTTCATTAACGAACGCATTAAAGGGAAGTTCAGGATTATTAGGCAGCTTATTGACAAAATGAACAATTAGGTCATTCTCCTTAATGGTATTGGTAACAAAAATTTCTTCATCCGAGGAGGCCAGTCTTCCGGTGTCACCAACCTGCCCGCCACTCTCGGCATAAAATGGGGTAACGTCAAGGACTACCTGAAATAGCTCCTTGCCTTTTTGTTTCAGCGTGCGGTAACGCAATATTCTAGATTCTGCCTGGGTATGTTCGTACCCAACAAATTCAACATTTGTGTCGCTATTAAGTACCGTCCAATCGCCTGTTTCTTTACTGGCATCTTGTTTAGATCGTGATTTCTGCTTTGCCATTTCGGCATTAAAACCTTCATCATCGATGCTAAAACCCTTTTCGCGAGCAATGAGTGAGGTTAAATCGATAGGGAAACCAAAGGTATCGTATAATTCAAAGGCCTGATCACCTGGAATAACCTTTTGTTGATTCTTATCTAACTCGGCAGTAATAATCGCAAGTCGCTTAAGCCCTTGTTCTAGGGTATGCAGAAAGCTTGTTTCTTCCTGGGTTATAACCTTAGCAATGAAATCAATCTGATCTTTCAATTCAGGGAATACACCTTCAAACTGATCTTGCAATGAAGGTAGCAGATCGGCAAGAAATGGCTTTTTTAAATCAAGGAACTGAAAGCCATAGCGTACTGCTCTCCGAAGAATACGTCTAATTACATATCCTGCTCCGGTATTCGATGGCAATTGTCCATCAGCAATGGAAAATGAAATGGCTCGAATATGGTCGACAATAACGCGCATAGCGATATCGGTCTTTTCTGATGTACCATATTCTACGTCTGCAATCTTGCCTAAAGCCTTAATAGTTGGTTGAAAGACATCGGTATCGTAATTCGAGGACTTCTTCTGAATAGCCATAGCAAGGCGTTCGAACCCCATACCCGTATCAACATGCTTAGCAGGCAGTTCTAAAAGTTTCCCTCCTGTCTGTCTATTAAACTGTATAAATACGAGATTCCATATTTCTACTACCTGCGGGTGATCTTGATTCACAAAATCATGCCCAGATTTCTTGGCAATTTCCGCATCAGAGCGTAGATCGATATGAATTTCAGAGCAAGGGCCACATGGACCGGTGTCACCCATTTCCCAAAAGTTGTCTTTTTTAGATCCATCGAGAATTCTGTCGGCTGGAAGAAAATTTTTCCAATAACCACGCGCCTCATCATCAACTTCTAAACCGTCGGACTTATCGCCGCCAAATACTGTTGCATAGAGTCTATCTTTTGGTAATCCGTACACTTCGGTAAGAAGCTCCCAAGCCCATTCAATAGCCTCCTTCTTAAAATAATCGCCAAACGACCAGTTACCCAACATCTCAAACATCGTATGATGATAGGTGTCGATTCCAACCTCCTCAAGGTCATTATGTTTACCCGATACCCTAAGGCATTTCTGTGTGTCGGCAATCCGTAGTTCTTGCGGATTTTTAGTACCCAGAAAGTAATCCTTAAACTGATTCATTCCAGCATTTGTAAACATCAGAGTAGGATCATCCTTCACCACCATAGGAGCTGATGGCACGATCTTGTGTGATTTTTCCTTAAAAAACTCTAAAAATTGCTTCCTAATCTGTTTTGATTCCATACTAAATCACCTTTTTAAGCCTGTATTCGATGGCTAACCATCTCAAATCACCCTAATTGAAACAATTTTCTATTAATTAGCGTAATTTTGTACAGAATTTGAAAAACACAAAAGTAGAAGAAATCTATTTAGTCGCATTATGGCAAGGATTAAATATTACTACGATACGGAAACTTGTAGATACGAAAGGGTAAAAGTTCGTACCTGGGATGTATTCTTAAACCTTTTGGGTTTTCTTACGATCGCTATACTTATTGCGGGCGGAATGTTATGGGGATTCACCAAATACTTCGAATCACCAAAAGAAATGATGCTCCGTAAAGAAAACGAGGAGCTCAAACTACACTACGATATTCTTGACCAGGAAATGAGTTATGTACGCGACATGCTGAACAACCTTCAAGAGCGCGATGATAATGTTTACCGGGTAATTTTTGAAGCCGAACCGATACCATCGAGTATTCGAACAGCCGGAGCAGGTGGTAGCGAAACCTATAAAGACTTACTCGATGAGAATCTTTTGCAAGAAGAGCTCATCATGGAAAATTTCAGAGAAATTGATCAGCTTAAGCGGCAAATGTATGTCCAAACCAAGTCCTATGACGAGATCATTGAGTTAGCGCTGAATAAAGAAAAAATGATGGCAGCTATTCCTGCTATTCAACCCATACAGAATAAAGAGCTGACACGTTTAGCCTCTGGTTTTGGAATGCGTATTCACCCTATCTATAAAGTGAAGCGGATGCATACCGGGTTAGACTTCTCTGCCCCACGAGGAACTCCAATTTATGCAACTGGTGCGGGAAAAGTAAAAAGAGCTGTTACCAGCTATCGTAAGACCGGGTATGGAAACTACGTTGAAATCGACCATGGCTTCGGCTATAGAACCAAATATGCCCATATGCAAATGTTAGCTGTTAAAGTTGGCCAGGAAGTTAAAAGAGGCGATTTAATAGGCTATGTTGGAAGTACAGGTGGATCTACGGCCCCTCATTGTCATTATGAAATCATTAAAAACGGTAAAAAAATCAATCCAATCCAGTTTATCATCCAAGATGTAAGCGACGAAGAATACCAAAAGCTGTTAGAATTAGCATCAAGAGAAAATCAATCTTTGGGCTAAATAATCTAAAAATGCCCTATATTAGCGCATTGGCGGCACGTCGATATAACCTATGACCAAAATCAAGTATTATTATAATGAGGAGACTTGCTCCTACGAACCGGTAGAGAGATCCTTAAAAAATAAGATTTTATTAGGTTTAGGCTACTTACTTATGGCGGCGCTGGTAAGCTCTGCAGGCCTCTACGCATTCTATAATTATAACCCAACCCCGAAAGAAGACCTACTCGTTAGCAACAGAGAAAAGCTTGATATTCAGTGGGATATATTACAACATGAAATTGGCTTTATCAACGATGCAATTGCTGACCTTCAAATGGATGACAACGAACTTCGTGAGATTCTGGAACTAAAAGATTTGCCTGAAGAGATTAGAAATGCCGGTATTGGTGGTGACAACCAAATAGCCAGCTTACAAAACCAGAACCTGAAGTTTGAGAATAAAATTGTTGATGCTTACCAAAAGATCTCAAAACTAAAGGCGCAACTTACTATACAGGGACTTTCGCTAGATACTATTGCCAAGTACGCTGATGCCCGAGATCACTACTGGGCTCACATTCCTGCTATCCAGCCGGTAGATCATAAAGACTTACGACGTTTCTCTCCAGTTTATGGAATGAGGCTTAACCCTGTATTGGGAAAATGGATGCCACATAAAGGACTTGACTTTATGGGTGAGCGCGGCATTCCGATTTACGCAACAGGCGACGGTGAAGTAGTCCTCGCTCAAATGACTTATGGCGGGTTCGGTAACCTTGTGGTAATTGACCATGGCTACGGTTATAAAACACGCTATGCCCACCTGAACAGGATACAACCTTTTAATGTTAAGAAAGGCGACAAAGTGAAACGAGGGCAAGTAATTGGCTTTATGGGTTCTACCGGCAGATCGGCGGGACTTCATCTGCACTATGAAGTACTAAAGGATAATGTACAGGTTAACCCTATTGGCTTCTTCCAGTTAGAGCTTGACCATGAGTCGTACAAAAAGCTACTTCTTCTTGCAAAAGATAACGTAGCACCACTCGATTAAAATTAAATCCAGCATTTTTATTGTGATTAAACTGAGGTATCCTCTTTTTTGCAGGATGCAGCAGCTCGCTAAAAATCTCTTGTTTATAATACTCCTATCTGGAGCATTTGCTGCCTGTAAAACACAGAAATCTGTTCCACAAAAAACAACAGTTGATGTTGTTGATAGCGCTGCAGTAACTCCGGTTGACACCATAATATTCAATGCTGATACTGTTGCTGTCCTAGCTGCCGACTCTTTGCCTTCAATCGATACATTATCTATTCCCTTAGAACGTAAGGATAGTATCCGATTTGCAGCAGTGGGTGACATTATGCTGGGCACAAACTTTCCTGAGTCCTATTACCTCCCTCCTAACGAAGGACGGGAAATGTTGCAAGAAGTGACATCGGCCTTTTCCGATTCCGATATTGTATTTGGAAATCTAGAAGGTGTATTGCTCGATAGCGGTGGCACGCAGAAAGAATGCCGCAACCCAAAAACGTGTTACTTATTTCGAAGTCCGGAGTATATGGGCGATAGGCTTGCCGAGGCTGGATTTAATCTTTTTAGTGTAGCGAATAACCACGCTGGAGACTTTGGGCCAGAAGGCAGAGCGAACACAAGCAAAGTTTTGGATAGCTTAGGCATACCACATGCCGGAAATATTGAACGGCCATACACCATCTTCGAGAAAGAAGGTATAACCTACGGATTTGCAGCATTTTCGCCGAATAAAGGAACGCCCAACATCAACGACCTAAAGGGAGCGATAAATATTGTTGCGCACTTAGACAGCCTTACCGATATCATTATTATTTCTTTTCATGGTGGTGCCGAAGGAAGCAATTATACCAGCGTACCGAGAGAGCATGAATACTTTTATGGAGAAGATCGAGGAGATGTATATAATTTCGCTCACACCCTCGTTGATGCCGGAGCGGATGTGATATTCGGTCATGGGCCCCATGTGCCCCGTGCAATTGACATTTATAAAGATCGGTTTATTGCGTATAGCCTCGGTAATTTTGCGACCTACGCTCGTTTTAATCTAAGAGGACCTAATGGATTAGCACCTATTATTAAGTTGGTGATGAATAATGAAGGTCGCTTTCTTTCAGGGCAAATATTATCTTACCGACAATATGGAAGAGGCGTTCCAAAACCCGATTTGAATAATGGTGCGGCTGAGCTAATTCGAGAACTTACAAAAAAAGACCTACCAGAAGTTGAAATAACCATTGATGAATCAGGTTTTATTTCCTATCTTCACCCTTAAATTTAATATTGAATGCCCTACAAAGAAAGAGAGATTGAGAAAGTATATTTTACCATCGGTGAAGTCGCTGAAGAGTTTAATGTAGCAACCTCCCTAATACGATTTTGGGAAAGTGAATTTGAAGTTCTCAACCCTAAAAAGAACAAAAAGGGCAATCGACAGTTCACTCGCTCTGATATTGAAAAGCTTAGATTAATCTATCATCTTGTTAAGGAGCGTGGTTTTACCCTTCAAGGTGCCAAAGAGATGTTGAACAACAACCCGGGCGAACTTCAGGATAAAATGGAGATGATAGAATCCCTTCAGAAGGTGAAAAGTTTTATCCTTCAACTTAAAGAGCAGCTTTAGAGAATGCAGGAAGAGAGGCTGTTTCAGTTGGCTCTTACATTGGTACCAGGGTTAGGCGACGTACTGGTCAAAACTTTAGTTAGTTACCTGGGTAGCGCGGCGTCCGTATTTCAAGCTTCTATTCCTAAATTAGTAAAGGTGCCAGGCATAGGCCCAAATCTTGCCCGAAGCATATTAAACTTCGATTTAAGTCTAGCGGAGCAGGAACTAGAACAAATTGACAATAAGCAGATTCAGTTTTATTTCTATACTGATGAAAAGTATCCACAGCGGTTAAAAAATATTTACGATGCACCTGCCTTACTCTATCTATCGGGTAATGCAGAATTAAACCACAGCAGAACCCTTGCTATAGTAGGTACTCGTAATGCAACGGACCATGGTAAGGGGTTCGTGAGAGAATTGGTTAAGGACCTAACCGCATCTAATATAATTATCGTCTCAGGTTTAGCTTATGGCATCGATATTGAAGCACACAAAGCAGCTTTAAAATACGATATTCCAACAATAGGCGTTTTAGCATCAGGACTAAACACAATATATCCTCAATTACATGCTAAATATGCGCGTAAAATGATTGAAAATGGAGGTTTAGTAAGTGAGTACTCGCTAGCTACTGGGCTCGATCCGGCAAGATTCCCTGCCCGTAATAGAATTATTGCGGGATTGTCTGATGCCACTCTCGTAGTTGAGGCAGGCAATAAGGGAGGCGCCTTAATTACTGCTGATCTCGCTAGTGGCTACGATCGAGAAGTCTTTGCTGTTCCCGGCAGATATAACGATCCTTACTCCTACGGATGTAATCAGCTGATTAAAAACAATATTGCACAGTCAATTACTTCTGCCGAAGATATCCAGTATTATATGCATTGGCCAGAAGTTCTGGATTCTACAGAAAATATAGCTGTTCTAGATGAAGCTACCTTTAGTCAGGATGAATGGGCGGTTATAAGTACCATTAAAAAATATGGAAACGGTATCCATATTGACGAATTATGTTGGAAGTCTAAAATCCAGTCGACAGAAATTGCCAGCATTTTATTGAACCTCGAGTTCCGTGGAATCGTTAATTCATTACCCGGAAAGAAGTATGCCCTCAATTAATGCTACCTGATTACTATTCCATACTCGGCGTAAGTAAAGATGCCTCCTACTTGGAGATAAAGGCCGCCTATCGCAGCCTCGCCAAAGAGCACCACCCCGACAAGCATGGCGGTGATAAGGACAAAGAGCAGCTCTTTAAAATCATCAATGAGGCTTATAGTGTTTTATCGCATACAGATTCTAAACTTTCTTATGACAAGCGTCGAGAATGGGAGGTTGCGCACCCATATCCGAAATATAGCCCACCAACCCCACCACCTCCTACCTACAGACCACCGCAGCAGCCCTATCAATACGCACCGCGTACAAGTAGATACACCTCTGAAAAATACGTCTACTCCAAATGGACATTGATGTATGGTAAAATTTTCGTAGTGCTATTAATCATGTTTGTGGTACTAATGCCCATAATGCTCGAATATAGTTTCTCAAATTACTTCTATAACAAGGGCCTTCAGGCATTGGCCCAAAAAGACTATTTCGAGGCCGAAAATAACTTTGTTCAGGCTATGCGTGACCTTGGTGGTAGTAATACGGCAGCTGCCATAAAAGGAGCCGAATTAAAACTGCATTTTAACTCTAATTTTGAGGCACTAAGCTATGTAAAGGCGGGTTTAGGTTTTGCCGAAACAACTCCACAAAGGGCAAGACTGTACTACTTATATGGCCTTGCCAGCAAGAAGCTTCACCGCATGGAAGACTCGAATGACGCCTTTCAAGCTGCCTTACGCTATGGCTATAACAGAGATAGTGTCTATTTATCCTTGGCTCCCTTATATGCCTATGAGTTAAAAGCATATCCTGAGGCAATTGCCAGCTATGATAGCTTAATTGCTTATTATCCGGATGAATATGATCATTACGTGCATCGTGGTTTTTGTTACCAGAAAATCAATGAACATATTCGGGCCATTAATGATTTGAACACCTTCATGGATAAGAGAGGAGTCGATGGGTCTGCCATGTATCTGAAGGCTGTGTCGCAGGTAAGTTTAAACGAGATGGATAGTGCATGCGCGAACTTCCAGCAATCTCTCGATTTAGGTATTGCTAATGCGAGTACCTTTCTAAAATTATACTGCGATCCTGATTCTGCGAAGATCGAGTACCCATCTGCCAATCCTTTTTAATCGTTCTGATTAAAAACGGTATTTGCTAATTCTTCAGCTCTTGTAAAAGCTTCTATGTCAAGATCATGATTATAGCCCATTTCTGAAGCAATTTGAATAATATTTCGCGTGTTTAGGTTTCCTACCAGCTCATCTTTAGCAAATGGGCAACCTCCAAATCCTAGAATAGCCCCATCTAATCGGCGACAGCCTGCATTTAATGCAGCTCTAACTTTGTCTTCGGCATTTTTAGGGCTCGCATGAAGATGTAAACCCCACTCGACTTTATTGTTTACTGAAGCTACAGTTTTAAATACATCTTCGATTTCTTTGGGACTAGCCAAACCTACCGTATCTGAAATTGAAATAATCTGAACTCCAAGAGAAATAAGGATATCTGCAAACTGCGCTACAATTTTAGCCTCGTAAGGATCATCATAGGGGTTACCGAATCCCATGGATAAGTAGACTACCAATTCCTTATTTGCTTTTTGGCATTTTTCGGTAATCACTACCAGCTCCTCAAGCGATTGCACAATGGTTTTATTGCTGTTTTTTAGTTGAAATGTCTCTGAGACAGAAAGCGGATAGCCTATATAACGTATTCTCTCATGGGTAATGGCTGTCTCTGCCCCTCGCAAGTTTGCCACAATCGCCAAAAGCTGAGATGAGGACTGTTTTAGTCTTGGTAATAGGTCGCTGGTGTCACTCATTTGCGGAACCGCTTTGGGTGACACGAAACTCCCAAAATCAATTGTGTGAAAGCCTACTTCAAGGAGAACATTAAGATAATCAATTTTCGTAGTGGTAGGAATGAAACGCTCTATACCTTGCATTGCATCACGCGGGCACTCAATTACTTTAATCTTATTGTCCATATCGTTATTCGTTCATTAACTGAATCCATCCACTGCAAATCTCGCCATTATAGAGCAAGGCTTCATAAAAGTAAACTCCTCCGGATAGGTTCTCGCCACTCCAATCATTCTTATATTCATCCGCTTTAAATACTTGAGTGCCCCAACGTGTATAGATTCTAAGCCCAATGGGTTGTGCAGATGTGACTTTCAAAACGTCATTAAAACCATCATTATTTCGGGTGAGTACGTTAGGAATCATAATCTGAGTTATTTGGACGGGGATAACTATACTCTTTTCACAAATATTGTTGGTGAGTTTGGCAACCACTTGATAATTACCATCTGTCTCATAGGTATAATCAAATTCTGAAACATCACTTACCGTCCCATCCCCTAGTGACCAGGAAACTCCTGTAATATTTTCGGATTCGTTAGATAAACGTATAGTCCTACTGCCTTGGCAAATATTTATTTCTTCAATAGAAATTACCGGTATAATTTCTGGGATCACGTTAATAGTTAGTGAATCGTAATATTCACAACCATTATAATTAATTACTTGAACAGAATACGTTATTGAGTCTTGCGGGGTTGCTATCGGATTTGCAATAGTAGGATCACTCAGTCCTTCTGTTGGTGACCACAAGTATTCATTTCCGCCGGTTGCTGATAACTGAACGCTTGTTCCTCCACATATATCTGCATCAGACGAAATAGAAAAGTTCGGGTTCACTACCTCTATGGTGGTATAATCAAAATCTTCGGCAATACAGGTATTCGGGTCGTAAGCTCTAAGTTCTACCTCGTAGGTTCCCTCCTTTTTATAAGTATGAACAATCGTGTCTTGAGTAAAAACAGATCGCGTAGAACCATCACCAAAATCCCATTCGTAGATTTCACCGGCTGTACTTTTATTTTCAAAGACAACAGTTAACGGCTCACAACCTAAATCCACCCCTGGATCCGTTAATTCAAGATTATTAGTTTGAATCTTAGCCCGCAGAGAAGCCAGATCGAATTTAAAAACGGCATTATTGCAGCCAATGCTGCCGTTTGCTTCTGAATAGGCACCAGGAGTTGTTGGAAATGTAGAGTCACCTCCACAGCTGGCGCAAACAGAATGGTATACTATGCCGTTTTTATCAAAACGGCTCGTTCCGCCATCAACATGAACATTGGCACTTGCATTACCTAAATGTGTGGCATACAATAACTCTGTAGCATCACCTAACAGTACCATAAGATAAAAAGAAGAACCATCGCTCTCAGGTTGGTAAGCATCGTTGGTAATAGGTAAACCGAATGTATTTAATGTAAAGTATCCTGCATCTGGATCTACATTTAACCCGGGACTACCCCAACCTGACAAATAAATATTATTACAGTCGTTCACAAGAAAAGCTGTTAGCGAAATTGCGGGTTGCGTAGTTCCTTCTTTATTTATAACAGTTGAAAAAATTGAGTTTTCTAAGTTGCTGCTTAGTTTGTGTATAAATTGTCCTCCATTACCATTACTATATTTACCCGATGTTATGGGATAATTGCCTAAGGTTTGACCAGCAAGGTAAACACTACCACTTGCATCCAAATCCATAAAGAAAGTCTGGTCGTATGTCGAGGTTCCGACGAATGAGCTGGCAAGGAGCGATTCCCCATTCTGAGAAAGTTTAGCTACCCAACCATCGACATCACCGCCAATTACAGTTTGATATGTGTTAATTGTTGTAGGAAAATCATAGCTAGAGCTTCCTCCTGCAACATAAATCTCTTCATTGGGACCTAGCTTAATAGAAAGGGCAACATCGGTCTGCTGTCCTCCCAAGAGGGTGCTAAAATTAAGAGCACTTAAATCGGGCTTCAAACTAAATACTATTGCATCGGTATTACCATTATAGTTTGCATCGATTGGGTTCATTAATGGGAAGTCGTCGGAATCGGTTCTGCTGGCTACCAAAATATTGCCATTAGAATCAAAGTTTATATCCCCTCTCGACTCATCGCCGTAATTCCTAACAAGATTACTTAAGCTACGCAAAACTCCATCATTATTACTTCCTCCAACATATGTTGAGCCTAATAGCTCAGTCCCATCATTGCTTAATTTGGCAACAAATAAATCGCTTCCACCTGACATATTAACACCTGATATTACTGAAGTCTCAATTCCTCCATTGAACTCTCGATCAAATGCGGTTGCTGTTGTAGGAAAATCGGCAGAGGAGGTCACCCCCAAAATGAGGAGATCTCCATTATCGTCAACAATTAGGCTCTGGGGCACATCCGTTCCTGCTCCACCTAAATATGTTGCATAGAGAAGGTTCTGGCCAACGGAGTCAAACTTAAGTATGGCGACATCCCAACCACCTCCCGACTCTATCTGATAAGCTCCCGGTGTTGTTGGGAATGGAGGAAGTACATCTGTGCCTCGAATTGTTGTGGTAATTCCTCCAGCGTAGGCATTTCCCTTGTTATCAAAGGTTGCTGTATTACCCCAATTATCCGAAGGCGATCCTGAGTAGGTTGAAAATACGAGTAAGGGATCGATAATTACCGATTCTCCTTCAACAAGATCATCCTCTAATTTAAAAGAGACTATATCATCTTGTAAGGTATAATTAGCCTTTATCGTTCTTTGCTGGTCATCACAGAAAGCATAACTCGCTGGTATCTGCTCAATAAGACTAGAATAAGGGAGTTCTACTTCGAGCCGACCATCTTGCAGCTGAATTCTATCTGCGCCCTTGTATTGGATTTGGACGCAGGAAGGGTCAACAGAAGTCTGAAGAACCAGATCGTATTTTAAACCTTGACTCGTTGACGAGAGAATCAAGTCAACATCATTATATAAGTCCTGTATTTTAATGGTTTTATAAGCTCGAGCACCCTTTATCCAGACATCTTCATCCATACCCGTAAAAAAACTGTAATGGGTGGGTTGTTGTTCTAGAGCAGTAAATGTTGCATTAGTATTTGCCCCTAAGAATTCTAGTTTGACTGCGATAAAATCCAACGAATCAGGCCGATCGATGTCATTTAAGTGCGAAGAGTGATTCTGATTTTGACTGGGGTCGTTAAAGTTAAAGGTGAGACCCTGTTCTTCCACGAAAAGGGTTCCGCCTGGAATACTGGTATAAAAATGAACAGTTTGAGGAAACTGACCTTTGTTCTCAATGAAAACAATTTCCGCAGATTCTTGCGCAGCAACATGGACGCCACTGCCCAGAAAAAGAATACATAAGAGAGATAATATCTTTCTATTCACCTTCTTTTCTCAAGATATCTATTGGTGTATCACCATAAACCGACCGGGTATTCAACCAGCCTATGGCTATGGTTATAAATGCCACGCCTAATGAAATGGTAACAACGTTAACAATATCCGGAGTGAATTCTATCTTGAAAAAGAACACTGCGAGAGCCCAAGCTGATAATATCGATAGTATAGACCCTGTAAAACCAGCTATGACACCCAGATATGTATACTCTACTAGTGTAAGCGAAACAATTTGTTTACGGACTGCGCCTAGTGTTCGCAACAAAACATTTTCGCGCAACCTTGCAAAGCGTGAATTGCTAATCGCACCTATGAGAACGATTAATCCCGTAAATACGCTAAACAGCGCCATAAACTGAATAACATAAGCTACTTTTTCCATGAAACCATCGATTGTCTCCAGGATTAGGCCAAGATCAATGGCCGACACGTTCGGGAAGAATTTAACAAGGTCTTGTTGATAAAGCGAAGCCTTAACTTTATCGGGCGTTCTCGTCATTAGCACATAGAACTGTGGAGCCTTATCAATAATACCTTCAGGGAAAACAAAAATGAAGTTTGTCTGTATTCTCTGCCAATCAATTTTTCGGATCGATCCAATATAGGTGGTAATTGGAATTCCTTGGACATCGAAAATAATTTCATCGCCAAGCTCCACCTCAAGATTCTCTGCCATACTATCTGAGATTGACACAAACACGGAATCTCCTTCATTCTTATATGGCTTTAACTCGCCAAATAACATCTCTTCCGACTCAATAAGACTATCACGATAGGTAACGCGGTACTCACGTCGTAAAGACCAATTCGGAATATCAACGGAAGTATCGGCTCGAAGGTCCTCGACCGTACGGCTCTGAAGCTCTTTGATGCGTGTAGTAACAATGGGTACCAGCTGTTGAATTGGGAGGTCACGCTCTTCCGTAAATTTAACAACATCATCTTTTTGGTAAGGTTGAATATCAAAAAGTACAGTATTGGGTCGATCTTCGCCACCCATAAACTCTACCTGTCCTAATAAGGCGTTTTGAATTTGGCCTAAGGTAGCGAGCAAAAATGCCCCTAATCCAATAACGATGACCAGAATAACCGTTTGATTATTCGGACGAAACAAATTGGACATCCCCTGCCGTATAACGAAGCTTGGCGCAAATACCGTTAATCGTTTCATTAACAACATTATTAGTTTTGCCACCAGGAACAAGAGCGCAAAAGCAGCCATTAGGCCACCCATAAATATTGAGCCAAATTGCCAACTATCGGTCTGCCAGACTGCAAAAAGCCATGGCGCAACCAAGATCATTAGTATGGTGACATAACGCGTTTTCGAGCGTGCGGCGATTTCAGTAAAAAAGCTTCGAATAACAATTAGCGGAGGAATTTTTCTAACCATAGTAAGCGGTAGCACCGAGAACAGCATTGATATGGCAATGCCTATCAGCAACCCTTTCAATAAGCTACTCCATACAATTCCAAAGCTCACTTCAATAGGCAATAACGAACCAAACAATACCGGGACGGATAACTGGATAAGAAGGCCCAGGACTATTCCTGCAATACTTCCTATCAACCCCAGAAATACAGACTGAATAAAGAATATGTTAAATGCCTGCCAGCCGCTTGCTCCCATACAGCGCAAGACCG
The DNA here is from genome assembly GCA_965368405.1 of uncultured Cyclobacteriaceae bacterium. Classification (GTDB taxonomy): domain Bacteria; phylum Bacteroidota; class Bacteroidia; order Cytophagales; family Cyclobacteriaceae; genus S012-113. Next base: position 35,825 of record CBDUMS010000004.1, read on the forward strand.
CAACCGCATGTTTCTTTTGCTGAATATAAATGTGAATAGAGCTCGAAACTCCAATACACCCCAGAATTAAAGCCACAAAAGCCAATAAATTAAAGAAGCGATAAAGGTTTTCAAATGCCCGACCCAGGTCTTCCTTTTGCTCCTCTACGGTATCATATCGATAATCAAGTTTTCTTAATTTAGGACGTAAATCATCTTCTATTACATCAATATCATCATCCTCGCCTAATTTAAAGTAAGTACGGTAGCTGGTTCTACTGCCAAACTGAATTAAACCTGTACTATCTAATGAAGTAGCCGGAATATAAATTGAGGGTGTAAAACTCGTAGAAACAGCATTATTGCCTGGCATAGCCTGCACAATTCCACGTACTTCGAATACAGTTTTCCCAAGTTTGATAGAATCGCCCGAGCTTAGTTCGTATTGTATAGCAAGGTTCTCATCCACTAAAGCATAATCACCACCACTTAAGGTTGCCAGGGCATCGTTGGGCTGAACTTTGACCTCTCCATAAAATGGAAAGTTGCCCTCTTTCGCCACAATTTGTACAAGCCGAGCTCCGCCATGTACGTTCATAAACAATGCCATAGAAGCAAAATGTATATCGGTTGCTCGCTCTTCACCCAGGGAGTCGATTTCTTGAATGAACGCCGAGTCTAGTGCACTATTGCTTCGAATAACTAGATCTGCTCCGAGGAGGTCTTTAGCCTGCAAATCAATGTCGCGCTGCAGATTTTCATTAAAGGAATCAATTGCAACAATAGAAGCAATTCCTATTACGATAGAGGCGGTAAAAAGCAGTAAGCGACGAAGGTTATGCCTACCTTCCATCCACGCCATCTTCCAGACCCACTTATCATTGAAAAGATGCTTTTTCTTTTTCTTAATCTTGACAATAAAATCCATTATACTGCCTTCAAGCGTTTATCTTCAACTAAATCGCCTGATTTCAGGTAGAGGATTCTATCTGTCATTTGTGCCAATTCATAATTATGGGTAACCATAATTAGCGTTGTTCCCAATTCTCTATTCATTTCAAAAACCAGTTCGGTTATTTCTTTGGCGGTCTCTTCATCCAGGTTTCCTGTGGGCTCATCAGCAAAAAGTACTTTTGGGTCGGTAATAAAGGCACGGGCCAGCGCTACCCTTTGCTGTTCACCACCTGAAAGCTGCGAAGGAAAATGATCCATTCGTTCTGCCAGACCAACACGCTTAAGCAGGGCTGTTGCGCGGTCTCTAGAAGATGTTTTTCCACCTCGTAAATCGAGTGGCACCATAACATTTTCTAAGGCCGTAAGTGTGGGCAAAAGTTGAAAATTTTGAAAGATAAACCCCACGCTCTGGTTTCGTAAATAAGCTCGATCGTCTTCGTCTAATGAACTTAAACGAACATCAGCTAACGTAACATCGCCGGTTGTTGGAATATCGAGACCGGCACAAATCCCTAAAAGTGTAGTTTTTCCACTTCCCGAAGGACCAACAATGGCCATGGTCTCTCCATCATCAACATGAAAGCTGATGTTATTCAGAACATGGAGCTCCTTACCAGAAATTGAAAAAATCTTTGAAATATCATTAACAGTTAGCATTTTTTGGGTATTGGTACGTCTAAAGATGTAATATTACTATATTTTGTTATTAACTTAACAGCTAATCAAGTAACGTAGTTCGATGCAATCAGTTTTATCTTTTTTATTGGTGATTTTATTAATGGTTCCTGATAAACAAGTCGATCAAAAATCGATAATATTTTATGGCGATAGTATCACAGCCGGTTATGGACTAGGTACCGAATTCGCCTTTCCTCAACTTATCGGCGATAAGCTAAATAATGCAGGTTATGAAATTGATGTCGTAAATGCTGGCTTAAGTGGAGAAACCAGCGCTGGCGGGCTTACTCGAATTGACTGGATCCTTAACCGGCGCTTCGATGTATTTGTTCTGGAATTAGGGGGCAACGATGGCTTACGCGGAATTCCTGTGGCTGAAACTAAAAAGAACCTGCAAAAGATAATTGATAAGGTAAAAGAAAAATACCCTGATACTCAGATAGTAGTTGCCGGCATGATGGTTCCTCCAAACATGGGTCCGGACTATTCAGAAGCTTTTATACAAGTTTTTAAGGAGCTCGCCGAAACAAATAAAACTACGTATATACCGTTTATTCTCGATGGTGTAGGCGGTATTGAGGGATTAAATCAACCCGACGGGATACATCCCAATGTAGAAGGCCATCAAATCATCGCAGACAAGATATACCCGGTCATTAAAAGCTTATTATAGGTTTCTTTTCCATTAACTTAATACTGATTAAGTACGTTCAAATAAAAAAATCCGGTAACGCTGTAAGAAACGGATTGGTTTCTGCACTAATACTAAAAAGCCTTTGAGGACGGAAAAACCATCATCAAATGTAGTCGATATGCTCAGGGATCATACCGGAATGATTCATAAGCTCAGTCGTATGTATTCGAACAACGAATCGGAATTTGAAGATTTGAAACAGGAAATCAATTACCAGCTGATAAAGTCGTACCCCCGCTTTCGAGGAGAGAGTAAATTAAGTACCTGGGTGTACAAAGTCGCCCTGTTTACCGCACTGGCTCAGCTAAGAAAGCAGCGTACAGATGTTTCTTTCGTCTCCGAAATCCCTGAGCGCACAACTCCAGCTGAAGACAACGATTGGGAAGAGTTATTGATCGCAATTAAAAAGCTACCTGAAATTGATCGCTCGATTATTTTCTTGTATCTAGAAGACAGGCCTTATAAGGAAATGGCCGAGATACTCGGTATTACGGAATCTAACTTGGGCGTAAAGCTTAACCGGATCAAAAAGAAGCTTAAGAACTATTTTAATAAATCTTCTGAGTAATGAATGATTTAAAGGCAAAATGGAAAACAGTTTTAACTCCAAGGTATTCCGAAGAGGAGTTGAAAAGTATTTACAACATAAAAAAAGACCATAGCCTTGGCTTCTTAAGAGCAAAGTTAGGTTGGGACTTAGTTGTTGCGGAGATAATCGTCGTTGCCTTTATAGTTTTTCTTCAAATAATAGATCTTAGTTCAAGTAATTTCTGGTCGATGATAATGGCGTTTATTGGGATTCAGCATTTATTTTTATACCAACTACAAGCGAAACTAATTGAAAAACGCCTGCAGTTTGCTGATAATCTATCTCAGTCGCTGCAGACCTCCATTAAACTGTTAAAAGGCCTACTCTGGCATTATAGAATTTGGCCTGCTGTGCTTAGCCTTGTGCTCTATTCGGGATACTATTTATGGTTTAGGCCGGATTGGTCTACACTCACCCTGGCGCTTCAAGGGTGGGTCATTATTGTTTTAGTTACCAGTATCTCTACCTTGCTGAGCGCTCTAGTGGTAAGAAAACAAATTGATCATCTTAGTCAATTATTTCAAAAGCTAGCTTCTTCGGCGAATGAGCCTAGCTAGAATTAACTACTTCTTCTTACAGTACTTATTGATTGCCGCCTCTGCGTCTGGGACGTTAAGGCTTTTTGCCTTATTAAAATCTTCGCAGGCTGATTTGCGGCGTTTCGCATTAACATGTAAAATACCACGGTACAAATATGCTTGACCGTTCTGAGCATCTAAACGAATAGCGTCTTCGTAATCGCTCAATGCTTCTCTAACCTTGCCCATTCGGTAATTAGCTTTACCTCGGTACATAAATGCAGAACTATTTTGGTTAAACTTCTTTATTACTGCATTAAACTGATAATAAGCATTTTCAAAATCGCCATTCTTAAATTCAATATTACCAATGCTTAAATGTGCCTGAACATGATCTGGATTGAGCTTTAGAACACTGTAGAAATCCTTCATTGCATCTTCTTCTTTCTGAAGTTCCTGGTATGCTCGTCCTCTATTATAAATTATCTCTATCGCCCTGGGCTTGATGGCCAGCACTTTAGAATATTCCTCAATAGCTTTTTGATAGTCTCCGGATTGAAAATATTGGTCTCCCAGATCACTCTTTTCCCTGGTACAACCTAATGCTACCAGTGCAACAACGAGCAACATTGTTGCTCTTAAAATTAATCCCACTTTTAATTATTTAAACTTCTCTAAAAAATCTTCTACTACATCCCAATACCGAAGAGAATCACCAAATTGGTTCCAAAGCGCTTTAGAACCGTGGTTTCCGGCCGTTGTTGGCAAATAATACTCTTTTATTTCTCCAGGGATAGCCTCATAAATATTCCACCAACTACCCTTCTCATTTTTAGCAGATGTAATAAACACCGGTTTAGTAATGTTTTTCGCTCCCTCTGCAATATAGGTTGCTGATTTACCCTGACTTTTAAAGTACTCGCCAGGAGAAAATGCCAGAATACCATCAACAGCATCAGGATTATCACCGGCATAGCGCAATACCAACGCCGAAGAATAAGAACTGCCCCATATAATGATCTTACCTTCAGTGAAGTAGTTTTTGGCGTAATCAACGGCAGCCTCAATATCCTGATAAGTATCTATATATGTAGTTGGTTTCATCGCCTTTTCGGCAGACAATACTGTACTATTTCGAACTCCATTATTTTCATATCCCGATCGCAGGTCAACCGCCATACAGTTATAACCCAAATTATTGAGTCGTGGAGCAATTTCCAGATATTCACCACGGCTCGATCTTGCTTGATGAAAAAGCACGATAAACGGTGCCGTTTTATCATGGGAAAGGTATAGGTCGGCAGTTATAGTTATACCGTCTTTCGATGGAAAGCTAATTTCTTTTTTATTCTGTGGTGCAGATAAAAGTAAAATGGCGAGAAAGGCGAATGTCTGAACTATAAGCATTGCGCAAAGTTAAAGATTAATCATCTACTAATGCCGGTTTGTTCCTTAAACCACGGAAAGAAGTCAATTCAATGCCGGCATGTCCAACAAACATCTCTGCCTCAACTTTTAATGGAATCTTGTTTTCATCATCCGAAATCCACGCCAGGATAGAATCCTCTCCTTCAAAAATTGAGTTCTCGGGCATTACAGGGCGAAAAACTATACTTTTAAAATCCCCAGCTTTTGTTTCAACCACTTCACGGTTATAACAAATTACCTGAAAGTCATAAAAGGTATCATCCAGAAATGCCTTAAAGGTAATTGTATCGCCAATCGCAACAGTACTAAAGTCCATCGTTCGCATATACATAAAACCAGAAATCATCCCTCGTGTTACATCCTGCATTTCATAGATCGTTGCTGGTTTAAAAGTTCCTTTATCAAAGTTGTAATCACTTACTTTAATTACGGAGTCTTCATGAAAGAATTCTGTAATGTCAATTTTCTTGTATTTCCCTTCTTTAAGGTTACGCTGAGCCATATGCGTAACTAAGGTAGCGGTGTCGATATAAGATTTCCATAGATCATCTACCGGAGCAACAAAGCCCACAAATCCACTAGTCCGACCAACTACATCTACCTGGTAGGTCGGTCTATCGTGCAATTCAACAGTTCCCTCTTTCACCTTCCAAGAACCACGTCCGACAGTGAAAAACCCATAGGTTGCTTTGTACTCCAGAAACTCGCCTTCCATGAAGGCATTATTTTGCAAATATTCTTCCCGAGGCACATCCTGGGTAAAAGAAGATAGCGTCAGTAATAAAAAAAGACCTATATATACTTGTTTGATAGCCATAAATTCAAACCATGTCTTTCAAAGTTTGTGCCAAAAATAACATTAAATCGAAATGTCGTATTCGCGCAAAGCACTATTCAACGATGTTTTCTTATCTGTACTTTCCTTACGATTACCAATAATTAACGCGCAAGGCACCTGATATGTTCCAGCTTTAAACTCCTTCGGTATTGTTCCAGGAATTACTACACTGCGCGGCGGTACATAGCCGCGATGGGTAACGGGCTCATCGCCGGTAACATCAATTATCTTGGTTGAAGCCGTTAAAGTAACATTGGCGCCCAATACAGCTTCCGAGCCTATTCTTACACCCTCTACCAAAATGCATCGAGAACCAACGAAGGCATTGTCTTCTACAATTACTGGTGCAGCCTGAACGGGCTCAAGCACTCCACCAATTCCTACTCCACCGCTTAAATGAACATTTTTACCGATTTGAGCACAACTACCTACTGTTGCCCAGGTGTCTACCATGGTACCCGAATCTACGTAGGCACCAATATTTACATACGATGGCATCATTACCACGCCTGCACTAATATAGGCACCATAACGTGCCACAGCATGGGGCACGACCCTAATCCCCAGCTTTTCATATTCCTTTTTTAAGGCGATTTTATCATAAAACTCAAGAGGACCAGCATGGGATGTTGCCATTGAGCGCGTAGGGAAATACAAGATCACCGCTTTCTTTACCCAATCATTAACCTTCCAATCATCACCAATAGGTTCAGCAACTCTTAATTTTCCTTTATCCAGATCCTCTATAACGAGTTCAATATCTTTAATTGTAGCCGGGTCTTTTAATAAACTTCTGTCCTCCCAAGCTGCCTCAATTCTTTGTATCATTGTTTAGAATTCTAATTCTTATTGTAATTGAACGCGAAGATAATAATTGCTGGAACATTAAAACCCGTATCAGAACCTCGTTCCTACAAAAAAATTGCAACAAGCCTAGCACGGTTGGGGTATCAAGTTGATATAATAGGTGCTTACCCCAGCGCAGATAAAACACCAAATGCAATCTTTCTTCACCCTCATAATTACACCCGAAGAGGGCTAAAACGATTCTTGTTGCCGTGGAAAATATTCCGCAAAATCACCAAAATCAAGCCCGATATATTAATCGTTAACACGCATGAACTTCTACTGATAGGCAGTATATTCCGCGTCCTTTTTAGGAAGCGGCTCATTTACGACATCCGGGAAAATTACAATTATAATTTAAGATATCAGGGCATTTATCCTGAACCAATCGGTTGGTTGCTGGGAAGCTATGTTCGATTTAAAGAAATTATATTCAGTCCATTTGTTGACTATTTCTTTCTTGCTGAAGACTGTTATCGTAAAGAGATCGGTTTCATTAAAACAAGGAAGCATCTAGTGTTGGAAAACAAATACATCCCCGAACAACTTGTAAATTTTAAGGAAGGCAATCACTCCGTAGAGTTCCTAATGTCGGGCACGATAAGTATTCTTTATGGAGCCCTTGAGGCGCTTAAGTTTATCTCATACTTTTCACCTGAAAAATACTCCATGCATATAATTGGTCATTGTCCAAGTCCTGCCCTGCGCACCACGCTCGAATCGAATGCACAGGAGCTAGACAATTTGACAGTGTCCCTTTCAGCAGATCCAGTACCCCATGAAGAACTTCTGGAGGCTATAAACCAAAACACTGTAGGAATTCTGCCATACCAAGCGAATAAAAGCACCAAAAACAAGCTACCTACCAAGCTCTTTGAGTACATTGGCATGGGTATTCCTGTACTTATTTCACCCAACTCGCTTTGGCAAAGGATCATTGATCAATACAAAGCTGGCGGTGTTGTAGACTTTAACCAAGTGCCCAATATGGACCACATAAGCAATAGTATTAATTTAAGAAAAGAATCTAATCGCATTGATTTACAGAATATTATGTGGGAATCGAATGAAAGCTCACTTCTCAATGCGCTGAAAGAAGTTTTACGAAATTAATATTAATCTAATATTTTTTTTAGAGTATTCTAAATTTATTCTTAAATTTGCCAAAAGGAATTCGTTATGCTTACACACACCGAAGAGAATTATCTCAAAGCTATTTTTAGTTTATCGGGCCCGGAAAAGATTGCAGTTAGTACAAATGCCGTTGCGGATATGATAAATACATCCGCGGCTTCGGTAACGGATATGATTCAAAAACTGAGCAAGAAGAAACTAGTTTCTTACCACCGCTACCAGGGGGTTACCCCTACTGAAGCTGGCGCAAAAGCAGCGCTGAAAATAATTCGTAAACATCGGCTTTGGGAAGTTTTCCTTGTTCAAAAACTTAAGTTTAAGTGGGATGAAGTGCATGACGTAGCTGAGCAATTAGAACATGTAGATTCTGAAATGCTAATTGAGCAACTCGATCAATTCCTGGGATTTCCGAAATACGACCCTCATGGAGATCCGATTCCAAATGCGAATGGGGAAATGGAAGGAAGTCCAACGGTTACGATAAGTATGTTGCAACCCGGTGATGAATGTCGTGTTATTTCTGCGAAAGATTCCTCCACTAGCTTTTTGAGTTATCTTGATAAAATACAAATTTCATTAGGTGCTAAGATTTGCGTTACCGACTTCTTTGAATACGACAACTCCTATGCTGTGACCATCGATGGGGGAAATGCCATTACGCTTTCGCACAAAGTGGCAGAGAACATTTATATCGAAAAATTATGAACCCGGCGCTACTAAATTTATTGGTATTCTTTACACTAGTCATACTTATATGGCTGGCCGTTAAACTAATAACATCACGTGGTCTTTTACAGGGAAAACTTCGAAAGCAAAAAACGCTAACAGAAGACAACCTTAAACAACTCTACCATGTAGAACAGAGTAACCGCTCTGCATCGCTAAGCGACCTATCTGGCGCTCTTAAGGTAAGGAGAAGAAAGATATTGCCTTTAATTGAAGCTGCATCCGAATCGGGATTAATCGAGTACACCGATGATAACTTAGGCTTAACAACCGATGGCCGTGAATATGCATTGCGTATAGTGCGTGTACACCGCTTATGGGAAAAATACTTAGCAGAGCGAACCGGTCACCACCCGTCTAATTGGCATTATTTAGCTGAAAAAATGGAACATCAACTCTCCGATGAAGATGTTGATCAATTAAACGCAAGCTTGGGTAACCCCATGTTCGACCCTCATGGAGACCCTATTCCAACCGAATCGGGCAAGATAACCGCCGTTCAATGGCAGCCACTCCCATCCTACCCGACTAATAAGCCTGCTAAAATTGTTCATATAGAAGATGAACCTGGCGTTATTTATCGTCAAATACTTGATAAACGTATTCTTATTGGTTCATATTTAATTGTAGAAGAGTCGACCAACAGTCATGTAGTATTTACTTGCGAGGGAGAAAAACATAAACTTTCCAGCATTGTAGCTGCAAACATCAATGTAAAGCCACTTACGGAAGATGAAAGCTATGAGGAAAATACAGTGCGCTTATCGTCCCTCGAATATGGTGAAAATGCACAGGTTGTTGGCCTTTCGCAAGAATGCCGAGGTGCTAGTCGTCGCAGATTACTCGATTTGGGCATATTACCTGGAACAGCGATAGAAATCGATTTAAAAAGTCCGCTACGTGACCCAATCGCCTATCGTGTAAGAAATACATCTATTGCCCTACGCAACACATTGGCAGAGTTAATTTTAATAAACAAAATGAATAATGGAAAAGACAATTGATAATACGGCCTGTGCCGATTGTGCTTTTCACAATACGGAAGGACTAAAAAAACTAGGAGTCGATACTTCAGGTGTAGATTATGTTCTTGCCTTGGCGGGTAATCCAAACACAGGCAAAAGCACCGTATTTAATGCCCTTACCGGGTTGCGCCAGCACACAGGGAATTGGCCCGGCAAAACAGTAGTTCGAGCCGAAGGAGGCTTCTCCTATAATGAGCATAAATATAAATTAATTGACTTACCAGGCACTTATTCACTGTTATCTACTTCTGCTGATGAAGAGGTAGCCAGAAATTTCATACTCTTTGGGAAACCCGATGTAACGGTAATTGTTGTGGATGCTTCACGTCTGGAGCGAAACTTAAACTTAGTGCTTCAGGTGCTTGAAATCACTAAAAATGCCGTGTTATGCCTGAATTTAATGGATGAGGCGCACCGACATAGCATTGAAATAGATCAACGTGCACTAGCGCGAGAATTAGGTATTCCGGTGGTAGCAACTACTGCACGCAGCCAGGATGGAATTCCAGAATTACTTAAAACCGTTGATGATGTTGCCACTGGCAAAATAGTATGCAAACCGCATCGGGTTAAAAACTTAAACGAATCTGTTGAAAAGACAGTTAAAGAGCTTGCTACAGCACTCGAAAAACAATATCCTGGATTACCCAATAGCCGTTGGGTTGCTTTTCGACTCCTTGAAGGAGACGAGCGCCTTACGGAAGCGGTAAAAAATAATGAACTAAGCGAATTGGTGTTAAAATGAGCAATCAGGATACAGCAAAGGACCTCATTAAGCGAGCGGCCGAACTCCGATGGGAAATCGGCGACAATTTCCATGACAGACTAACGGAAAGCATCTATACGGATGCCGCAGAAATAGCCTCAAAGGCAGTAATTGAATCAAACAAACCGAAAAAGCAGACTTTCGATAGTAAAATCGATCGTATTGTTACCAGCAAGACCTGGGGCTTCCCTATTATGGTTGGTATTTTAGCCGTAATCTTATGGCTAACTATAGAAGGCGCCAATTACCCTTCTGGCCTACTCTTCACCCTTCTTATTGATACTTTTTATCCAATACTAAAGGACATTTCAGCTCAATTAGGTATTTATAGCTGGCTCGATGGAATCTTAATTGATGGTATTTATTTGGCTGTGGCATGGGTTATAGCTGTAATGTTGCCGCCAATGGCCATATTTTTCCCACTATTTACTTTACTCGAGGATTTTGGCTATCTGCCAAGAGTGGCATTTAATATGGATAAGCTATTTAAACAAAGTGGCGCACACGGCAAGCAAGCACTAACCATGAGTATGGGCTGGGGCTGTAATGCTGCAGGTGTTATAGCCACAAGAATTATTGATAGTCCAAGAGAACGGCTAATAGCCATTATTACCAACAATTTTTCCTTATGTAACGGGCGCTGGCCTACCCAAATCTTAATTGCCACCATTTTTATTGGTGCCTTGGTTCCAGCCTCCTTCTCAGGGCTGGCGGCATCGGCCTCTGTTATCGGTATTGCATTGCTCGGCGTTTTCTTTATGTTTTTAACCAGCTGGGGCTTATCCCGAACAGTCTTAAAGGGAGAAGTGTCTACTTTTACGCTGGAGTTGCCACCTTATCGCCCTCCTCGCTTCTGGCAAACCATTTATACCTCAATTATCGACAGAACCCTTATAGTTCTATGGCGTGCCGTAATCTTTGCAGCCCCCGCCGGAGCGATCATTTGGCTTGTAGGTAATGTACAGGTAGGCGAAATGTCTCTTGCTAATCAATTAATCGAATTCCTGAATCCTTTTGGTCTATTCCTGGGCTTAAATGGAGTTATTTTATTAGCCTACATAATCGCTATTCCTGCCAACGAAATTGTTATCCCTACTGTACTAATGCTTACGGTAGCCAATTTGGGTATAATGGGTGTTGGTGCCGGCGAAGGAGTAATGTTTGAATTAGAATCGGCAGATGCTACCGGAGATATTTTACTGGCAGGTGGATGGACCTTACTTACTGGAGTTAACCTTATGCTCTTTAGTTTACTTCATAACCCCTGCAGTACAACAATATACACCATTTACAAGGAGACTAATAGTGCTAAATGGACCATTGTAGCCAGTATATTACCGGTTATTATGGGCTTTGTAGTCACCTTCCTTGTAGCACAGTTTTGGTCACTTTTTTAACCTATCAGTTAAGCAAGGAGTAGATTCCGTCGGTATAATTTTTATTGCTTTTGGTATTATATTTTTTAACCTTTAAGTAGAAATACTTAGAACTATGAAAAATAAATTCAGATTGAGATTCAACGCTGTTATAATGTTGAGTCTGCTCATTACCGTCCAGACTTTTGCCCAAATCTATCCAGGCAAGCAATGGGAGAAATATAACAGCCCGGAAGATGCGGGTTTTTCAAGCACAAAATTAGCAGAGGCTAAAACCTATGGCGACGAAATCAATACTGCAGCACTAACTATCGTTGTCGACGGAAAAATTGTTTACGAATGGGGCGAAGTGGAAAAAAAGTACATGACGCATTCAATTCGAAAAAGTTTCTTAAGTGCCCTTTATGGAAATTATGTTAAAGATGGCACGATAGATCTCGATAAAACCATGGCCGAATTAGGCATCAACGATGAGCCACCGCTTGCCGAAGAAGAATTAAAAGCAACCATACGAGATTGCATCAAAGCACGATCCGGAGTTTATCACCCTGCACTATACGAATCTGCAGGCATGAAAGCCCTAAAGCCGGAACGGCATACCGAGCGAGCTGGAGCACATTGGTATTATAATAACTGGGATTTTAATGTATCTGGAACGCTATTCACCAAGTTAACCGGCAAGGATATCTTCGAGGCTATTGAAAAAGAAATAGCCCAACCCATTCAAATGGAAGACTTTAAAGCTGAAGATGGCTGGTATGTTGAAGGTGATGAATCTATTCATAAGGCTTATCCTTTTAGAATTACGGCTCATGACCTTGCCCGATTTGGGTGGTTAATGCTAAATAATGGTACCTGGAAGGGTAAGCAAATAGTGCCCGCGGATTGGGTTGCAGAAAGCACCCGCTACCATTCCGATGCAACACTTTACTCTTCAGATGGCTATGGCTATATGTGGTGGGTATCGCGAGATTATAATAAGTTTAATCACCTGCCAAATGTTGAGGTACCAGAAGGAACTTACTCTGCCCGCGGTGCTGGTGGTCATTATGTAATGATAATTCCTGAATATAAAATGGTTGTCGTTCACCGTGCCGACACGGATGCTAGAGGCAAACGTGTTCAAACCCGAGATTTTGGAACGCTGCTGAATCTTATACTATCTGCCAAAAACTAGAGAAATAATCAATGAGAACTTTATTCCTAAGCACCCTTTTTATCCTAATAATTGGACTCCAAAGTTGTGATTCGCCCAAGAAGACCTATAAAGTAGCGGTTCTCCGCTATATGCAGGAAACCTGCACGTTTTGTCCGGGAGGAGATACTGAAATTGAAGACAGGGCACGTAAAAGGCCCTATGTTGAAGGGGAAGAATTGCTGAAGTCCGGTGGCTTTATTGGCGGCTTTACGCATACCGCCGAACAGTTCGATGATATGGAACTTGTTGGATTAAATTCACCGGACGGTGTTTATGGTGGCTCTTCAAGAAGCTGGGAAAGCAAAGAAAGTTTTGAGCACTATATGAAAATCATTCTGGACGACCTTAAAGCTCAAATGCCAGTGCAGGGAGTTTACCTCTCGCTGCATGGGGCAATGGCGGTTAGAGATGTACCAAGACCTGAGGCAGAGATCGCAAAACGGGTTCGGGAAATTGTTGGCCCAGACGTACCCATTGCCGGCTCCTTCGATCTGCATGGTAATGAAGATGAAGAATTCTTAAAGTGGTCGAATGCCGCTTTCGTAACCAAGCGCTACCCTCACTACGACGCTGCCCATCAAGGGAGCCGTGCTGCAACATTTTTATATCGTTCGATGCGAGGTATGTATAAATCAACTACAGCAACACGTAAACCTCCAATTATCACAGCTACTGTACTTCAATGGACAGGTCAATCGCCTTCGATGATGATTATGGAACGCGCAAGACGATGGGAAGCACGCGAACAGGACGCTTACGTTAGTGTTTTTTACGGATTCCCCTGGTCGGATGTTCCTGATGTTGGAACAACAGTGCATGTAATGACCAATAATGACCCTGACCTTGCGAACGCTATTGCCGATGATATGGCAGAATATATCTGGCGGGTAAGGGAAGAATTTGCAGGAGGCACCTACCCTATGCCGGCCGAAGCCGTCGAAAAAACTATAACAGCCATTGAAAATGGTGCTGTTCCCGTTGTTCTTGGCGATTATTCAGATAGGCCTGGTGATGCTACCTGGATACTAAAAGAACTGAATGAAAAAGGTGTGAGCAATATCATCTATGCGGCACTTCGTGATGAGCGTGCCTTAGCAAAATTAAAGGAGGCGAATGCCCAGCCCGGCGATGACTTCGATATGGAAGTTGGTGGTTTTACCGGCGAACAGGCAGGAACCCCAGAGCGGATTACCGGAAAAGTGAAGTACTTCGGTGAAGGTTGGGGTTATGATGAAATTGCCATCATTGAATATGGAAATAACAACTTACTCTATTTAGTACCAACCTATGTGCAAATCAGAACATTAGGCAGATTAGATATTGCAGGTATTAATCCTGATGATTACGATGTATTTGTTGTGAAATCACGTGTTCATTTTAGACGAGGGTTTGATGAGACAGGCTATGCTAAAACAATATTGGTGGTTGATGCTCCGGGACCCTGGTTTGGCACTACGCGACTCGATGCACTGGATTATAAGTTTGCACCAATCGACAAACTTTACCCCTTTGCTGCAGAGTAAAAGAATATAGCATCCTGTTAATGCTCTTTCTGGCTTTTGCGTATGCAGAAGAGTATCCGTCTTGAAAATAATGCTGAGATACACTAACTTTCGGTATGGATGGATCTAGCCATCAACTTGCTGCCATTATGTTTACCGATATTTTCGGATACACCTCATTAATGGGCAGAAATGAGCAAAAAGCCCTAAACCTACTTCAGCAAAATCGACAAATTCACCAAACCTGCATCAAGAAAAACAATGGTGTACTAGTAAAGGAAATGGGCGATGGTAATATTGTCCAATTCACCAGTGCGCTAGATGCCGTAACCTGCGCCCTGGAAATACAATCGAGTGCAGCAGCGTTTGAACTTAAACTGAGAATAGGTATTCATCTTGCCGAAGTTGTTATGCAAGATAACGATGTATTTGGCGATGGTGTAAATATTGCCTCCAGATTAGAAGCAATTGCCGATCCTGGAGGAATTTATATTTCGGAATCAGTACAAAAAGCGATACGCAGCCAGACAGAAATACAGATGCGCTTTCTGGCTGAAATCAGACTAAAAAATATAGATTACCGCGTAAAGATATATGCGCTTGTAGGCCAGGGTTTACCCTATACCACGCAAGGCAAAATCCTTAAACTAGAACGATCGACTGGTTTACTACAGGTTATTCGAAAATCGAAAGTTGCTCAGTTAAGTGTTGTTCTGTTAGCAGCCATGATTATTGCAGGCATTGGGTGGTTTATGAATAAGAAACCTGAAGAGCTCCGCCTTGCTATTCTACCCATAGAAACACTAACCAAGATTACTGATGCTGACTACATTTCGGCTGGTATGCACAGTGAATTAATTGATTTAATGAGTAGCATCAGTGCGCTATCTGTTACCTCCAGAACCTCCTCTTCCAAATATAACCAGAACGAAAAATCGATACCTGAAATTGCCACAGAGCTTGGTGTCGAATGGATTGTAGAGAGTGAATTAATCAAGCTTAGTGACACCGTAATTCTTAAGGTTAGGCTCATAGAGGCATTGCCGCAGGAAAAACAAGTGTGGAGAAAGGAATACACACGTCGCACAAAAGATATTCTAAGTGTGTATAATGATATCGCCTTAGAGATTTCAAATATCACGGATATAAGTCTTACAGCAAGAGAGTTAGCCGAGCTGTCCAGTTCTACTGAAATTGACCCGCAAGCTTACCAGGCCTACTTAACAGGAATGGGGCAATTGTACGAATTCACGAAGCCCAGCATAGAAAAGGCTATCCACTACTTCGATTTGGCGATTGCAAAAGATCCTGATTTTGCCCCTGCACATGTCGGTATCGCCTTTGCATGGGCCGTGCGAAGACAGTTTGGGTATGTATCGTCGAAAGAAGCGTTGCCCGAAATCGAAAAAGCTGCTAGAGAGGCGGTAAGGCTAGATAGCACCTCGGCGGAGGTGCATTATAATTTAGCAACCAGCGAAGCTTGGCTCTTTTGGAAATGGGAAGAGGCCGAGCGAGAATTTAAACGTGCAATTGAGCTTGATCCTGATCATGCCAAGGCACGGGCCTACTATGCGCATTTCTTGAATATACTGCACCGTGATGATGAAGCAAATCCACAGATTGAAAAAGCTATTCTCTTACAACCCGATAATTCAACAATCCGGAGTCTTTATGGAATGCACTTAAACCATCATCGCAAATATGACCTCGCAATAGCGGTACTGGAAGAAACGCTCGAAGACGATCCAGATTATGGCATGGCGCTATCTACCTTATGGACAGCCTATCATAATAAAAAAATGTATGATAAGGCGATTGAAGTAGCCAAGGTTTTATACCTCGAAAAAGGTGAATTGGCGGTTGTAGACATCCTGATAAATGAGTATATCGACAACGGCTATAACAGGGCTATGGAAGAAATTGCAGAAGCTTATATCATAAAAATGGACACAAGTTATGTAACCCCTTGGCAGATTGCCACACTCTACGTCCGTGCCGGCAACCAAGACAATGCGCTGTTCTGGCTGCAAAAAGCCTATAAGGAACAAGACCCGAACATGCCCTATATTAATGTGGATCCAATTTTTGACGTTATAAGGGATACTGAAGAATTTCAGGCTTTATTAAAAGAAATGAGGTTTTAACCTTTTACGGCAACGAATAGTTCGTCGAGGAGAAATAAGACTATAGACTAAAGCTTAGAACCCCGCCCCACTCAGCCTACATGATTTTGCCTCTTGCTACATCGTTGCATCTTAGTAGGTCTTCAGTACCTTTGCATTAATGTCTCAATTCGAACATACCGATACCATTGTCGCCCTCTCTACCCCTCAGGGTGTAGGTGCGCTGGCAGTAATCCGTCTTTCAGGCTCGCTTGCCATCAAAGCAGTAAACAAGATTTTTTATGGGAAGGATCTGCAAAAAGTAGATTCCCATACCCTACATGTAGGCACAATTCGGAATAGCGATACGGTAATTGACGAAGTAGTAGTTTCGATTTTTAAGGGCCCAAAATCTTTTACTAAAGAAGATATTGTTGAGATCTCCTGTCATGGTTCGATGTACATTGCCAAACAAATTATCATGCTCTTGCTCGATAATGGACCTCGCTTAGCAAAAGCAGGTGAGTTTACGCAGAGAGCTTTTTTAAACGGACAATTCGATTTAGCACAGGCCGAAGCAGTAGCGGACCTTATCCACTCAGATTCAGAAGCCTCTCGCAAAGCGGCAATGAACCAAATGCGTGGTGGATTCTCGAATGAAATCCAGGTGCTCCGCGAGGAACTTATACATTTTGCCTCGATGATAGAACTCGAACTCGATTTTGCTGAGGAAGACGTTGAGTTTGCAAATCGGGATGAGCTGAAGAGCTTAATCAATAATATACTTGTCAAAATATCTACCCTGATCAGCAGTTTTGAGATAGGTAACGTAATAAAAAACGGTATTCCTACGGTTATTGCTGGCAAGCCCAATGCAGGGAAATCTACACTTCTCAACGCGCTGCTAAAGGAAGAGCGTGCCATTGTTTCTGAGATCGCTGGAACAACCCGTGATGTTATCGAAGATGAGATTGTTTTAGGTGGAATTGCGTTTCGATTCATCGATACTGCCGGGATTCGAGATACCACCGATGCGATCGAAGCAATTGGCGTTAAAAAGACCCACGAGAAGATCAGTGAAGCCAGTTTGGTGCTGTTTTTATTCGACTTAGACACAGAATCTCTTGAAAGCATAGAGGAAAAAGTAGTCGAGCTCAACCAACAAAAAACACCCTTTATTGCCATTGGAAATAAGGCCGATAAAGTTGGCGGTGCGATAATCAAGGCATTCGAAAAGCTGCCGAATACCATTTCTATTACAGCTACACATCATGAAGACCTTGAGCGCTTAGAAGATGCCATCCTCGAAAAAGTAAATATTGAATCCTTTAATACCGGCGATACCGTTGTAACCAATATCCGTCATCAGCAAGAACTATTGAATACCCAAAAGGCATTAATAGATGTAATTCAGGGCATCGATAAGGGCATTACTAATGATATTTTAGCCATGGAGATCAGACAAGCACTGCATCACCTTGGCGAGATTACTGGTACAATCACTACTGATGACTTGCTTGAGAATATTTTCAGCAAATTCTGTATCGGGAAATGAGTTTACATTACAACGTCTCTTTCTTACTCAAACGCTTATTTTTAGTGAGTTCAATCTAGGCATTGATTGGTCTTATACTCCCGAATCAATATCGTTCGCTAATCCAATATGTTTCTAAGGAGGCTCAACTAATTTCTTTTTTAATATATTTGACGCCGGAATAGATAAAATCAAATGACGACGATTAAAATACTTAGTTTGCGAACACTTCTATTAATGTCTATTGTACTGTTAGGTGCCTGTAGCAACAACAATGAAGAGCCTGAACCGTCTATCAATTACGAAATGGCTATGCTCAGGACATTTAATTATGTTACCGCCGACATCAGTCTGGATTTTTATATGGATGATGCTTTAACTATCGAAGGAGTTGCTTATGCATTTGGCAGTCTGTCAGAGTTTAAATTCGAAGAAGGCTCAAACTCTGTAACTCACTCGATTAGGGTGAATGACGGGGATGAAGTGTTTTCCACAGAACTAGATGTTGTGGCTGATGCATCATATTTATCAGCAGTTATCGGCCCCTTATCAGGTGGCGGAAAAGTAATTATTGCTAATAATGACTTAACGACACCGGCTACCGGAAACATTAGGTTAAGGTTCTTGCATGCCTATAATAACGAAGGGGCCGTTGATATTTATGTAGGAGGTAGAGAAGCATCCAACAAACTTGTTAACAATCTTGAATATGGCGAATTGAGTGATTATTATGAAATCGCAGTCGATGATATAAACTCAAACTTTGTTCTAACGAAAACTGGTGTTGCTCCTAATGTTGACACCGACCTCATCCAATCCACTGATAATGATTCACATGAAGCCGGTGACATATATCTAGATGTTTTTGCACCAAAGACGATTGATCCTACCTCAGCATTAAGCTGGTATACACCAAAACAATAGGTAGATAGCTCGTTGAAGCATACTAGTACTTAATGCTAAACAGTCATTAGCCCTTAACGACGTATATTCAGAATTGGAAGTTGTCCCTAATGGTGTTTCGTATGACCTCCTGGCTACTGGAGTTCAAACCACCAGTCTGCCAAATATGAAATATAAGTGATCTATTTGCTGTCACGATTAAAGCGCATTCCATCCATGGATAATTGATCTATGCATATCCCTGCTAATAATTAAAGCCTAGAGTAGCTGGGTACTAAATATTAAATTTCGTATGTGGGATTCAAATGTCTCGTGCCTCTCTCTTTGAGATGGCAAAGATTAGTTCTATAGAATTGGCAATATGCAAATCTGCAGTAAATAAGATATCCTTTAAGCACGAAATAACCGTCGAGTACAATTTCTCTTACAAAGTTTCTAGTGTGGCTCACAAAAAATATAAGTTCGTTCACAAATACCGGGGCGCACGATTTCAACTGTATTTGTAGCTTACAGTAATTAAAAACACACTTAAGAAATATTATGAAAAAACTGCTACTAGTCTTATTTGTCTCCTTTACTGTTCTTGCAAAGGCCCAGGTGTTTTGGCCAACTACTGAACCTGAAGTAATTGAAAATCTCGGAAGTTACACGCTTTCCAAAGTTGTTTCAGCTGACTTAAACAACGATGGCACTGATGAGATTATCTATTACAAATATTTTTCTACCACGAAAACAATAACGATTCACGATCCTAGTAGTGGTACTTCCTTAGATATTGCAACAAGCTCTGGTGCGGGCAAGTTTAAATTCGGCGATTTTAATGAAGATGGGTTTTTAGACATCATTCACGACGCATCTGTTGTTTATGTGTATTTGTCAGACGATTCTAAGTCATTTTTAGCATCAGGTTTTTATGCTGGCTCCGCATTAGCTCCTGGATCAACAGCAGTTGCTGTTGGAGACATCGATGAAAACGGTGATCTCGATGTACTTGTTGCAGCCTTTGGCCCTCATAAATGGGTTGTTTATAATGGTGATGGGCTTGGAGGATTTACAGAAACTAATTTAGGCCTACCAACAAGTTGGAGCGCCGCTTCGGGCACATATACTGCATCGATTGAGCTTATAGATTTTGATGGCGACGACAACTTAGACATTATTGCAAGCGGTAAAACATTCCCGAGTCCTGCGAGCAAATATGGCACCACCATTTCGAAGGGAGATGGCTCTGGAGCTTTCAATTTCGCATCAGATTATCTCTCAACCATTGATGTGGCAGCGAATAAGCCCATATTTTATGGTGATGGTGACGAGGTATTAATTACAGATGTTGACGGTGATAGTGAGCCCGATATAATTTTTCAAGGTGCCTTTGGGAATGGAAGCAAGATTCTGCTAAACACCGGTGTTGCCATACCAACATTTACCGATTTAGGTTTTAGCCTGGGGAGTGATTTCATGCTAGCGGATTTTAATGGCGATCTTGAAATGGATATTGTTAATGCAAGTAATAATGGGCATTACGACATCATGCTTTCAGACGGCAATGGATCGTTCAGCTATGATAGGTCCTTTGCAACAGGCAGCAATCAAGGAAGCACATTTACAATGGCAGATGCCAATGGTGATAGTGAAAAAGATATTGTCTATTCTGATGGCATTGAAGATATTCTTTATTTGGCCACATTTGATAATGGCTACAAAAGCTATAATGGGTTGGTTGGCGAGTATAATCTAAGAGATGAAACTTATTATGATGCTGAACTCTCTGATTTAGATGGCGACGGCTATGACGAAATGCTAACCTTGCACAACGACAGCTTGGTGGTTATGATGAATAACGATATGCAATGGTCATTTGCAGCGGCAGATTACTATATAACACCGGATAATCCTAAAGCAATTGAAGTAGTTGATTTGACCAACGATGGCTACCCGGAAGTTATCGTAGGAAGTGCCGATGCCACTAATACTAATATCACGGTATTCACTAATGATAATTCTGGCAATCTCTCATTTGGAACACAATTCACTTCTGGAAATATAGCAGACATAACTTCAGGAGACTTAAATGGTAATGGGGCACCAGATATTATTGCTGTAACCAATTCCGACATATTGGTGATGCTAAATAATGGTACTGGCACATTAGCCTCTCCTATTAGCACAAGTTTTTCAAGTGGCAATTTTGTGTCTACAGGAGACATTAATGGAGATGGTTTTTTAGACGTAATCGTGAAACGGTCAAGCCGAGTTTACGCATATCTTGGAGATGGATCTGGTGGGTTAACGGCATCCGGTCAGAATGATTTCATTAATGATTTAGGAAACGAATCACTTAGGGTTGCCGATTTTAATAATGATGGTATTGATGATATCGTTAGTATAAAATCCTCATTTTCCAATTATCAAATAAATGTAGCTTTAGGAGAGGCCGGTAAACTCTTGTCTGAATTAACCGTGGTGCTATCTGGGTCATTTTTTAATCCAGTTGATTTCAATATTGGAGATTTTAATGGGGATGGAAATTTAGACGTTGTTCTTGATTCAGACCATTCGAAAGAGATGAGAACGTTTCTTGGTGATGGAACCGGAAGTTTTGTTGAACCAATGCCTGCCATTAAAATTTCATCGGTATCCAGTGATAATAACGTACATATTGCGGTTGGAGACATCAACTTTAATGACAAAACTGATGTTGTTATTGTGCGCCAGAGTGAAGCTTACGTTTTGCTAAATGTATTTACCCAAGCCACTGAACCAACCGTTTCTGCATCTAATTTATCTATCGGCACCCCCGATTTTAATGGCACTGATATCAGCTGGGATCGAGGAAATGGCGACGCTGTAATGGTACTAATTGCGGAAAATACTATTGATTTGACTAAGCTTCCTGTTGATTTTAGTATTTCGAATGATTTAGGTGGCAATAGTATACTATATGATGGCACAGGAGCTTCCGTAACTTCTGGAGTCCTTAAAAAGAATACTATGTACGAGGTTGGAGTAATCGAGTACAATGGTAGTACAGTATCCGCAAACTATTTCACATCGGGCTTTCCAACGGCAAGTTTTACCACCCCTAAAAGTGCTCAAACCATTACTTTCAATTACTCGGCTGACGTGGCATACACTCAAAACCCATATGCTGGAATTGCAACGGCGAGTTCGGGGTTAGATATAACCTACGAAGTAGTTTCGGGACCGGCAGAAATAACAACAGAAGGTTTAATACAGCTAACAGGTATTGGCGCTGTTACGTTACGCGCTAAGCAGGAAGGAAATAATGAATATGACCCTGCTCCTGACGTGGAACAGACCTTCACTGTTATTCAAGGTCAACAAACTATCTCTTTTAACCTTTCTGCCACTACTTATATTAATTATGATAATTATGAGCTACCCATCTATTCATCAGGTGGGTTGCCAATATCGTATAGTCTTGATAGTGGTCCTGGTTCCTTGGTTACCGATGGCGACACTACATGGTATGTTTGGGATGGTGAAGGAAGTATAACCATAACTGCCACACAAGCAGGTAGTACAGAATTTTCGGCTGCAGTTCCAGTTATTAGAGCATCTACTATTAGTAAAAGAGACCAAACTATAACCTGGAATCGATCTGAAGTAATTCAGAATAAAAATAATCGCCTTATATACCTGGAGGGAGAGAGTATTCAAATGACGCTGGACACATTACAACTGAATGCAGTAAGCAGTTCGGGGTTACCAGTTACTTATATAATATTTAGTGGACCTGGTTATTTGGAAGGTATTAATGAAGATTCAAGGAATTACATCTATAATGGAGTAGGAGATGTAACCATTAATGCTTTCGCATCGGGCGATGATGTATATAATAGTACATTTCCCGCTGATGTAAACTTTACGGTTATTAAAGGAGACCAGACAATTAGCCACAATGCTCAGATAAATGGTATAGGATTATCGAGCTATGCCTATGACCCAGAAGTATGGGTTAAAATTAATGGCAATTCGACCTCTGGGTTAGCAATAGATTACTCTCTAGCCAACACCGACCTAGCGACTATTGTTGCGGACAGCGTAAATGTAACGTCTGTCGGTAGTATCTCTTTACGATTGAACCAAGCTGGCGACGACAATTGGAATGCTGCCGCAGAGGTACAAGTAAATTGGGCTGTCTCAAGAGCAAATCAAGTGGTTATATTTGATGACATCTATGAGAACATGGTTGTAAAGGACTCGGTTATTGTGTTAGAAGCAAGTAACGACTCAGGTCTAGATATTTTGTATGATATATCGCGAAACCCAAGCAGTTCAGATGTTTCGATTAATGGCAACTCTCTTACCGTAAATAGCACAAGCAGAAGTGGTTCAATTCAAATTCGTGCATACAGCCAAGCAAATGTCAATTACAATCAGTCTGATCCAGTATTGGTTGATTTTTGCCTGCTACCTGAGACACCTTCGATTACGGTTTCAGGGCTCGGTTCATCAGCAGTAACGCTTACATCTTCAAATACATGGGATTATGCGGAATGGGAAAAGGATGGCAGTGAGTTTTCATCATTTGCCGGAAATTTTCAACCTACCATTACCTCACAGGATCAAGTTGGGACCTACAAGGTAAGAGCTCGATCGCACGACGGAGAATGCCCCGTAAGTGATTGGTCGAATGAGGCAAGCCTATTGATAACTGGTCTTGGTGAACTATCTAATCAACTGAGTATCTATCCCAACCCGGCCGAGTCTATTGTCTTTGTAACACTACCTACAGAAGCGAATGCCAATCTTGATGTTTATGCAACTGATATGAATGGACGCACAATACGACTTAACTATGAGATAGAGTCGACGAAACAATTATCACTTGATATTTCCCACTTAACCAAAGGGAACTATCTGCTTCATTTAAGAAAAGGAGAGCAAGTATTTTATCGAAAACTAAATAAGAAATAGAGAATATGAAACTTAATTTAAAATTATCCTTGGCGTTATGCCTGGTGAGTATACTAATAATATCTGGTTGTGGAGATGATGGCGATGGTGGCGGCGACCCGCAACCTCAGGGCGCAATGGCCGATGAAGTACTTGAAGCTAATGCCTGGAACCTGGAATCTGTAACGAGTAGCGCAAGTGGAGATTTAACTAGTGACTTTGCGGGATTAACAGTCTCCTTCTCAAACGGCAACTACACAGCAAGTAATACTGCTTATGGGGTCTTGGAAGCATCGGGAACTTATACCCTAAGTGACGTTACAGAATCTGGCTTATTTATTAGTCTTAGTAACGGCAACAATGGAACAGCACAGATTAATGGAGAAAAGATTAATATGCAGATAACTGTGACTAACACCATTTTTGGAGGAGGGCGGTTATCCAGCCTTGCAGGAACCTATCAATTCGTTCTCACAAAATAGTTTAGAAATTTAAGATGCTAGCCGAAGGAAGAC
Organism: uncultured Cyclobacteriaceae bacterium; assembly: GCA_965368405.1. Lineage (GTDB taxonomy): Bacteria > Bacteroidota > Bacteroidia > Cytophagales > Cyclobacteriaceae > S012-113. The sequence goes on from CBDUMS010000004.1 coordinate 60,050, forward strand.
TTTGGCTAGTATTTACCAAAAAAATATAGGCCTTCCACCCTACTTCTTGCGGTCCTTCTCTTTAGGGGTTTGATCAGAAATACGCATGGTCCTACAAATCGACTCGAAGTCGGCAGATCCGATAAATAAGTCTAAATAACTTGCTGATGTAAATTTACTCTTGCCGGCTCTGTTTTCGCCTAATGCTGTTCTATTGTGATTTGCCATGAATACTGTCTAAATGTTAAAGAGCATTATCGCTCTTATTCCAACGAACCAGTAAGATACCATAATTACTTGGTTTAATTGTTATTGCCCATGGTATTAACTTTTCTAATCGGTACGAATCCTTGGTTAAATGTTGGAACTAATTAATACGAATCTGAATTAGAAAGAAATATTTATACCATAATTTGAATGGTAAAGCATATTATTTAGCTTTGAAAGCTACGCACTATTAAAAGATCAGAATGAGTAAGACCAAAACCTATGATATTTTTGAGGTCGAGGGAGAAGGATATTATTATTTCGGGCCCAATGAATTTGCTAACGATCCACAATTCCCTTACACCGAATTAAAACTATGGAAGTTTCGCAATGATGAGTATTGCCTCTCATTACTTCAGAAAAAAAAGAAAATCCTTCTAGCATACGGAACCTCGGAAAAGCTCGATAATTTCTTAGTTGAGCGAGGCGTTGCAACTGAAGAATTCAAGGTACTGGAGGTTCAAAACGATGGCTGGAAATTAAGACTTCAAGGCGGCTACAAGCTAGAGCTAGAACACCGGTGGTCATACGCTTACTGCCTTAGCAAGAATTATAAAGACACCTTCTTCTCTTTCTTCGACGGTGCTGATCTTAGCTCAGAAGGACCTAACATGGCTCCTAACTTAGTTGTAGATAAAAAGGTTACGCATACCTTAAGTGCGGAAGGAAACGAAGACGGTAGCGAACCGGAAGAATTAAATCAATATTTAACTGGGTCGCAAATAGAAAGCAATAGATCATCGTCTGCTGTTAAGAATATTGTATACGCGATATTCTTAATTATTGTAATGTACCTTGCCTGGATGGCCGGCAGCGCTTAAGATAATCCAAGCACCTAGACTGTAAAATATCAAGATAAATATTTGAATACCGGGTACACTGGGTTCAACCACCTCTTTACCATTAGGCTTCTCCATTCGTATAAATAATTTAATAGGAATAACAATCTAAGGACAAAAGACATATCTTTAGTTACTCTGTAATTTAACGAAATGACCTATGCTTAAGTCTGGACAGCCTTTATTATTAATTGTCTTTGTAATAATTTTCGGGTGTACTTCGGAACAACCTAAACTTGAATATTTTGATGACGAAGGTTCATTCCTCGTATATATGAGACAATCACGCATTGGTGAAGAAACATTTAGTATCCTGTCTACCGCTGATAAGGTAATCGTTAAATCCTTACAGGGCGAGAACGAAAGAGGTAGAATTAGTGGTGTAGTTGCCGAATTACAACTAGCGGCTGATCTAACACCATTATCTTACGAAAATATCCGAATTGCCAATGACGACACTACCAATATTCTCAAGGTAGTGTCATCGGAAGGCTCCCTGAATATCTGGGAGAAGAAAATGCCACGGGTCGAAGTGGAAAAACCAGCGAAATTCTTCCCATTGCACAGCAATATCCCTGCAGCAATGGAAATGATGCTCTATCATTATTACTTTCATAATGGTTCACAACCCATTCCTACCTTTCCTCGCGGAGAAATAACACTAAGTTTTAAAGGCGATGACAAAATAACTATTAATGGAGAAGAAGAGAGCTTGAGGAGGTACGTAGTTGAAGGAATTAACTGGGGTGGTCGGACCGTTTGGGTAGATGCCAACAATAATCTTATAGCTTTAGTAAAAGCCAATACGCAGATTCGTGAAGTCATTCGCAAAGGGTATGAAGAAGCTCTTCCTCTCTTTATTGCCGGTAATGTAGAAGAGCAAATGGCTGCGCTCGCTGAGTATACTGAAGACCTTAAAAGCCCGCTGCCGCCAGTTACCGCTTTAGTTGGTGCGAACATCATCGACGGGATAAACGATGAAACACAGACAGGCATGACCATTATAATTGAAAATTCAATAATTAAAGAAATTGGCAAGCAAAGCGATGTCGCGATACCTGCAGACGCAAAAATTGTAGATTTAACTGGCAAAACACTCATTCCTGGCCTTTGGGATATGCATGGCCATTCGAACCAAGTGCAGTGGGCCCCAGCCTATCTCGCCGGTGGCGTTACCACGATTCGCGACAATGGAAATGAAATTGAGTTTGCGACAGCGTTTAGAGATGCCATTGCTAAAGGTGGTGCTATGGGACCTGATATACTCCTGGCGGGCATGACCGATGGCGCAGGCGTGAAGGGAAATGGTATTATAAGAGCAAGAGACTCTGAAGAAGCACTGGAAGTTGTAAGGTTATACGATAGTTTAGGTTACAATCAGATTAAGATATACACGTCCATTGAGCCCGATATCCTTAAGACCGTTGCTGCAGAAGCCCATGAGCGTGGTTTATCGGTAACTGGCCATGTGCCAAGAGCCGTAGGAAACGCTATTGACGCAGTAAATAGTGGTATGGATATGTTATCACATCGGGGCTTATTCTTAACCGTTCTTTTCCCCGATAATAAGGAGCTTAATTATCGTGGTCAGTATCTGACCAAGAATGAAATAAGTCAAGAACAAATTAATTGGGCGATTGAATTCTTATTGGAAAATAAAACCGTACTCGATCCAACTATTGGTCTTGATTTAGTGCGCGGGTTACCGGCAGGAACTCCTATTGAATCGGTAGAGCCAGATGCTGGAAGAATTGCCTATGAACTATTTGAAGGAAAACGCTTTCGTAACGGTATTAGTACGGAGCGCGCTACCCTTGCAAAGCAAGATTATATGAAGGCGATGGAGATTATAGGACAGTTTTACAAAGCTGGAATACCTATTGTAGCAGGAACAGACAATGTAGTGCCTGTATTTAGTTTGTACCTGGAAATTGAAACCTATCAGAAGCTAGGTAACCTAACCCCTTTCGAAGCGATTCAAACTGCGACCATAATACCTGCCAGAGCCATGGGGTTTGGCAATAAAACCGGATCGCTTGAAGTTGGGAAAGAAGCGGATATTGCAATTCTTGATAAAAACCCTTTAGAGAATATTGAAAACATAAGATCCGTTTCCGCAGTTGTCTCAAACGGCAACTATTATCAAAGCCGCCCCTTATGGCTTGCAGCAGATTTTAAACCAGAAAGAGAATAATCGTTCAATCTTAGTTAAATATTACCTACCGTAAATTATGAATCCTAAGTCTTACCTTCTATCCCTTGTTATCCCCTTATTCCTCATAGCAAGTTGCACGAGTTCAACGAATCCCGATCCATCCTATGATCCTGAAGCCAAACTCGAAGCTCTAAATATCATCTTACCCGATCCGCCACAGCCGGTTGCGAATTATGTAAATGGCGTTCGTGCCGGCAACCTCATTTTCCTTGCCGGAAAAGGACCTCGCTATGCAGATGGCACAGAAATAACCGGTAAACTAGGCGCCGATGTATCAATTGAACAAGGTTACGAAGGTGCACGATTAACGGCAATAAACCAACTAGCAGTGCTTAAAGATATGCTTGGCGACTTGAGCAAAGTAAAGCGTGTAGTAAAGGTTTTGGGTTTAGTTAACTCTACTCCCGAATTCATTGAACAGCCAAAGGTTATTAATGGTTTTTCCGATTTAATGGTCGAGGTCTTTGGCGATCGAGGCAAACACGCGCGTGCCGCGATTGGTGTGGCATCACTGCCACGCGGACAAGCCGTAGAAATTGAATTAATCGTCGAGGTTTACGACTAAAGAATAAATCAATAAAATTTAAGTGACCCTTAACATAACCTAAAGATGAACAGTAAACGAAGAAATTTATTGAAGGTTCTGCCTCTCAGTCTCATCCTACCATCAACGGCCATCCATGGCATGACTACCTGGCCGGGCTCAACTATTCCTGGCAATCAAACTGGTTCACAAGAGTTCGCCAATATTGATAAGCTCTTCAAGAAATCGATGGTATTAGATGGGCTCGTAATCTCACGCGGGTGGGATGAAGAATCTTTTGCAGCACTCGCTAAATCTGGTTATACAGGGTTTAATACATCACTAGCCTCTGGGAACCTAAAAGCAGCGTTGAATTCTCTGGAAGATTGGAGAAACCGGGTAAGTGATAACCCAGAAAGACTGATTCTGGCTTTATCGGCAGATGATTTTGTTAGAGCAAAGAAAGAAGGGAAAGTGGCCGTTATGCTTGGCTTTCAGAACGCTACCATGATTGAGAAATCGATTGATAACCTTGATAAATTATATGAAGCAGGAACACGATGGATTCAACTTACTTATAATCAGCGTAACTTATTAGGCGATGGCTGTACGGAGCGAACCAATGCAGGTCTATCAGATTTTGGCCTAGAAGCCGTAGAAAGAATGGACGAACTGGGGATAATTGTCGATTTATCGCACTGTGGCAGTCAAACGACCAACGACGGTATCGAATTTAGTAAAAATGGTGCCTGTTTCACTCACACCATGTGTGAGGCATTGTATAGAAACCACCCTAGATCCAAAACAGACGCCCAGATTAAAGCCATGGCCGACAAAGGTGGTGTTATGGGGGTTATTTGTCTTGGCTATATGATTGGTCCTGATCCCGGTGGCGAAACAACCCTGGATACTTACGTTGACCATATCGATCATGCCGTGAAAATCGGTGGTATCGACCATGTTGGGTTAGCGGCGGATTATGCCATTCAAGGCTTAGAAGCCGACGGAGCGACAAGAGAAAACTGGTATGTGCCAAGGTTAACCCGATTTAAACCTTCTTATGAAGTTCGTTGGCCACCCTGGATACCTGAGCTCGATCAGCCAGATCGATATCTACAGGTTGCCAGAAAACTGGATAAGCGTGGCTACGCAACCGGTGATATTGAGAAAATTCTTGGACTAAATTGGCTGAGATACTACGGTGAAGTTTTAAAGTAGATATACCTTTCCTTAGTTAATATTGCTACTAAAATGGTGAGTAGTATAAAAGAAATCTCATTTTATAAATTTTGGAGTAACTAGCCACTGTGTTACTTTGAAAATAAGATTAGTTTATCTTTAACTATTAAAATCTACAATAATGAAGAAAATAACAATCTTGCTTAGCTTAACGCTTATAAGCACACTGGCATTTGCAAATGCTAAAGATATCGGTTCTGGTATCGAACCAATATTTCAAAACAAAGCCATTGGTATTGTCTACGCACATTATATCAATCTCAAAAATTCTTTAGTGGAATCGAATCAGGAGATCGCTAAAACCGAATCGGCTAATTTGGTTAAAGCGGTCCAAAAGATAGAAGGAGCTGAAGAGTTACTGATCGAGGCCAAAAAAGTAGCCAAAGCGAGCTCTCTTAAATCTCAGCGTACAGCTTTCACCGCACTAAGTGATGAGATAACGCTCTTAATAAAGAAAAGCGAACTCGTAAGTGGCAAGCTCTTTCTAGAATACTGCCCGATGGCTAATAGTAATACGGGCGGTTATTGGCTTTCTAACGAAGAAGAAATTCGTAATCCTTATTTCGGAAGTATGATGCTAAAATGTGGTAGCGTAAAAGAAGTGATCAATTAGTTATTTAGAATCTAGAACCTTTACAGATATTAGATTTTACTAATGAGAAAAAGGACATACATCCTTGGCTCAATTGCCATTATATTGTTTGTAATCGGCACCTTTCTGAAGTATCAGCACATGAGAGGGGCTTCTGTTGGATTAGGAACAGGATTAATCCTATTTGGACTGGGTTTCTGTCCATCATTTGTCTACGACAAATGGTCCATTGAACCTACAAAGACAGCCAGAAGATCGTACTTAGTTTTATTTATTGCCATTGAATTAATTGTCCTTAGCTCATTAATAACAATTTTTCATCTTCCTGGAAGCAACGATCTTGCCTATCTTTCTATTTTTGTCTTCACAATCTACATTGTATTTTTCACTCGCCACACCGAGGGTCGCCAACTTAAGCTTGCCAGAAGTAGACAACTCGCCTGCATTCTCTTCACCGATATCGTTGACTTTACCAAATTAATGGGTGAGAACGAAGATCAAGCTCTGAAAGTGCTTGATCAAAATCGAGCTATTCAGAATAAAGCATTGCGCAAATATCGTGGCAAGCAAGTAAAGGAATTGGGAGATGGGTCTATGATAATTTTCTACACCGCTTTTGAAGCTATGCAATTCGCACTTTCGGTACAAAAAGCAACGAAAGAAAAGAGCAAATACCAGATTAGAATAGGAATGCATATTGCCGAAATAATATTCACTGACCAAGATGTGTTTGGAGATGGAGTAAATGTGGCATCAAGAATAGCTTCCATTACTAAGCCAAATGAAATCTGTTTTTCTCAGGGTGTCTTCCAGAATATTAAAAACCGGGATGATCTTAAAATTAATAAACTTGGGGCAACTGAATTAAAGGGTGTAGACTATTCACTGGAGCTTTATAGCCTTTAGTAATGGATCATAAAACAATAATCACCCGGATCCAACAGCCCATATTATACTATCAAAGTGCAAATTATTTCTTCTTATATAATTTCAAAAATGAGTATATTGCCTTTTATACCTAACCTTATTATAACATGGATTACAAAAAATCAATAATTAAACTCCTAATCAGTCTGATTGCCTCGCCTATTGTGGTTTATCTTTTCTTATTAATAGCAGGCATATTTGGCTCAAGCTACGAGATGTCTCATGGAGAAACTTTTATTATATGGTTGCTTATGGCCATTACGATTAATCTTTCCTTAACAAAAAAGTCGTGACCTGGTAAACAGCTAAGAAGATTCTCTAATTCTTCTGCTGTTGAATCCTTGACCAACACAGCTTGAAGGCGTTACATTAATTTATAACGCCTAGTTGTCTTTGTTGAGGTTATACTAGCGTAGCTTCGCAAATTAATACTTAAATAGGAATCCTATCGTTAGTTCAGACGAGCGCACTTCTTATTAGTTTAAACACAACAACGAAAACAATCTAAATCAAGATTAATGCGAAGAAGGAATTTTCTAAAGATCGGTATGCTGTTATTGGTGGCTGCTCAGTCTACTGCAAAATCAGTAGCAGCGGGTTTAGCCGCCATTAAAAGTAATTTCAATTACGTTTATGGCAATATTCGCTTAAAAAACAACTTCTTTCTCTTCCTTCAAAACGTCTTCCACCTGTACCCGGAAGATAAAATACACGCGCTAATTGATAGTACGACCAAGGCTTACCCAGATGATAAAACGATCTACCTCACGGCCCAGCAGAGCCTTAGTGACATATCGCCCTACTTCTCCATCTTTAAGTATCAATTGCCGGCTTTAGTAAAGCAGAAAGATGAAATGGCCAGGCAAACTGTAGCTTTAATTGGCGAAGACACAAAGTATAATGGCTATTTAGAAATAGGCTCATCGGGTCGCTATCTCGACTATCTCGAGGAGAAAGTTAAAATTTCGGGTGAACGATACTACGCCGATGGCAAAGAACCCGGATATGGCATCACGAGCATGATAGATCGTGGCCAAATAGCCATTGGAGCAGAATATATTCCTATGGCCGATTATAGAACCCGATATTCCGATATTATACCCAATGATAGTTTAGATCTGGTTACGGTATACATCGGCTTTCATCATTGTCCTATTGAGCTCCGAGAACCTTTCATATCCTCGATACGAGATACCATGCGCCTAGGAGGAAAACTTGTTCTCCGAGATCATGATTGTAACTCACAGGAACAGGAAGCCATCGTGGCCCTTGCCCATGATGTGTTTAATATGGGCACAAACGAAACCTGGGATTATAACCAAAGTGAAATTCGTAACTTTTATTCACTAGATTTCATTATCAGTTTTGTGCAAAAGATAGGTTTTAAGTTTGAAGGGCAAACCCTGTACCAAGAGGGTGATCCTACGAAAAATGCACTCATGCTCTTCACCAAGATCTAAAACCGTTACCGAACCAAGCAAACGTTTATGACAAGAATTTCTCTGTTCCTAAATTGGATAGCCAAACTACTCATAAAGCTTTTTTACGGATTATTAAACTTTCTAAAAAAAGCATTTCAGTTTATCAATAAGCGAAAGCTTCTGGCTATACCTGTATATGGGTTCTTCATCTTTGTACTCTATATCTTTATTCTTATTAAATTCTCAGGAGACCCCGCATTCGATTATTCCCTCACGAATAATCGTATTAATGATGTTACCCAGCTCAATCCAATTCATGTAAATAAAATCATAAAGCCTACCAAATCAGTTGAAATTAAAAAAGCCTTATTAAATACTACCGGACCCGTTTCTATTGGCGGTGGTAAGTACAGTATGGGTGGGCAGACGGCTTTCGAGAATAGCTTGCATATTGACATGCGTGCCTTTAACCAGATCTTAGACTTTAATAAAAAGGAGAAAACTCTAACAGTGCAACCAGGTATAACCTGGCGTGCAATTCAGGACTACATAGATCCACACAACTTATCGGTAAAGATCATGCAGACCTATGCTAATTTCACTGTGGGTGGGTCTATTTCTGTTAATTGTCACGGGCGATATATCGGGCACGGTCCTATTATTTCATCGGTACGTGAAATCAAAATCATGACGATTGATGGAACCAAAATAACTGCAAATAGAGACCTCAATACGGCTATTTTCAACGCAGCAATTGGTGGTTATGGAGGGATTGGAGTACTAATTGAAGTTACACTCGACCTTGAAGAAAACACCAGGGTAGAACGTCACGCTCAAAAGATTCCTGCTAAGGATTACAATACCTTCTTTAACGAAAATATCGCCGATAATACTGAAGTTATTTTCCAAAATGGTGACCTCTATCCTCCTAATTATGATCAGGTAATGAATATTTCCTGGCATGTTAGTGATAAAGAACTATCGGAAGAGGATCGTCTCAGGCCCGTAGACGAATCGTATTGGCTGGAACAAAAGCTTGTTGGTATGGTAGCCTGGGGCGATTTCGGTAAATGGGTAAGAAGGTCCATGATCGACCCACTCTATTATCGATCGGAAAAAGTAGTTTGGCGTAATAATGAAGCCAGCTATAATGTTCTGGAATTAGAACCGAAATCACGCGAAAAGTCGACCTATGTGCTTCAAGAGTACTTTATTCCGGTTAATAATATTAACTCCTTCATCCCTAAAATGAAGGCCGTATATGAAAAATATAATGTTAACGTGATCAATGTTTCCTTAAGGCACGCTAAGCCAGATGAGGAGTCATACCTTTCCTGGGCCAAGGAGGAAGTGTTTGCATTCGTGATTTACTATAAACAGAAAACAACGCTAGAGGCTAAAGAAAACGTTAGACAGTGGACGGTTGAGATGACTGATGCTATTTTAAGTGAAAACGGTAGCTGGTACCTCCCCTATCAGCCCCATGCAACTGTCGAACAATTTAATCAGGCCTATCCAAATGCAGACAGATATTTCGCCTTAAAGGACAGTTTAGATCGTGAACACCGTTTTACCAATAAGTTATTAGATAAGTACAACCCCTATCTTACAACAGCCTTATCGCAAAAGAAAAAAGAAATTCCAGGTTATTATAAGTCTGAGGAGCAAACCATACTTACTGTGCCGGAATGGTATTTGGTATTTAACCCCAAGGAGTACGCTGACTTTCTAGCCGAGGGCAATAATCCTTCGGCTTTCCCATTTTATAAATCAATCGACGAGTACTGGAAGTTATACGATCGGTCTATCAAACTTACTTCAGAAGCCTATCCTAGTAACCCGGAATATCTTACCATGCTTCAGGTGATTGGGGTTAGTGTAACCATGGAATATGGCGTAAAAATGATTTATGAGAATACTATTGGGTGGTTTTTCTCACTATTTGCAGAAGAAAATCTGTCAGGAAAAGAGGAGGCCATTAATGCTGCTCATCGTGCCTATAGTGATTTTATTTATCATACCGCCTGGTATGAGTTTGAGTTTTTGCCCTGGATAGGCAAGGTTTGGTCTGCAGAAGAATCAGGCGACAGCAGCTTTCTTAGGAGATGGGAAAGGACCCTTTTCTTTACCCTTGAATTCAGTTTTAAGGCATTCTATGCGCAGTTAATTGAATGGGCGGCTACCGCAAGCTATGAGCCTCCGGTACTAGAGATCTTCCTCGAAGCCACTAGCCCGATCCCGATAATTAATGACGCCGATGTAAACGTGTTAGTAAGACAGGATAGCAGCTATCTTCTTGGTGTAACACGATGGGGAGCATTTACAGAGAAAATGATTGAATTCTCGAATGATAGTTTAGCTATACGTGATATTTCAGGTAATGATGCTATCGTAGTGAGTATACTCGGACCAGCAGGAAAAGGTATTGAGTATCCCGGTGTTCAATTACTATATAATTCGGCCATGGTCACCCAACCCGAATTGCTGAGAAGTGTCCTGCTAGTTCCCGTCGGAGAATTATTACCCCTTATCCGATACTGCGCTCAAGATGGTTATGAGGTAGAACACGTCTACGACTTTTAGCAAAATAAGCTTTTATTAAAAATTAAGTATCATCGCACTCCAAACTGAAACTAACTTTAAGCAAAGGATGTTAATTGTTTGTATCGGGTTCAATAATAAATAGAGAATGGAATTAACAACAGTTATAGGAAGAATGCGCTTAATCGCTTTAGTTGAGGGAATAAGCTATCTGCTTTTTGGTATTACCATGCCGTTGAAATACGGCCTTGGTATTCTAGGACCAAATTATTTTGTGGGCATGGCGCATGGAATCCTTTTTATGCTCTATATAATAATAGCGCTGCAAAGTATCTTTTATTATCGATGGAATATTAAAACAGCATTCTTTGTATTGGCCGCATCGCTGGTGCCATTTGGCACCTTTTTGCTCGACGTAAAAGTTCTCAAGCCAGTTTATGTACGAAACTTGTAAGGAAAAAATCCTTAGAGTTGAATGGCAGTACCTATTGCTTCAAACGTTCCGACAATTTTAATTTGATCTGATAACCCATCAGAGTTTACTAGATTAAGTTCGATTTCTCCCTTCAAAACGGCGTTATCTAGACCATTCTTTACCTCCGTGATCACTAACTTATTCACCCCTGGGTCTACAACATTTATTTGATAAAAATTATCGTCGGTGTCAAAATACTGAGCTATAAAAATAAATGTTGTATTTGGGTCATTAACATAATTATAGGTACCCACATTAAATAACTCTCCATTATCCAAATCACTTAAGGTAACCCGAATAGCTGTTTCTGTAGTTCCTATATTACCAATATATAAATCTAAACCAGATATTTTTGATTCTTGGATAGCAGAACTTTGAAACTCTACTTCTTCATGACTTACGCTCTTCGAGAGAGCACCTGTAACGGTAAGGGAAGTTGTACCGGTTGGGTCATCGGGTATTATCGCTTCAATTGCCTCATCGCATCCTTGAAAAAGAAACGCAGCGAATGTTAACAGGATAATGTATCTCAAATGGGCTTTCATAATAATATATTTAATATTAACGGTTTTAGATAACTTAAAAGTAGCAATTATTGGATGCAATCCAATTTTTTCATTAAAAAAGCTTAGTCTATAAAAAAACCCGCCGAAGCGGGTTTCCTATTTAGTTTCTCTTTTCTACCTGGGGTCTATCCGGTTTCTTAAACTGATTTGGGCTTTTCATCAGCTTCATTACTTCCTCAATAGCCGCCTCAAGCTGAGCATCAGTTCCCTTCGCCAGTTTTTCAAAGTCCTCTATCACCTCAATATCCGGATCAACACCATGACCTTCCTTAAACCATTCTCCATCAGGATCATACATTCTAAAGGTTGGTATCGTAACATAACCATTATCAATCAAGCTTGGTGAGCCAGAAATACCTATCAGTCCACCCCATGTTCGGGTTCCGATAAGCGGCCCGAGATCGCGCTTTCTAAAATAATCAGGAAAGGCGTCTCCTCCTGAGCCACTAAAACCATTAATTAACATCACCTTGGCACCAAAGTTACCTGCTGGAGGAAAGGCCCAATCCTCACCATCGCGAACCGCCCAGAAAGCCAATGGATCGCGATCGAGTAATTCTATAAAACGATCGGGAATCTGTCCCCCGCTATTAAAGCGTTCATCGATGATCATGCCCGGCTTATCCATTTGGCCATAAAATTGCCGAATCAATTCGTTCTGGCCATCGATTCCAGTACTACGAACATATATATAACCAACCGTGCCATTTGTGGCTTCTTCGACCCTCTTCCTATTATTTTCGATCCAGGCAAGATGGCGTAATCTGGTTTCGGAACGCATAGGCTCTACCAGAACCTTACGTGCACCCGTTGTCGATGCTGTGTTATTTACCGTTAGCTCTACAACCTTTCCTGCTAAACCCTGGAATGCAGCATGAATAGGCTTGTTTGAATCAACCGCCTGTCCATTAACCGCAAGGATATAATCGCCAACGCCAATTTTCGTTCCTGGCTTATCTAGTGGTGATTTAACCTCAGCATCCCATTTTGCTCCTCTAAGAATTTTGGCAATTCTGTATAGTCCGTTCTCTACTTTAAAATCGGCACCCAAGTAACCAACATTCATACGTTTCGAACCTTCGGTATCTCCACCACCAACATAGGTGTGTGAGGCATTCAATTCAGCAATAAGGTCACCAATAATTAAGTTAACATCGTTTCTTGAGCTGGCCTGATCAATAAGTTTTCCATAACGCTCCTTCATCACATTCCAATCAACACCATGCATATTAGGATCGTAGAAATAGTCGCGTTCTAATCTCCAGGTGTCAGCAAATATTTGCTTCCATTCTTCCTTAGGGATTAGATTCATTACCATATCGTCCGTTGGTACTGCTTCTTTTATACTTTGGTCGGCTCCCACACCAATTACCGCAACCTTTCCCCGTTGCATCACCAAAATTTTATTACCATCAGCCGAAACTTCATAGCCATATACCCCAGCAATTACAGTTTTTACTTCACGTTCTTCAAAATCATAATAGTCTAACGAAGGCTGTCCACCCGAAGCACCGGAATTAGAATAGCGCATAAATAGCAACTTTCCGTCTACCGCGTAAAGAGAGCTCATATTCCCGGGATCGACGGATAATAATTCAGCGCGATCCTCTAATCCAACAATATCGATGCTCTCTGATGCCGCTGCGGTTGCTTCATTCTTTCCCTTTTTCTTTGATTTCTTCTTTGGTTCTTCCTCCTCAGTGTCTTCTTCAGCTTTTGCCTCATAGGCATCGTTCTTAATTCCTAAAAGCGATTCTGTATCCTTCTTCAAGGTTACTACCGCTAAATTGGTGGAGTTAGGATAAACGAAGGTATTGTCTAGATCAGAATAAATCGGGCTAAAGGTTCGATTGGTGAGATAAAACATATACTTGCCATCGGTACTGAATGCCGGATCAAAATCAGAATAAAACCCGGAAGTAACCTGATTCAGTTTCTTCGATTCTGTATCGTACAAGAGTATTGCGCTGGCTATCGCTGACACAGATCGACTATAGGCAATATAGCGACTATCAGGAGACCATGACACACCAAAGCTTCTCAACGTTCCTTCGAAAGGATCCAAGCCCTTATCAATTACGCTTACCGATCCAGTAGCTACATCAATTAGCGTTATTTCCATCTTTTGGTTGGTAAATACTAGCTTTTTGCTATCCGGTGACCAGAAAATACTATAATAGAAACCACTTGTGAAACTGGTGATTTTTCTAGCCGCGGCATCAGACGACATGTCTTTTATCATTAATTGATACTCGCCGGTAGCGTCACTCCAGTAGGCTAAACTCTTACCATCAGGCGACCAGGCAGGGCTTCGTTCGGCTACTCCTGATGTATTAGAAATATTGGTAATAAAACCTTCGCTGGCCGGTAAATTAAAAAGCTCTCCCCTTGCTTGAGCAATAACACGTTTGCCATCGGGAGAAACTGTAGCGGCCTGCAAGTAGTCAGAAACATTTAC
>CBDUMS010000005.1:0-67870 GCA_965368405.1 uncultured Cyclobacteriaceae bacterium
TAAATTGTATATAATTGAAGTATAAATAATACACCGCCTAAAAAATGATAATAAATAAGAAAACCGAACTTAAAGGACATTCAGCAGCAATCTATGCGATCTGTGCGGAAGATGAGAATTTTATTTTTTCTGGGGGCGTGGACAAACATGTTATTCGATGGGATATTCATAATGTTGAGAATTCGAAAATACTAATAAAGTCAACTGAAGCTATTTATAGCCTGTATTACTACAAGGAGAACAACTTACTCTTCATTGGGACTACAAGCGGCAAAATTCATATTATTGATTTGTTTCGAAAAGTGGAAATAAAGCTGCTCCAATCTCACACTGACAAAATATTTGACTTTAAACTTTATAACTCCTTTTTAATTAGTGTAAGTGCAGATGGTACCCTTGGTTTTACTAATGTAAACACTTTAAAAACGGAGCAAGTCGTAAAGATTTCAGACGAACGAATTCGATCAATAGATATTAAAAACGACATAGCGGTTATCGCCTGCGGGGACTCGAATATCAGAGTATTTGATATGGCAACCAAGTCTATCTTGAATTCCTTTAAAGCGCATGATAAAGCTTGTAACGTAGTTAAATTTCATCCGACAAAGGATATACTCTTAAGCGGTGGCTGGGATGCCCACTTAAAACTTTGGGATAATAAAGGTCAGCTCATAAAATCTATTCCGGCGCATAATTATGCCATTTATTCCATAGTCTTTTCACCAGATAATAAATCATTTGCTACTGGCAGCAGAGATAAAAGTATTAAAATATGGGATGCCTTAGATCCGGAATTACCTAAGAGTATAACCTATGAGAATTTAGAGGGTCATCAATTTTCCGTTAACCGGCTGATGTGGGATGAGTCAAACGGCAATCTTTTTTCGGCCAGCGATGATAAAAAAATAATCATCTGGTCTACCTATTAAATACGAGTCTCACCGAGGAATTTGGAAGGTTTTTATCAGAACTAAATGCCACCTCTCGTTAACAGAAACTAATTATCAATTTTTAATCGTATAAACCTTGGTCTATACGAATGAGGATATTTTAAGATGTCATTAAAGTAATCCAGCGTAATTGTATTATAGCTTATTAGCAAGCCATCCTCCTCAGAGGAGAGAATTGGGTGCGCTTTAGCGTTATAAGGAATAATCCCAGGAGGCTCAGTCAATTCTGGAACGTGCCAGATACGTTGAATAGGTCCGAAAGGTCCAATCGGCGTTTCGCCAATTCGAATTGAGACATACTCCCCTATTCCATCTTCCTGAAAAACTAGAAGGTAACGACCATCTTTGAGGGGTGTAAGACTTACCTCATTCGATACGCGATTGGTAATCGTAGCAAGTTGGTTAATATCATCACCCCACTCACTCCCATTCCAATGGCCCCACTTGCTAAAGTCTTCGATGTTGCTGGGCTTCACCCGGCTTACCACTAACTGCTTATTGGGATCTACTAAACCATAAACATAAATATAGCCATCAGGGTTTGGTGCACCAGCTTCTGCGGTATTGACATAAATTGCAGAACCGAGGGTTCCTGAACCAGCATTGGTGCTGTCTCGCTTTATCATGAAAGGAGTATCAAGTTGCCGCGCATTTTCAAAAGGTGGAGCTTCACCGCTTGGTATTATTACCAGCGTGGTACCTACCACTTCAAAGTCCCACGACTTCTCGCTATGGTCAATGGTTCGATACCCAAAAATATAGAGATCATTATTCTTTTCCTGATTCACAAATCCATCGCCAAACCAATAGTAATCTCCAGGTTTTGAATGACTCGTGTTGGGTTCAAAGAAATTGATGAATTCACCGCTAGCATCAGTATTTGTTAGAATTTCAAAGGTGTTCTTAGTAGGATAAATTCCTTCAATATAAGCAAAGGAGTTATTCACCATCTTAAAGTTCTCGACACTATCTTCATGAATAACACCGGTCATTGTATCTGAAAAATAGAGAAGGTTATTCTGGTCTTTGCCAGCTCCAATAGCCTCTTTTCCGTTCTTAGAGAAAGAAAAAACACCATCTGCCCCGAACCATCCTGCTTTTCGATAGAATTGATTTGTCCAATTTGTATCCGCTCGAACGGTAAAACTCGATAATGTATCGGGCAGGTCTACCTGCGTATTTTTCACTTTGCTATCTTGATTACACCCCAAAATAAGCAGAGATGTAAAAGTTAAGATTAATCGTAGAGGAAAGTTAAAATAGTTCATTTTTTATGGTTTTTGCCAACTGCCCACGCGAACAAAATAGGGCCGATAGTTATTAACGTCCTTTAATAAATCGATAAAATTAAAGCTATTG
This sequence comes from uncultured Cyclobacteriaceae bacterium, assembly GCA_965368405.1. Classification (GTDB taxonomy): domain Bacteria; phylum Bacteroidota; class Bacteroidia; order Cytophagales; family Cyclobacteriaceae; genus S012-113. The sequence continues at coordinate 2,310 of CBDUMS010000005.1, forward strand.
ATATTATATGAAATCAACAGTGAATCGGAATAAACGTCCGGGTGAGCCAAAGCGTTATAGGTAAAGAGATCGCCAACTGCTTCTGGGGTGCAATAAACGACTGAGTAACCTGTTGGTGTGTCCGTTGGACTGTTCATTGTAGAGAGATGGATTTCAAAACCCAAAAAGTTCTGTTGATTTAAGAGGTAGTAGCTACCATCACGCTCAAATACAGAGAATTGCTCTGAGACATTGCTAAATACAGGTGCGGCCTTAGTAACATCTAAACTCCAACCTGTACCAATATAATACTCCCAAACGTCTGTTAAAGTAGCATTAGTCCTTGCTACAAATGCCTTCTTGGTAAAATCCTGAGGACGAACCCCGTATATATAAGTATAATTCTCTTCCTCCAATATTGCCGCACCCCATGAAATATCAGGAGTCTCAAACAGTCTGAGGTTTTCATACACTTCAAGACTTTCAGGATTCAGTTTTAATAGATCAACAGACGTTCTGTAAAAATCCCACATTCCACCTGCATCGTTACCAAAGCCATGCATAAACAAGTATAAAGTATCGCCAGCGAGTGTGCCATCAGCAGGCCAATACCACCAATTCTCTTCAGGGGGTTCCGCAAATGAAACCGGATTGTCGCGGGTACCTTCATAGTATGTTGTAAATAAATCCCCCTCCTCAATCACAAGCGAGTTATTTATTAAACGAAATGATGGTCGCGTACCGTCGGAGTTAACCTGATCAATAAAAGTATCTCCAAACATCCATAGTCTTCTATTGTTGGAAAGTTCAACGGAGTAGGTTGCATCGCCACCAGTCCAATCGTGTGTTCTGGTAAAAAAATCATTATAATGATTATCTCGGCACAGGTAATAGTCCGGATCCCAGCACTCAGATTGCTCGCATCCGTACTCTGTTGGCTCAGGTTCAACTTCGTCAATTCTTACACAGGTAACTGCAAGAAAAAGGAATGCTGATATTATGAGAATTATACTTCTCATCCAGTTCTGATTTATTTAAGATACTCTACAATTTGCTTTTTCCAAACTTCATATCCTTCACCATTTAAATGAAGGCCATCAATGCTATATTCTTTATTAAGCTTGCCATTTTCATCACTAAAAACAGAATGTAAGTCGATATAAGTTATCCCTTCAGCCTTACAAATTTCAATCAGCTGATCATTAATATTGATAATTTCAGCATTAGGACGTGTATAATGTAAGGCGTCCTCAACCGGTAATACGCTCTGAACATACAATTTCGTTGTAGGCGAATCATCCTTAATTTGCGCTATAATCTTAGTATAGTTGCCGATTATATCATCAACTTTTTTACCATAGGCCAAATCATTCGTGCCTATCATGATAAAAATTTTATCTGGTTTCGAAGAAGTTACTTCAGATAATCGACCTAAAATACCATCGGTATCGTCCCCTCCAATGCCACGATTTTTAATATTTGGATCGCTAAATAATTCCGCCCATTCCGCGTTATCTGTGATGCTATTCCCAAGGAAAATAATTTCATTGGGCGTATCAGGCAAAAGTTCAAAATGTTCTTTCTTATGATAATAATAGGCTTTTACAGCCCTATTCCATTCGTCCATTTCCTCAGCAAATCGATCATACTTAAGTATTGTCTCTTTTTCCTCTGCACTAATCATTGTTGAGAGCGAGGGTGGTCTGGCTTCCTTGCTTATACCCCATTTCATATTTGGTTTAGGCCCCATTTTAAAGACCAAGCTGCCGCCAGATGTAAGCTCCTTGGCATAAAACCATGGCCCAATGAGTTTCTTCCCATTTAAGGTTGCCGATTGAATATAAATATTCTTATCGCTAACACCTTTTGCCTCGATTATGAACTCATTGCCGCTGTAATAATCCTTATCTAGTTTGATTATAACCTTATTGAATTTAGGGCTTCCAATCTCAATGATTGGGTCTTGTGCTGTACCGCCATCCATTTGGAAAAGCCCCATTGAACTCATTACGTACCAAGCTCCCATCTGACCTTGATCTTCATCTCCTAACCACCCTCCCAACGGGTCATCGCCATAGTACTTATCCATGATTTCTGTAGCCCATTTTTGAGTTAACCAAGGTTTGCCTGCATGGTTAAACAAATAAGCGGCTTGCATATTTGGCTGATTTCCATGATTTACGGGTAATACGCCCATCCCATCTAAGCTATTAGCGCCAAGGTGTTCTGAATTGAAATTATGTTCAGCAGATTTTTCAAACCCTTTTTCCAACCTGTCATTATACTCCTCCGTACCCATGAGGTTAGTCAACCCCTGGAGATCGTGGGGCACAAAATAAGTGTATTGCCAAGCATTGCCTTCAACATAACCAGAACCTAGCCAGGCTACATCACCGAATTCTTTAAAGTTTGGCACCCAACTACCGTCTCTATACTTTCTTCTAAGATATTTTACCTCTGGATCGAAGGCATTTTGATAATTAAAAGCTCTTTTGGTAAACTCCTTATAATCCTTTTCCTTCCCTAAGGATTTCGCCATTTGACCCACACACCAATCGTCGAATGCGTAGGCGACAGTATTAGAAATTGGACCATCTTCATCAGGCACATAGCCATACTGCTTATAAACATCAAGATGTCGATTCCCAACATAACCACCTGCATCGTGGGCACGGCCATTTTCTGACTGGATTTTCTTGAGCGCACTGTATGCTTTTTCAACATCGTAATCACGAATTCCCATTTGATAAGCTCCCGTAATCAAGGCATTCTGGTGAGAGGCTACCATAATTGCAGAATACTCAATCCCTGTTGGACCTTTAGGCAACCACCCGCCTTTATCACTTATCTCGAGAAAAGAATGTACCCAGTTGCTTGTTATCTTCGGGGTTGCTATTTGCCATAATTGATTCAGGTTCCAAAAGCTTATCCAAAAGCCATCTGACCCGTAAATAGGTCTGTTCTCGGGCATCGTTTGAATCTTTTCATACATATCAACATACTTACCATTTACATCGCTCCAGGTAGTACGTCCGGCATAAGCACGATACATATTGGTGTAGAATTTCTTTTTCTCATTTTCAGACTTCGATTCAATACTTATTGTTGATAATAGATCATTCCATTCCTTTCGCGAATCGTTTTTTACAGCATCAAAATCCCAATCAAATGGGTCCATCTCTGTTTCAAGGTTTAATCTTGCCTGCTCAACACTTACCAAAGAAATCCCGACTTGAGCCTGTATTTGCTCTCCTTCTTGTGTAGAAAAAGTAAAGAATGCACCAACATCCTTATGTCCAAAATCAGAAGATATACGCTCAACGTCCCGGTATATATCTTCTTTAACCCATCCATTCATGGATTTAAATGGTTTGTCGAAGCGTAGCACAAAATGTAAGATATATTCGTTGTAATTGGCTTTTCTTAAAGCTTGCTGATAAGATATCCCTTCAACTTCTCTATCAGACACCTTTTTTATCTCGGTGTAGAATATCTCATAGCCATATTCAGATGGAGTAAGTAAATCTAATAGCACACGAGATGAGTCATTTGCCGGGAATGTGTAGCGATGAAAACCAGCCCTCTTTGTTGAAGCCAGCTCAGCTTTGATACCATAGTCATCGAGCTCTACACTATAATACCCCGCCTCTGCCTGTTCTTTCGAATGACTGAATCGAGAACGGTATCCCCTATCCGGATCATGTTCTGGCCCAGGAATCACTTTTAGTTCCCCTATTGTTGGCATCATGAGAAGTCCGGCCATTGTCCATGAATGGATATGGCTGAATCCAGCAATATTTTCAACATTATACTCATATCCGGCCTTCCAGCCTAGCTCCTGATTATCCGGACTAAGTTTTACCATACCGAATGGACGAGTTGGCCCCGGAAACATTATCCACCGCGAATTATGCGACCCAATCATTGGATCTACATATTTTACTACCTCTTGAGCAGCTGCTGATGTCGCTATTATTACTAGTAAGAATCCAAATAATTTTTTCATAGAACTACTCCTTTATCATTTTAGTAGTGTTATTCCTTCGTTCAAGTCGGTAGTAGTCTTCGCCATATTTAACATGGTGTAAGACTCCTTCAAAACTGTGGTTATTTATCTCCATAAGCGGATTGTTGGCGGCATCTGGATAAAAGCCAAAGAAGTCTTTTAGCATTACTTGCGACATTGCAATTCCTGCCGAAGATTCTCGATTGTGCCAGCCTCGCTGTGCAATGCGGACTTTTGCATTCTTCTTAAGCTTATCTTCACCCCATAACTCATGCGCTTGCGCCCATATCCCTTCATTCGTAACCGGCTCTATTGCATGGTAAAAGTCAAGAGCTTTTTCAGGGAAGCCAAGTCTTGTTAGTGCATCCATTGTGCCGGCAGGCCAGCCATCGAAGGCACCGAGTGGCCCGTGGTCAGGTCTATCAGAATCTTCAGCAGCGATATCAAGTTGTGACTGTGCTCGCATCCAGTTATCTGTAATCAGCTCTCTGTAGACAAAATCCATCATATCTTTTCGGATGTTTTCAGGAATATCATTTGGGATATACCTGCCGAGGAACATAAAATCTAGACTGTGTCTTACTTCGACACGCTTGTTATTCGGATAGAGGCTACACCATACACCATCACCGGCATAAAGACCCAGCAGTCTTTCAACCATTGCATCGGACTCTATACGGAGTTCTTTTGCTCGCTTAGTATTTCCTTTTAACTCATATAATTCTGCGGTTTGCCTCATCATCCAGATGTATCCTGCATTGAAAGATGGCACAATATGTTTATAGGTAGGAACCGCTTCAAGGAGATTCCACTCATCATCGCCAAAATCAGCTAACTTATACAGCTCATCGGTACACCCATCCTGCCCATAGATCGATATTCGCTGCCAGTTAGTTGCATATTGATCCAGGTGATCTATAACTTTTTTGCCCTCTATTTCCTCATCAAGGAAATCATAATCCTTTGAAATCGTAATATAAGAACGAATCATCTGAAACAGCGCCCAATAATTAGCCGAATAGCCATTACCTGATCCTCCGCCACCGTAGTTATCCTGACCATAGTACTTACTTGGATCAATGAGTATCCAGGAACGCAAATGATCCTTCATCATGACGGGATCGACAACAGCCCAAAGAGTTGACCACTCCGTAATATCCCAATAGAACATCAAGGTTGCTCCCCAACGGGGGCCACCCGTTAAAAACACCTTGTCATGCTGCGGAAGATTATTGTGCATTAGGTACAACATGGTAAGCGGGCCGGTGTAATAGACTTTTTTCGCCTTTATGTCATCTGTCTCAAGCACTGGGAAGGTACCGGAAAGTAGCGAGTCTTTTGGATCAAAAATTGACATCCAGCGATCTTCCCAGACATTCTTTGATTTCTTCCACAGATTCGTGAAATCATTATCAGATATCTCAATATTATCGTCGGTTGTGCCAAAGCTCATTGAGAATTCTATGGTAGAGGTTTCTCCTGGAGCAAGTGTTAGGCTCCATTCTGCGGATCCTCCCGCCCTATTATTTGTTAGGTTTGTTGGTGGCGTAATTACGCTAAACACCGAGCTAACATCTGTGCTGTCGCTTTGAATAATTACTCTTGATTTTTCCAGGGTAGAACTAAATTCGATACCATTCATTATTATCTCGTCGGAAGGCCATGAAACTTCCTTCCTTCTCGTTACAGGAATTGCTCCATCGAATTCCATTACTGTTGCTTCTGTACTCGTTACACCTGTTCCTATATACTTTCTTAGGAGTTCAAGATCATCAGTTCTTGAGGTTGTAGCTCCATTTAGTGTAGGATAAGGATACCACCACTGCCATTCACGATTGGGGTAATGACCCATAAACCCTATAAGGTCCTGCTTAATGGTAAGTTCTTTTTCGGCAGTGCCATTATTCGTAAAGTCTATACTCCAAAGGATGATGTTCTTATCCGGAACCATACGGTTAGTACTAAGTATTTCAATTTCACCGTGCGTAGAATGGCGTTGAATCTGATAAGGTTGCCATCTGAATTTATCCGATTTAGGGCTTTCGCCATTCACATAGATTGTACCCGTGTGGTATCCTCCTGAATATGGTGCCGCTGCCAAATAGCTAAATGATGTTAGGTCCCGATTAGCGAGGGCTTGTCCTCTGAAATTACGAATAGATGGCTCCATATCAACAGTATCATACGATACCCATTGGCCAGATAACTCATCTAGTGAAGGAATATGCTGAGAAGTTGATTCCTGTACAGGTTGTTTAGTACTACAGGCTACTATAAGTAGCATAGAAAAAAAAAGAGCTGTTCGCATTATCCTTTGTTTAGCATTTCAATGGCATAGGCATAGGACCCAAGCCAGGTTGCTTTACTAGCACCAATTTCAGACTTCATAACACCCGTTCTTGGCATATCGTCGTAAGTAATCTGCCTCCCAGATCCTTTTACAGTGATTGTTTGTTTACTACCCTTTCTAAAAAGGACAAAATCTTCTTTACTTTCTAAGTTGAATACCTTGAACGAGAGTCGATCATTTTTAGACTCACCCGAATTATATTTCTTCTCAATCTCCTCAAACATTGTAGGAGCAAATAAATCCCAGGCATTGGTGATGCCTCCACCAATAACAACGAGACCATCTACAAGGGTAACTATGTTTGCAATTGACGACCCTAGTCCTTGACCATAAAGTTGATAGGCTTTTATTGCAGCAGTTTTGTCTCCTTCTTGTTCTCCCAATGCAATTTGAGCAACATCTTTAGGCATCAGCTTTCCATTATCAATGCCACCATTTGCAACATACTCCCTGATAATGGCTCTCGTACTAACACTTTCTTCAGCATTCCAATCGGAATTATAACCATTCAGCGTATTGTGAATCTCGGCTCCACATGAATTATCGCCTTTAATAAGCACATTATCAAAAACAATTCCAGCTCCGAATCCGGTACCCAAGGTAAGTCCAATTAGGTTCTTATATTGTTTCGGTGAACCGGCCTGCTGCAGTCTTCTATTAATTTCAGGTAGCGCCCCAGATAAGGCCTCACCATAGGCAAAGAGGTTGCCATCATTATTTATGAAGACCGGCACATTAAAATGATCCTCTAGGATTGGTCCAAGTGGGACTCCCCCATTAAATGCCTTAAAATTGGGTAAGTTGCCTATTATCCCAAGATCATAGTCGGCAGGACCAGGAAATGCGAAGCTTATGGCGTCGTAGTTTTGGTTTAGGGCCGTTCCTACTTGCTCAAACCCATCTATAACAGACTGAATACAAAGATCAAGATCATGCGCGTTAGCTGGTAAGACTACTTCGCCAACAACCTCTTTATTACCCCTAAGAGCCGAAAAAACAAAATTAGTTCCGCCTGCATCAAGCGTTAAAACCGTTCTCTTCTCGTTATTTAGATTCATATTACTAAGCTTTTTTGCTTTTCATTGCATAGACTGCCGCAAAACCAACATAGAGAATACATAATACGAGTACCCCCATACTTAACTCAACACCATAATGCTGACTAATCAGTCCCATAATTGGAGGTATAACCGCTCCTCCACTAACAAAAAAGATGATTAAGCCTGAAATTTCATTGGCATACTCCGGCCTGCTTTCAACAGTGATTCCGAAAATAATCGGGAAAATATTTGCAAACCCAAGTCCAGTTATGAATATCATTACCTGTACAAGGAATAAGTCGTTCAAGAGGATGAGACCTGCCAACCCAACTAAGGTAAGCGTGGTACTAATCGTTAGAAATAGCTTAGCGTCTAGTTTTCTTAAAAGCACAGCACCCGCTAACCTACCGATCATTAGAGCAGCAAAATAAATACTTATGCCAAGACTAGCCACCTCAAGGCTTACTCCAAATCTAGCTTGTAAATAAGATGCAATATTCGTGTTCATGGCAACGTCGAAACCAACCATGGCAAAAATTGACATAATCATAATTAGCACAAACCTGTTTTTAAGCAGATTAATAATAGTTGAAATACTTGCAGATTCCTTCTCGGGCTTCGATTCTGTAACCTTAACAGAGTATAACCAAATAGAAGAAATTACCGATAAGACAGCATATAAAGGAAATATAAGTTTCCAATTTCCAAAGTAAGCTGCTAGACCAGCGGTAATTATTGGTCCAAACATTGATGCAATAGCTTTAATAAATTGAGATAAGCTAAGATTGGCAACCTTAGTAGATTCAGACGACACATCGATGAGGAGTGGATTGGCAGAAACCTGCAGTATGGTATTGCCGATACCAAGTAATACAAAGCCAATAATTACGGTAGTATAGCTATAGAAGGCAAAAGGAACCAGAAGACCCACCCCGGTTAATAACATCCCTAAGATAACGGTGATCTTTTTACCGTTTCTATCTTGAAATATTCCTGTAGGTATCGAGACGAGTGCAAACCAAATGAAGACCATACTGGGTAATAATTGGGCTACGCTATCCGTCAGCTGAAAGTCTTGTTTCACATACCCTGTTGCGACTCCAACAATATCAACAAATCCCATTATATAAAATGAGAACAGTACGGGCATAAAACTTTTAATTGAGGTTTTTGAGGTCATGTTGATGATTGTTGGTTATACTATTTATCTAATATAAGCTTTAATAATGGCCAATTCTTTATCTGTTTCGTGAGCGGGGCGAATAGTATAGTCCCCAACTGCTGCTGGAACAATAAAGACTTCAGCATAATTTATGGTTAGAGATTCAAATTGGTTCTCGGGGCTTTCGATAATAATTTGGTCACCCTCTATTAGGCAAATAACCTGGACTGTCCCTTCTGTATTGTGTTGCGTGATCTTATTAAACCAAAACCTTCGCGTCTCAATGAATTCAAGCTCATGTAAACCAGTCTTTTCTTCTCTATAAACTCCATTTGAAGACAGTTCTACAACATTATTAATTAGATTTTTTTGCGTCCACTCAGGGGTCCGGTCCCATTGAATCACCTGCTCACCATGATCAATATTAATTGGTCGAGGTTTGCCATCCATGCCAAGTCTGCCCCAGTCCCATAGTTTAAAGGTAAAGATATAAGGGGTCGCGCTAATCTCAAGAACCATACAACCCTTCGCCGAACAGTGAACCGTACCTGCCGGTATTAAGAAATGATCGTGTTTTTTCGCCGACCAAGACTTGGCGTACTTATCGGCATTAAACATCTCGCCGGTAGCTTGCGCTTTTCTGAGGTCAGCCATCATTGCAGCAGGCTCTATATCGTCCTTTAGTCCAAGGTATACCTTCGCATCTTCGGAAGCGTCCATTATATAATAGCTCTCGTCCTGTGTATAATCCATATCAAACTGCTCTTTGATATACTCCGTGAGAGGATGAACTTGTAAGCTAAGGTTACCCCCCTCTATGGTGTCGAGGAAATCAAATCGAATAGGAAACTCTGCCCCAAATTGGTCATAAACATTCTTTCCTAATAATTCTTTGGGCTGTTGAAAAACCACATTAATTGATGGGAGCTCCATGACCGTATTTTCGAACTCTATGAGGAGACTGTTTTCTTCTGGAACACAATTAAAGCACCAGGCATAATTATCATTCTCCTTATCCAGTTCACACACTTCTTTCATCCATTGCCCACCCCACGGTCCAGGGTCAAAAAATGGCACAACACTGAAAGGTTGTTTAGCGGCAGATTCAATCGTTTTAGTGATTGTTTTGCCATGGGCCATTTTGGGCTCATTAGGCTTATTTGTATCAAGCACATAGTCCCAGCTCGCCATTGTTTGAACTTTTATTCGATCACAGATACGCCAATCTACGAAGTAGCCAATTTTATACTTTCGTTCAAAAAGATCCTCATGGTTCACCAATCCCAAATTTGGCACCTCATTCGCCCTCATTCGCTGCTGAATCTCCCATCTTGCCATATCCGCATATAGAAACACGTCGTGCTCAACTGCGATACGGGAAGCTCCTGGGCCAATTACAATAGTAATCGTTGAGCTATGCTTTAATTGATCGCGAACCAGGTTACACTTATCAAGGTCCAAAAACTGATCTATCGATAATCCTGATATCTTACCAAAAACTCTATCTTCCGTTACGTCTGGCAACGTTATAGATAAAATCTCTTCTTCAGGTTTAAAGAGGGTTCTGGTATCGACTACTGCTCCAACTTCAGATAAGCCGTCTATGATTTCTTCTAGAAAGGTGCCCTGATAAGTTTCGACGACAATTACGGCACCAGGGTTTCCGTCAATCCCCTGCTTTAGCTGGTTTGCAATATTCGGCCATCCAAGAACACATAATTTCTGCTCTCCAACAGCTTTTATTGATGGGTATTTATTAAACGTCATTCACTCAATTAGTTTAGTAGCCAGTGTTTTGAGTAAGATTGGGATTTAAGTCTCGCTCTCTTTGTGGGATTGGTAATAGATTATGAAAATCTTTGGGTGTTGCATTAGGCTTACCTGAACTAGTAACCTTTTCAATCAATTTTCCATGTCGTACTAAATCATGGTATCTCGACCCTTCCATTACCAGTTCTAACCTACGTTCGTCCAAGACTGCGTCTTTAAAGGATTGGTAGTCAAGACCACCTAAATCTGGAAGGATGCTCTGCTCAACTGTACCGTTAAACCTGGCTCGTGCCCTAACTTGGTTTATTGCGGCGTAGGCCTCAGCCGTTGGTCCATTATTCAATTCATTTAGTGCCTCTGCATATACTAAAAGGATGTCCGCTAAGCGAATATATATAACATCTGAATCTGTATTGTTTCCCCGTGGTTCCGCCACTTGATCCCAGAATTTAGCTATATGAGGATCAAATGTTTCTGTTGAGCCATCGGAATATGTAAATGATGTTATAAATGTAACGGCACGTCGTTGGTCTAGAGGATTAAAGCTATTATAAAGGTCATCGGAAGGTGTTTCCCATCCATGAGCGTTCTCTGGTCCCTCGCCATTTTTATCTAAGCCCGGAGGTAGTAATCTAACATGGTATTGATTAGGTTTAAAACCTTGACTTAGGGTTCCGCTGAAGTTCACGGCAAATATTATTTCGCCAGAATTCATATTATTTATCTTAAATATATCAGCATAGTTTGGCCAAAGTTGATAACCTCCATTCGTAATAACATGATTGGCATAATCTGCAGCCTCCTGATAATTCCCAATTTCTAAGTGTACTCTTGCCAATAAAGCAGATGCCGCAAAAGGAGTTGGTCTTCCTTGACCTACTCTGTATCCTGTACTTAAATCAGATTCTGCATCTTCCAAATCCATGATTATTTGATCATAAACCTCAGCAAGAGGTGTTCTGCCTTTATAAGCATCCTCAAGATTGGTAACTGGTTTAGTAATAAGCGGGACATCGCCAAAGAAGCGCACTGCTTCAAAGTACATCATAGCCCTTATAAATTTAGCTTCAGAAACAAGATGATCTTTCTTTTCCTGATCCATCGCTACGGCGGGTACTTTATCGATAACAATGTTTGCCGCACTAATGGTTTTGTATAAATCCTGCCAATAGTACTCAATACGGACGTTTTCAGATGTCATTTTAAATTCTGAAATATTTCGGTATTCTATTGAAGCCAGGTTTTCTACGACATTATCCGACATCAGGTCTTTGAAAACCCAAAAATCATTAAAATAAATTCCTCCAAATTTCGGATCCCATAGAAAGTCCGTACCTACACTCAAGTAGTCATAGAGTGCGTTAGTCGCAGCTACAGCGTCGGCTTCTGTGCGGTAGTAGTTTGCCGAGGTAATCAAAGAATCTGGTTCCTCATTAAGGAAATTACATGCCGGCAATCCAAGAACTATCATTAAAAAAAGTGTCGCTATTTTTTTCATTAGAATGTCAAGTTTAAACCGCCTGTGAAAATCATAGTTTGTGGATAAGAGCCAAAGTCTGCCCCCATGTTAAGGTTATTGAATGGGAAGCGATTAACTTCTGGATCATAACCTGAATAGTCTGTGATGGTTAGTAAGTTTTTTACGCTTACATAAACTCTTGCACTTGACAATTTCAACCTATCATTAAACTTTGAAGAGAAATTGTAGCTTATGGTTACATCTCTTAGTCTCAAATAAGACCCGCTTTCGACATGAATGTCGGAAAATGCATTGGCTCGTGGCGTTGCATTGGCGCGCGGATATTCATTAGTTGGATTTGTTGGAGTCCATCGTTTAAGGGCAACCCTGGAGTTATTCCTATTGCCATCAAAGCTCTCTAGTCCGAATCTATTAAAATTCGCAATTTTATTGCCTACCACTCCCTGAAAGAAGAAATTTAATTCAAAGCTCTTATAGGAGATTACATTCCCGAGTCCGAATGAAAACTTCGGATTGGCATCACCTAGCCTAACTTTATCCAAGTCATTAATAATGCCATCACCGTTCTGGTCGATATACTTTCTGTCGCCGTGCATAGGCGAATAGTCGGAAAAATATGGAATATCGCCCACACTTTCACCAAGTTGAATGATTCCATCGGTCTCGTAACCATAAAAACTACCAATCGGACTACCAACAGTAATCTGGCTCCATCCGTTTATGCCAAGCAATGGCGTAGCAAGTAACCTTTCATTCTCCTCACCGGTGAGCTTCGTGATCTTATTTCTATTAACCGCAAAATTGAGTGATGTATTCCACTTCAACTCACCAGTTGTATTCACTGAGTTAACTGAGAGTTCTATGCCTCGATTCTCAAGATTACCGACATTGTCGAATACGTTTGTAAAACCCGATAAGTAAGGAACTGCGCGGTCGAGCAATAAGTCAACGGTATTCTTATAATATATATCTGCGGTAACTGAGACTCTATTATTGAATAAACCGAGATCAACTCCAATATCAAATTGGTGCGTGGTCTCCCATTTTAGATTAGCATTTTCAGGAGATAAAGGGCCTGCACCTTTGGCAATCTCAGATTCACCAAAATAAGCCTCCGTAATCTCTAATAAGCCAAGTGAAGAGTAAGATGGAATTCCTTCGTTGCCAACAGTTCCATAACCGGCTCTAAGCTTAAGCTCAGAAATTGTAAGAGAATTTACTAGAAAATCTTCATTACCAATTCTCCATGCCAAAGAAAATGAAGGGAAATAGCCAAATTTATTTCCATCGCCAAACTTCGACGAACCATCAACCCTTAGCGAAGCTGTTGCCAGGTACTTATCTTTAAGTACGTAATTCACGCGGCCTAAGAACGACATCATCTGCCAGCCAGCCGCACCATTTATTAATAATGTTTTCTTCTTCCCTGCTTGAAGCGAATTAAAACCAAGTCGATTATCATCGAAATCAGAAGTTGAGCCAAACATAAATTTTCCATTATAAGCCTGCATAGTATAGCCTACGATAGCATTTATTGATTGGTCATTGAAACTTTTGTTATAAGCGAGTGTATTTTCCCAAAGCCAGGTGTAGCCATCACTATTGGCCACAGTAGCAGCCCCTTTACTAGCTTCTGCTCTCTTTAAAAAATTAGGGGTGAATGCCTCCTCTTTATTAAAAAAGGCATCCACCCCAACCTGTGTCTTAAATACTAGAGAAGGCAGAACCTCCCATGATAAATAGAGACTACTAAATACTTTATTGGTTGTTGTGCGCTGTTGGTTCTCGTTGGCATCCGCTACTGGATTACCAACGGCAGGCTGCGATGTGTTATTTTCATAAACATATTGACCATTGTTGTCGTATACGCCCAAACCAGGATTAAACTCAAGCGCCCAAGAGGTTATACTTGAAGGAATAGCCCCTTCTGAATCTGTAACAACTCCGTTTATCACACTACGATTAAGGTTAATACTGGTACCTATCTTAACCTTATCTGATAATTTCTGATCGAGGTTTACTCTAAAAATTCCTCTTGTGAAGTCAGAGCCAATAATTACCCCTTGCTGACTGAAAATATTGGCCGAAACTAGATAGCTGGTGCCATCTTTACCTCCTGATACGCCAAACTGTGCGTTCACAATTGGAGCAAGTCTAAAGATTTCGTCCTGCCAATTAGTGCCTTCACCAAGATTGATCGGACTTGCATATATCACCTTGCGAGGAACACCTGCATTATCCGCCGCTTCGTTCCCCAGCATTGCCAGCTCCGATGCGTTTAGCATATCTAAAGTCTTTCGAACCCGCTGCACACCGCCACTAATAGCAGCATTAATTACTGTTTTGCCCTTTGCACCCCGTTTCGTTGAAACAAGAATTACACCGTTCGCGCCACGAGCACCATATATTGCTGTAGCAGATGCATCTTTTAGAATTTCTATTGATTCTATATCTGCTGAATTAATGCTATTTAAAGGGTTGAAGGCAGGCCCCTGAACCGCACCTGTTGACCCCTGATTTGGGTCTGAGATGATAGGGACACCATCTACAACGTAAAGAGGTTCATTGGTGCCTCGGATAGACGAGGTGCCTCGAATTCTAATAGATGAAGAAGCCCCAGGTTGACCCGAGGTTTGCGTTACAACTACACCTGCAGCTTTGCCCTGTAATCCTTGATCTAAGGATGAAACAGTGGTATTAAGAATATCTTCGGATTTCAATGAAACTACAGAACCGGTTAGATCGCTTTTTTTAACAGAACCATAACCTATAACAACCACCTCTTCCATTTCGGTAGCATCGGTGAGCATGTTTATAGTTAAGGGTGTATTATCAACCGGTATTACTTCCTGTGTAAGGTAACCCACGAAGCTAACTATGAGCGTATCGCCTACTTTAATTGAAAGTGTAAAATCGCCATCGATACCCGTTATTGTTCCGTTGGTTGTTCCTTTGATTCGAATAGTAGCCCCTGGAAGCGGTAAGCCATCATCGAGAACAGTCCCTGCTAATTGAAGGTTTTGCGCTTCGGCGAGAGAGAGCACCAATAGCATTAATACTCCTGAGAAAAGGTATTTTAGTTTTGCCATGGCAAGATAAGAAAAGAGAGAAGAGAGAGATTATCTAACTGATTAAATTAGAACGTAGAAAATGAAAGATGGGCTTATACCCATCTTTCAAATCTAAAAGAACTAATTAAAAATCGTTGCATGGACCAGCGTGCACGCCTGCATCATCTTCCGGTCCAGGATGATAAGGGTCAAAGTCACTACCTTTAGCCAGTGTTGTCATAATTTTATTGTACTCCTCAACAGCGTCGTATGAAGGATCAAACTGATCTAATCCACGATAAATTACATCGGCCTCTAATTTACTGGCGTCAATCGTAGTTATGTCTAATGTATCTCTAACATCACCAAGGAAAGCACCGGTTCTTGTCATTATCAAACGACCAGTTTCTTCATTCACTTCCCAGTAGCAGTAGTTATACCAAAGATCACCAAAATCATCAGCTTTTTCACCAACACTTTTGTCGTAAGTTCCATCTGAATTAAATCTATAAACATCGTCCGTATAAACGTCACTTATATCACTCATTCCAGTCTTTTTTCTTATTTCATCAGAAAGCAACCAGTCAAACTTCACTAGCAATTGAGCTTTAGTCAATTCAACATCCACAACCGTTTCAACCGGTGAGCTAGCCTGCCCATCTACATCGAAAGCGGTAAATCTGAATTTTAAGATAGGTTCAACATCATCCTCAGTAACGGTATAGTTGAAAGTATACTTGCCATCGGTAAGCGTTGTGCTTTCTGTTGGAGCACCTTCTTCGGTATCTCCCCAATACTTTTGTACTGATATTTTACTAAAACCGGCCTCGGCGGTAACAGTTGCAACAATTGCAATTGATTCTCCGGCTTTTGCCGATAATTCCGTGTTATCTAAAGTAACACTAGGAGCGGCTTTATCTTTTTCGCAAGATTGTAATGCAAATACACCTGCAAACAATACGACCGCCAATTTGAAAAATGGTTTCATTCTTTTACTTAGTTTGGTTGAACAAATATTCACTCAAATATAGTATGTGCATACATATGAACAAAATTATTTGAGTTAAATTTTAATACGCTTAAATATCATATAAAATCCTCTATTATCGCACTATTCCTCAAGAATTAGCTCCATAGGGACTCTGTAAAACCTGGGCCGATAGATACCCGCATTCTCAAAGTGATCCTGAAGCTCGAAGCTATTGGTGTTATAAGAAATCAGCAGCTTATCATCTTGCATAAATTGAGGATGAGCCAGAGCGTTGTAGGTAAATAACTGATCATTCTCA
The DNA here is from genome assembly GCA_965368405.1 of uncultured Cyclobacteriaceae bacterium. Taxonomy (GTDB): domain Bacteria; phylum Bacteroidota; class Bacteroidia; order Cytophagales; family Cyclobacteriaceae; genus S012-113. The sequence goes on from CBDUMS010000005.1 coordinate 18,436, forward strand.
TATGGAATTGGAGTTTCAAATAAGAGTTTTTGATTTCTCCAGGGGCCAAACGGAGTGTCTGCCATATATGAGAATACTTTTCTGCTTAATGAGCCTTCTTGCATAATCATAATAAACCTATTCTCATATTCGAACACCGAAAACTGTTCAGAGCCACTAATGTCCGCCATAGGTAGCGAAGATTTAGCCTCTGAATTCCAATACGATCCATCATAGAATGTCCAGGTACCATTTGAATCGATTCGGGCAACATGAGGTTTTCCTTCGTGTAAGCCATAGACATAAACAAAATCATCCGTATCGCACACTGCATGGCCATAATGAATACCAAGCGCTTGCGAATATGGGATCGAATCAATTGATAGTTCTTCTAAATTGGGTAACGAATAGGTAATTAAAGCAGTTTCCTTGAATTGAAAACCCCACATACCTTCTTCTGCTTGAAAAAATTCTGAGGCAAAAACCTTGAGCTGATCACCATCTACCCAGCCATCGCCAGGCCAATACCAATGCTCAAGTTCACTCACTTCTCCATTCGATCCGGTAACACTTGGTGGAATCATCATCGATAAAAAGTCTTCAGGCTCACCTTGGTGCAATGTAATAAGCTCCTCGCCATCATCAAGCACAAAACAATTCCTAATGTACATCGGGCTGGTTTTCTCTCGCTTAAGATCAGGGGTTACTGTTCCTAAAAATGTGTCGCCAAAAATCCAGATCGTATTTCCATCGGGTAATAGAACTGAATAGGTCCCATCAGCACCGGTTAGACCATCGCCATAAAGCTCGAATCGACTGTTAAATTCTGTATCTAATTCTGCAACCCTAGGAGGTTCCTGTTTTTTACTGGAACAAGCGAAAAGCCCCGATGTAACCACTAGTAGTATTAGAATTTTATACATCTCTTTCGCTTTCTACGGTATAAACAATACTATTTGCCACGTAATAACCTACATTATACTCAATTGGTCGTTTGCCGGGATCATAAACCATCCTTTTCCTAACCAATATTGGGTCTCCAATATTAATATTGAGTCTTTCCGCCATTTGCTTGTCACAAGCCTGGGCTCGAATTTCCTCCTTCGATAGTTTAGCAATTATCGAGTAGTCCTGTTGCAGGATATTGTAAAGCGGTTTGTTAAAATCTTCATCTCCCGTTAGTCCTGTCCTCGGATGAAAATAGGATGTAAAATACACAAATGGACCCGTTTCATCACCTCTCAACCTATCCATTTTCAGCACCTGCGTTCCTTCTTCGAGCCCCATAAAATTGAGCACCGAAGCATCGGGTACAACCCAGGCATGTGCAATATCGTAATTTACAACCTGCATCCCTTTTGATTCCATTTCCTGCGTAAAGCTTAACCAATTAGTTGCTTTGCTATCAACAGGTTTTGCCACAACTGTGCCAACGCCCTTCTTACGGTAAATTAGTCCTTCATACACCAACTTATTGGTTGCTTGACGTAAGGTGTTCCTGGATATCCCGAGCTTATTTGCCAGATCAACTTCATTTGGCAGCAGCTTACCCTCCTGATGTTCCGGAAGAGCAATCATATCACGAAGTAGTTTCTCCGCTTGAAGATATAATGGCACCGGGCTGTTATGATCTATCGATAATTTCATTTACTTTACAGTATCATTGCTCAAATGTATGAACATATTACAAATATATACATTCATAGTTAAGAATATACATATCCTCATTCAGCAGAGTAAAAATTGCCCTAATAGATTAAATATGCATAAAATGACGAATTCAATTTGCTACACGCTGATCATTTTTACAATGATTTCCTGTGGCACCTCTACTGAACAATCTCAACTTAACGATAACATTCTGAAATCACTTGGGCATAAGTACAAGCTGGAATTTGGTGAGCTTACAACTTTGTATGAAGAACAGCTGAAGGAAGATTCAATTAATGTTAGCGCCTATGTTGGACTTGCAGAATCGAAGGTACTGCTCTATGTCTTCGGCTATATTCCAAGAGAAGAGTGTATGCCACGAGCGTGGCAAACATATGAGGTCGCCAATGCCCTTGACTCATTGAATTCTGACGTACGAAAACTGGCCGGGATCCTCCATTATTTAGATTGGAATTGGATACCTGCTGAACGGGAATTTAAAACAGCTATTAAGTTAAATTCTTCCAATTTAAATGCCCGCCACTGGTATTCCTTATGGTTGATGTCTATGAATAAAGTTGAAGAATCGATGGCTCAGTCCGATACGATAATGTCGATGGATACAGACCATAATTATAGAATAGGAAGAGCATCTATCTATTATTTCCGCCACATGTATGAAGAAATGAAAACGCTAATGCTAGATGAAATTGAAGATGATCCTTCTGTTCCGTGGGCCTACGATTGGTTAGGGATGGCTTATAATGGCCTGGAGGAACATGATCAGGCATTAGAGACTTATTTTAAGGCATTTGAGCTTTCTGATGGAACGGTTGAAGTAGGTGCAGGACTTGGCCATGCGCTTGGAGAAGCCGGAGAGGTTGATTTAGCTAAAAAAATGGCAGACTATTATGCGGAAGCATCGAAGAATAATTATTTACCCTATTGTCAAAGGTCATTTATTCATATCAGCATTGGCGAGCACGATCAAGCACTTGAATTACTAGAGCAGGCTTATGAAAACAAATCGTGGTTTCTGATATTTATGCAGATTGAACACTGGTATGATCCTATAAGAGATGATGATCGATTTCAGTTGATCCTTAACAAAATGCAATACCCGGAAAACGACCTTATCCTTTAAGCGCCACTAAAAAACACCCTTCTGGTGAAGGCAATGTGGTCTGTTTTGCTATTAAAAAAGTGTATCAACCTATCAACAACACCCAACTTAAACCTTTTCGGGTTTTTCCATCAAAAAGCGCTAGTCATTCTTTACCAGTATAGAATTACTGTAGATCTGCCAGCGTCGATTATGACCTAATCCTTCTTACAGTTTTTACACCGCTTTTTCTTCTTTAGTTTTTCTAAGATTTGCCGCTGAAGCTTATTATTTTCCTTTAAAAGTTCATTATTGGTGGTCATCACAGCATGCAGCTGATCAACTAATTGTTCAAGATTATCGGTTTTGCTCATTGCAATAATTTATTGGCTAGATCACACATCACTCCTCAAGCCATTAATAAGTTTTGCATCCAAAGTAGGTCATATCTGGTTCTTGACAAAATAGTTTGAAGACGTTAAACATTTATACTTTTCCTATTCTTTAGTATCTTCAGCTTGTTTGCAAAAACACTAGCATCATTTATAGATATATTAGTTCTAACATTCGTAAACTATTGCCATTAAAATCTATTTTGCATATCCCAATTGTATTCTCATGACAACTACTTTTACCCCAAACAGGTCTCAATTCCTATTATTAATCATCCTGTTATTTTTATTTTTTTTACCCTCCATCCCATTAAATGGCAAAAGTTCGTATGAAAGAGCACAACCTAGTGCTTTTAGTTCACTGGGAGGTATGATTTGGCTGGATGCTAACTTTAATAACCAACGAGAATCAGAAGAAAAAGGCATTAAAGGCGTGAAACTAGTATTATGGAAAAATGTTGAAAATGGTAGAACAGAATATACCTCTCCTCAAGCGACTACCGAAACTGACGATAATGGCAACTATTTATTTGATATAAAGGAACCTGGAATCTATCAGGTGGCTGTCTGGGAAGATGAGAATTTTCAAGAGGGAAAACCTCTTTACAAAATGATCAACGCTAAAGGCTCCGGGGATCCTAATATTTTCGATGTCATTGATGATAATGGCATGCCAGGCGCTAGTGGTTTCGGCGGTATTCTAGGATCAATAATTAGTGCACCTATCTATATTTCTGGAAAAACACTGCAAAAGGGTGTATACAGCTACGGGCCTAATACATTTTTTGCCTCGGAAAACGGAGTCGATTGGACTGAAAAATCCAATGATGGAGTATTCAATTTCACTTGCTATCAAACCGATGAAGAGTTTGTCTATCTAAAAGCTCACCTATTATTACGATTACCCCGAAACGGAGGTCAGTGTTATATCCGGTATAAAGAGAATGAAGAGTGGATGGCTTTTTATATGACCGAAAAGCAAGTATCTGACAGCCCCTATGATGAGCCAATGAGCAATGGTACAGTTGATTTTGGCTTTCAACCAAAAATAGATGGTGATGCGAGCATTCCAAAAGGAATATTATCTAGTTATTCAAGCTTCAAAGTTCAGATAAAAGGAAGTCCACGAACCATGTCAGAAATCTTAAGTCATCATAATCCCAAATCGGCCTATGGTCAGATCCCTCCTATTGACTTTCGAATAAACTCAGACAATACCATTGATGTGCTTTGGGTTGAATCCAATGGCATCAAACATTTATCAAGGATTTCACTCGAGGATGGCAAGCTTGTTGAAGAAATTCCTATTCCGAAGCGAGTAGGAACAGGCAGGTTTTTAGGGTTTGAAAAGCTCGCCGAGAACCGATTTATTATCGGTTATGCTACTAAGAACACATTAGATCAGGAAGATACAGAAGCCTGGTACACAGCTTTCGACAAAACCGGAAAGGAGTTTTTCTCTACCAGAATATGGGGGGATATCGATAAAGCCAAAGTATACTCAAAGGGTGATCCTGGCGCGGCCTCATCGGCACTGATCAGGTATAATGCTGTTAACAACAAAATTCTCCTGTACCTCGGTCATGATATGAGATGGGACGATAATGTTAGGCACCAGGGTGGCTGGGTTGGTTTTCTGGATGGCAAAACCGGTAAGATTTTGATGAATGTAAATGACCCCATAGGTAACCAATGGTACTTTTCTCACAATTTTGATCAAAGGGCAATGGTGTCGTCTGAGAATAAATACTATACCCTCGCTCATGGCGATGCATATCCGAGAGCTCTAGGGGTTCAACGCTGGTCAGATACCGAAGGTCTGGAAGCTGAGCTGAATTATTTTGATATTAAGGGGCAAGAAGGAGACAATGTGACCAAAACACATACTGGAGACTTGGTAGAGTTAGCAGATGGCAATGTGGCCATAGTATATTCTACCGAGATTAAAAGAAAACAGCGAGATCTTAGATTGGCCATAATAACTGGCATGAATGAAGCTGATCCTTCCTTAATTCGCGAGACTTGGGTGACCGAATACGATAGTGAATTTGTGGGCTGGGGCTCTAGAATAATTCAGTATGGTAAAAACCTGCTGGTTGGTTGGAATACCTTTCAGAATAATGAACCCAAAGGAACCTCCTTTGCTCTACTAAACCCAGATGGAAAGTTGATCGCGCCAATTGAACAACTTGATGATATGGTTTTATCACCCTCACAATCATTCCAAATTACTAAGGATGGTAAAAACATTGTATTTGTATCTCCTGGCGGAAATAGCCTAACTATTCACTTGATTGCAATTCAGAATGGGTTAAGCGAGTTAAAATAAACTAATGAGTGATTTTTCATGATAACCTATTGCACAAAAAAATGGACACCCCTTAAGGAGTGCCCAAATCAACTAACCAAGTAAAATCTAAACATTATGATTACTAAAATCTTCGTGATTGTTAATCTTCTTTTTGTAATGGACAGAGGATAATTCACGTAACGTACTTGCTGCTTGTTCAGCTGTAATATCCCGCTGAGGGCCACCAAACATTTCATAACCTACCATGAATTTCTTAACCGAAGCTGACCGTAGCAATGGCGGATAAAATGAATAGTGAAAATGCCAACCGGGATACTGTTGACCATCTGTTGGTCGCTGTTGCATACCTGCCGAATACGGGAAAGAAGTGTTAAAAAGATTGTCGTAGCGAACTGTAATCTCCTTTATAATCTTAGCGAATGATACTTCCTCCTGTTTCTTCATCTCAGAAATTGCAGAGAAATGTCTGTTAGGAATAATCATGGTCTCATAAGGCCATGTTGCCCAGACAGGAACCAAGCATATAAAATGCTCATTCTTGCAAACGACTCTCGAGCCGTCCTCTAATTCTTGGGATATATAATCTTCAAGTAAACTTCTCGCGTGCTTTTGATAATATAACTCTTGGGTTATTGTCCGTTTTTCAATCTCATTAGGAATTGAAGGATTTGCAGCAAGAGTCTGAAATTCTTTCTTCCACATTTTGACCACGGAGACTAAACTTTGCTCATCCATTTCCGGTATTGTCAATGCGTGATCAGACGAAAAACAAAACACTTTACAGATTCCACGTTCTCCCTTAACTCGGAATAGTCCATCTGAAACCTCATCCGTAGATCCTTCGTCTAATAATGCAGCAAAATCATTATTGAACACATACGTAGAGTCGTAACTCGGATTCATATTTCTCCCTGATCTTTCATTACCAGGGCATAGATAACATTTAGGGTCATAGGAAGGAGGCTGATCTAAAAGCACATCCTCGACCTTGCCATGCCAGGGACGTTTAGTTCTATGTGGAGAAACCAATATCCATTCTCCACTTAATTGATTATATCTCTTATGAGGCCTATCGCCTATTTTTATCATAATTAAATTAATGAAACACCGTCTACTATTTCTATCGATATCGGTGAGATTTCCTTCTTAAAACTATCAAAATAAATCTCATTCAGTTCATTAATTAAGTCTTGCTCCTTTCCCTTAACCAGAAGATTCAAGGTACAGCCTCCAAAGCCACCACCCATCATTCTTGAACCTAGAACATAATCTTTAGAATTGGCAAAATCTGTCATAAAATCAATTTCTGGACAGGTAATCTCATATTCCTCCTTCATTCCAAGCTGCGCTCGCTTAAGAATCTCACCAGCTTCCAACATATCCTGCGATTTTAGAGATTTTGAAAATCTAATCACCCTCTGATTCTCTTCAATAATATACTTGCATCGTCTAAATACAACTTCATTCATCTTCTCTTTTACAAAGATCAACTGTTCCATTGTTGCATCACGTAATGCGTTTATGTTAGGGTAGGCCAACTTAAGGACTTCAACCCCTTCTTCGCACTGCTCTCTCCTTACATTATAAGCAGAAGTTGCTAAATCGTGGGCTACATTCGAGTTGATTAATACTAAAGAATGATTCTCTAAATTAACAGGAAAATGTTCATAGCTCAAATCTCTGCAGTCTAGCTTAAAGGCTTGGCTTCTTGACCCCATCATACTCGCAAACTGATCCATTATTCCGCACTTTACTCCGGCGTATTTGTGTTCCGCTAACTGAGATATCTTCACCATTTCCAGCTTCGCTATATTTAGCTGAAACAATTCATTAATACCATAGCAGGTTCCACATTCTAATGCTGCAGAGGACGACATCCCAGACCCTTGAGGAATATTACCGGAAAAGACTAAATTAAATCCATTTATTTCACGGTTAGAATCGACAATTCCTGCCACTACCCCTAATATATAATTCTGCCAACTATTAGGCTCTACAGGTCTAAGTTCATCCAAAGAGAAATCATATCTATCATTAAGGTCGATAGAGACAATTGAGCATTTAGTTGGGTGACCAGATTTTCCAAAGGCAAAGACAATTTCTTTTCCTATTGCCGCAGGTAATACAAATCCATCATTATAATCTGTATGTTCACCGATAAGGTTTATTCGACCTGGTGCTCTTACCATTAATGGAGTTGTAGAAAAAGTATTTGTAAAATACTGATGGACGACAGCCGACAAGTTTTTCAATTTGGTCAATTAATTTGATTTAAATCCTTAAACTTAAGAGCCAATACTCAACCGAACAAATTAAAATAAGAAAACCCATGTTCAATAAAAATTTGATTTATAGTCCATATAATAGGTAGCGCAGTCCATATAAATTGACTTCTTCATAATGAATTAGCGGCAGTTAGAACTAACGCCTGACTAAATTCGATTAATTCAGCATGATCTTTTCAAAATTATTTACACCGCGAATTAAAATAACAAAAACAGTAAGTCACTTTGCTTTTTTCTGTCCGCAAAACCAATCATAGCTTAGTATTCTTTTTTTATTAATCAAATGAATAGTTGGAAATTGATTAATGAAAAGGTTAACTCTTCTTACCATTGAATTGAGCCCCATTTACAAAGATGAATATGGAATATAATACTTTCTATAGATGCATTTTGCGTTAAGAAAGCAGAAGTGCATTCAGTTTCTATAGGATGTAATAAGCTGCACCGATATTTTTTTGCTTTAGGTTTTAATTGCTGCCCTGTTCTTTTTGATGATTTATATTAGATTGAATAATCCTTATTTTTTCATCCATATAATTTGTACCAAAATCCATCTCAAATTCTAAAAAAAACCTAAACTTAGGATGATTATGAGACTACTAGTTCTTCTTTTGTTACTTCCGCAATTTTTGATGGCCGAGATTTTTCTTCCCTCGATCCTCTCCGACAATATGGTTCTACAGCAAAATAGTACCGTTAAACTCTGGGGTTGGAAAACGATAAAACCTAACGGTGAGATCAGAATCATGCCGGGCTGGAGTGAAGATACTATTCGCACCAAGGGAAAAATGGGTGATTGGATAGCAGAAATTCAAACACCAGAGGCAGGTGGAACCTATCAGATACGAATCGAAAGTGATTTTGAAAGCATTACGATAAACAATGTTTTGATTGGCGAAGTTTGGCTTGGATCAGGCCAGTCGAATATGGAAATGCCTGTTGATTCCATTCACCGGGATTTTCCAGGGGCAATTAATTTTCGGAAAGAAATCATGGAGGCCAATTTCCCGGAAATCAGACTTTTCCTGGTCAAAAAGCAATATAGTGGGCATAAACAACTGGACTTGAAGGGTGAATGGCTTATCTGTACACCGGAATCTGTCAAAGAGTTCTCTGCCGTGGCCTATTTCTTTGCTCGTAAGCTTCACCTTAATTTAGACAACCCTATTGGCATTATAGCCAGTAGCTGGGGCGGCACTAATGCCGAAACCTGGATTAATAGAGCAGCGCTGGATGGAAGACCTCATTTGCTGGAGCCATTCGAAGAAATGACAACTTCCAAAGGCTGGTATCCCAATTATCCGGCAGAATGTTATAATAGTATGATCTACCCCATTCACCAATTTATCATAAAAGGAGCGATCTGGTATCAGGGGGAAAGTAATAGAAATCGACCGGAAACTTACCCTGATGTAATGGAATTACTCATTAGTTCGTGGCGCGAAGCATGGGCAATGGACTTCCCTTTTTATTTTACACAAATAGCTCCCTACGGGTACGCAAATGGCGTTCCAAGTCAAGTGATTCGAGAAGCCCAGGCAAAATGTCTAACAATTGATAGAACCGGTATGGTAGTTACTTCTGACGTTGGAGATCTTAAGCACATTCATCCAAGCGAAAAGAGAACTGTTGGTGAACGGTTGGCACGATGGGCTTTGGCAAAGGATTATAACCAAGACATTGTATATTCGGGGCCGGTATTCAAAGAAATGGTTGTAAAAAGGAATAAAGTTATTCTCAAATTTGATTTTGCCGAAGGACTGAAGGCAAATGAACAAACGCTGGAATTGTTTGAACTTGCCAGCGAAAGTGGGCAATACTTTCCTGCCAAAGCATCAATCAAGAGTCAAACCATTGTGCTAATGAGTAAGAGCGTAAAAAATCCTAAACATGTGCGGTTTGCCTTCAAACCTAAAGCTCAGCACGGACTTTATAATAATGCAGGATTGCCAGCAGCAGCATTCAGAACTGATAATTGGGAAGTAAAATAGTGATGCTTAAACAAGTAACCTCCAAAGTTTTCTTTTTGTGCCTGACATTCTATGCAATGTCATGCAAGACAGTACCCACAACCCCACCCAACATCATTTGGATTGTTATTGAAGACATGTCACCACAATTTATTGGAGCATATGGTAATGCAGCTGCACGAACCCCCGTCATGGACTCACTGATTAACGTAGGAACTCGATTCGATGCAGCCTTTTCTACTGGTGCTGTTTGCTCGCCAAGTAGATATACGCTCATCACTGGAACTAGAACCAACGAATACGGTACAGGCCATCATCGCTCTTCCTACCCTATTCCGGAAACAGTGAAACCATTTCCTTATTTCCTGAAAGAAATGGGCTATCATACTTCTAATAATTCCAAAAAAGATTACAACACTTCGGCACGCCAGCGAATTACCGAAGAATCCTGGACAGAAAGCAGCACTACAGCTGGCTGGTGGAACCGAAAAGCCTCTCAGCCATTCTTTTCGGTTTTCAATTTCAGTAACTCACACCAATCTAGAACCTTCACGAATCCTTACAAGAACTACAAAGAACGCATTCTTGAGAAACTTTCGGAACATGAAATCATTGCTGATGCTGACATTATTCTTCCTGATTACTACAAAGACACGCCGGAATTACGAAAAGAGTTAGCGCGTACCTATAATGCCCTTAAAATAACGGATAATGAAATCGACACATTAATTACTCGTCTCAAGAATGAGCAACTCTTAGAAACAACGATCATCTTTTTCTATTCTGACCACGGAGGTGGTGCGCTTAGAACAAAAACCAAAGGACTTGCGCTGGGTCATCAGGTCCCCCTGGCCGTAATAATTCCGGATGCATACCAACACCTCAATCCTTTTGAGCAGCAAAAAACCACTGCTCAGCCTGTAACCTTCGAGGACTTTGCTCCTACTGTCTTATCCCTGGCCGGGCTTAATCAACCTGACTACATGAAGGGCAAGCCGTTTTTGGGCAGGGAGAATGAGCCTCAGGATTTTGCTTTCAGTTCTACCGATAGAAGTGGAGAAGCGCCCGATCTAACAAGATCGGTTTCAGACGGACGGTATTTCTATACAAGGGTTTTTATACCCTCCCGACCACAATACAGCTGGCAGAAGTATTTTGACTACAGTGCCAGTCGTCAACTAATCCGACAATACCAAGCCGAAGGAACGCTTAATCCCATCCAAAGTCAGCCATTTGCACAGCGACCCCAAGAATTTCTTTATGACCTTACCACTGATACATGGCAAACCCATAATCTGGTCCAAGACAAACAGTATGCCGAAATTTTGAACAAGCTTAGAATGGCCTTGGATCAAAATTTAACAGAAAAAAAGGATGCCCACTTCATTCCAGAATACTTTCTTGATTCCATTACCAAAACGACTACTACTTATCAATACAAGAATTCAACTGATTACGACTTTGAAGCTATATATCGTGTGGCCCAACTAGCAGGCGCAGGCCCTGATGCTTTACCAATACAACTAAATGCGCTTAAAGACTCCGACCCTCTGGTTCGCTATTGGGCTGCAATGGGACTGTACCACCAGCCCAAAGAAATCCTGATGCCACAGGTCCAATTATTGGAGGCAGCCCAGAATGATGCTTTCCCACCGGTTAATATATTGCTGGCCACAATTCTCTATCGAATTACTGGCTCAGATAGAAGCGAACAAGTTTTAAGAGAATATCTCCATCATCAGAATGACTTTCTGGCAGCTCAGGCGCTTCAGGAAATCACGTATTTACCACAAGCGAAGGGAATAGTGTTTCTTAAAGATATTGAACATTTGGCTAATGAGAGACGCACTGGAATGTTATCCGAGAGCATCGATATTTACCAATATCTCTATCTGGATGAGCCGCTCTTTTACCAAAATCATTGGTAACAACTCATGATACTTGTCGTAGCAAATGTTAACAAGAAGTTAAGTGCGTGATCAGAAAGTAATCTTCAACAGCTATGGTCAATTTAAACCTAATCGACCCTTCAGGATAGTCAGAATCACTAGAATTTCATCCATGTTATTTAACAAAATGTCCATTTCAATGGAATTGGATTGACTTATCATTGAATAATGTGACTTTTGCATGCCGGAATGACCCAAAACAGTAAATATTTGACAGAATTTTATGTGGCAAAAAGCTAGAACTTTGGCAATCCTAAGAAGGCGAACAGGTGGACTGCTTGGCCTCGTTTTATTTCTCTTTATAATGGGAGGATGCTCAGATGACTCTCCATCACCGAGTGACATTAATGATCCGAATGAGTCGATAGAGAACGCTGACGTGAGCGGGGTTTTCTCATTAATGAGTATTCAAAGTGGCAAACTACTTGATTTAAAACAATTCCCGGGTGACGGTGAAAATGAAATGACTGTTGTGCAATGGAGCGCAAACAATTCAAACTCCCAAAAATGGGAATTAAGAAAAATTGATGATTACTATCGGATCATCAATGAGAGTACTGGTAAAGACCTTAGCATCAACCCAAACAATGATACTAATGGAGCTTATGTCATGGAGGCCGAATACTCAGGTAAAGACACACAACATTGGATAATAAGCTACGTGGATGATGACTATTACAAAATAATAAGTAAGGCCAATGGTCGATCGCTTGATGTAATGGATGCCCTATGTATTGATGGTGCCCGACTTCGCCAAATTAAATATGCCAACAGAAAAAGTAGGCATTGGGAATTAACCGATGGAAGTGGTGGGTCTGCCAATGGTCAACTATCCTGGAAATGGGTTTCAACTGATGTGCCTGCCGATCACTTATCAAGAATTAATCAAGCCATGAACGATGCCGTTGCGAGATACAATAAAGGAAACTCATGGTCTAAACGCGAGCTGACAGTTGAATACAACCCCGCTGTACCAACGGCAGATGCAAATATCAATGGTCATATAAGATTTGGTGCTATCGCAGGTCATCAGGATGAACAAACAGCTCTTCATGAAATATCACATACCTATGGTATTGGAACCAGTGGTGTGTGGTCAGGTCTTATTCAGGAAGGAGTAGTTATTGGCCCTAATGTTGCGCAACTTGTACAACTTTATGATGGTGAGGATTCTAAAATCTATGCCGGAGGCGTTCATTTTTGGCCATATGGCATGAATTATCAGAATGAATATACTGAAACCAATGCTGTTCGGCATGTTGAAATGATAACAGCTTTTGTATTAGACGGAACATATTAATCGTTGAAGGAAAACATTGCAGGTGTTTTAGAAATAAGCTTGAGGTGGAAGAATAGTTGTAGAATAATGATTACATGGTGAAGAACTTAACATTTATAATATTTCTCATAGGGTTAACTTTATTCAGTTGCTCAGATAACTTTACGGATCCTAACGATCCAAAATTCGATGGGAACAATGGCCAGAATAGTGTAAATGCTGATATTACATTGACAGTTGATGCGTCGGACGGAGTAGATATTAACCCTCAGCTATTTGGCGTGAATAACGATTGGCGACAAATACCTGATGGCACTTTTTCAAGTTTTACCAGCACAATTGATGATATTGATTATTCTGTGTTAAGGTATCCTGGTGGATGGGAGTCTGAGTTTTATGCATGGACCTCAAATACTACACCCGGATGGAACAATACCCCTCCAGACCCTGGTGCCTCGGTAGCGACATTAAAAAACAATGTATCAAACTACAGTATTGTTATTCCAACCGCCGAAGCTATGAATACTACGGTAGGGTCGTCTCAGTGGAATACTGCCATTGCGAATTTGAGAGCTAAGGCAGCTGCCGCTATCAATGCATCTGAAATTGGTAATGGGATTGTAGAAATAGGTAATGAGTGGTGGCTGCAGTATGCTGGTGGAGTATCAAGAGAACAAAAACTAGATAAATATGTCCATGTTGCTATGGCTCTTGCTGAATACATTGATAACCTATATCCTAATCGTTCCTTTAAATTGTTAATAAACGGAGATTATACTCAACCACAGGAGTTTACTAGTATGAAAAATAAGTTTACGACAGCTTATGATGTAATTGATGGAGTAGCCTTGCACACTTATACAGGATATGTGACCAGTTCACACAATATCGAGGATTTGGAGCAACGTATCATTACCTGTGCCAGTAACTTTAATCCAAGCAAAACCTTTACATATCTTTCAGAGTGGATGCCTTCCCGGCTTTATAATGAAACTGCACTTTATATGGAAGCTGCTAATATCATTCCGGACATCATCCATATATACGCGAGAGCCGGAGCAGATGCTGCTGCTTACTGGCCACCAATAAACACATCGATTCCTGGGCTTGGCTTGACCAACGGGAACTACAGTAAAATATATCCTGTAGGCCAGATATTTGGAGAACTTGCCAGGTCATATACCGGAAAAGCTTTGAAAACAACCTCTAACAAATTCCATTTGGCTGCAGCACAGCCAGATCCTGGTACGATTGTGCTATATATTACCGGTGGGCAAGAAAGCGGCAAGAAAGTAGCGATTAGAGTTGAGGGGTTTGCCATAGGCTCCATAGAAAAAGCAGAACGCTATATCCCATTGGATTACAGTGACCCTGGCAAAGCTGAACCATATGTAACAGAGAATGCCTCCGCTGAACTTAGTGATGACAATGAAGTTATTATTGATGTCAATAAAGCGGGGCACTATGAAATATATAAAATAGTAATTAAAAGCAATTAGTCCATCCTAATAGGAACAGTGCTGTCTGATATTTTTTACCAAAAAGGCTTCTTATTGACTTTTTAATCAAACAAGGACTCTATTGCATTACAAACTTTGCTAAGGTTATGAATCAAAACTTCTCACGTCATAAAGCCAGATTTATACCTGTACAGCTATGATTATCATGAAAAGATTAATCACTGGTCTCTCTGTTACGGCGTTGCTTGTACTTTCTTATCATTTATTTATTGATCATACATCCTTAGACCATGAGATTCATGGTCTAATAACCTCTGATAACGAACGAAACGAAGAGCGACCTGAAGAAGATATGTCCGTTGCAGAAAAGTTAATCAATAAAAAGCGATATGAGCGGATGTTGGATGCGAATCCTGGTAGAACACAAGATAATGAAGCTGCGAGGATTGAAGAATTAAGCACCTATGCAAATGGCCAACTCTCTGGCCAATGGGATCAGGTGAGATTTATTGCGCCAAATAAACAGAGCTATGGATTTAGAGTGGATGGTTCAGTCTATGATCAGGCAAATGATGTGTTATATGCAATTTCCTATGCCGGGCACATCTGGAAGATTCACAGATCTGGTTATAACTACACTGACACGAGATGGGAACTAATGAATCACCAATACAACTTTAAAACATCATATATCGAAGGATTTGCGGCAATTGATGGTACTTTTAGAATGGTTAGGTCTTCAGGCGCTGGCATGCAATACAGTTCCGATGAAGGCAGAACCTGGATAAACGCCAGTGGTGTAGCTTTCTCAGAAAAAACCTTTGAAGGGGCTGTTTCCAAAAAGGCTGTCGGTAATAGAGTTTTTATTGTAGGACAAACGCCAACCGGCTCGACCAAAGTCTATTATTCGGATGATGATGGTGTTTCCTATACAGCGTTACCCCTCGTCTTTTCACCTGGAAGTCATAAAATAAAAATTTTCAAAGCATACTCTTCAGAATCTGTCTTTCTGGTTGCATTAAACAATTCAACAGCCAAAATTGATCTCTTTGAATGTGGTGTTGATGACACGGAGTTCGAATTGATTAACTCACCAGCCACTTTTTTTAATGGATTAACAAGGGTTTTTGGTACCTACCACAATGGCCAGTACCATTTTTACATCGGTGCAGGAAAAACTCACATTTATTATTCAGATGATAAAGGTGCTACCTGGCAAACCAAAAACAGTAATAACAGCGGAGATGGTGATATCGCTCCACGCACTGTCCATCCAACAAAACCGAATATAATTTTTAGAGGGTTCCTCGATGTGAATATGTCATCAAACAATGGCGCATCTTTTAGCAATTTCTCGCATATCATGGGATGGGATGTACAACACATGCGAATGTATCAAAGAAATGATGGTAGTTATTTTCATTTCATAGGGTTGGATTTTGGTTGTTACATCTCTGATACTCCGGATGTAAAATCATCATATGTGCAATTAAACAACTCGTCTCCGACCCAAATGATTTATGATGCTGACCACGGGCAGAACTATACCAGTTCATTTACTGGAACACAAGATCGTGGCACAATGGGCTATATCAATTCATCCAACGAATCTCTTACCACTGATGTGAGAACGACAGATGGATTGCGAGTAACTCTTGGTAATAATGAGGAGTCGGTTTGGACCTGGATGTATTTTGGAACCCTATATCACAAATCAAATTTTGCAGCGAGAAATTCAGCACTAGTTAGCTTAGACTGGACAAGCAATTGGTGGGCTTCGCCAATGATTTCTTCGCCAAATAAAAAAGAAGACGCGGTATATATAGCTGCAGGTGAACGATTAAAAAAATTCACCTACAATCCTTACAGCCAGCAAATCATACAAACCGAACATTATTTCGATTTTGGCTCAAAGTCAGGCTCGAAGATTTCCGGGTTAGGATATTCCTCCATTAACCCGGACTTATGGTATGTTTCTGTCCAGTCTGGAGATTTCTATTATTCTATTGATGGTGGACAGACATTTAAAAAATCAAGTTTTCACCGTGATTTCCCCAAAGCAAATGACTTGACCTACAATTATGCAAAAAACCAACATGTCATCAGAGCTTCAAACATTGATCCACAAAGGGTTTACTATGCTGGAGTTGGCAATGCTTTTATGATCAGTAATGACGGAGGAAAAACCTTTACAAATCACAATACCGGCCTGAATATTTACCGAATAAGGGATTATGACATAACTCCTGATGAAAAATTCATTTTTGCAGGTTGTGGATACGGTGGACTTTGGGTCTATTCAGTTGATGACGACCGCTGGTATGAGATAAATGATGGAGCTGTGCCATATGTTGACTTTACGGATGTAGAGTTTATCATCAAAGAAAACACCGTTAATTTTAGCTCTTACGGCAGTGGAGTTCTTCGGTTTAAAATCGACTCTCCTGCCCCGATAATTCAATATCCGGATGATTTGGTTGCTCAGGTGACAAGTGACAGACTTAGAAGGATGACATGGAAGGACCAATCAGACAATGAAGAAGGGTTTATAATAGAGCGTTCTGTAAATGGCATGTTTACAAAAATCGCTGAACTTCCCGCCAACCAATTTTTATATACTGACAATAGTACGTTAGACCCTGATAATTACATTTATCGAGTTAAGGCCTATAATTCGACCCATGAGTCTCTATACTCCAACTATGCATTGGTTGAGTTAAAGCCGGAGTCTGATATTTCAAAAGAAAACTGGAAGCTGATAAGTGTCTCAAGTCAACAAACTAATGGTTATCCTGCAACCAATGCTTTTGATAACGATCCCTCAACCATGTGGCACACACAATGGGGAGTAAATCCAATTCCTGGACATCCTCATTCACTAGTTATTGATATGAAAGAAACTCTTGAATTAGTGGGATTTAGCTATTTACCTCGTCAGGACAATCAATGGAATGGGACCATTAAAGATTATCAGTTTTTTATTTCATTAGACAGGTTAAGCTGGGAAATGGTGGCCACTGGTTCCTGGGAGAAAACCAATGCCAAAAAAGAGGTTTATTTCGAAAACAAGAAGACAGCAAGATATCTAAAACTCATATCCATTTCAGAAGTCAATGGAAGCAACTTTGCCTCATGTGCTGAATTATCCGTTTTGGATAAAATATCAGAGCCAAGCGTTCCAAACACTCCACAATTCGTACAAGCCGGTCGAATTTCCAAAACGGAAATTGAATTGGTCTGGATGGACTTGTCTGATGATGAAACGGGCTTTGAAATAGAGCAATCAACTGGTAGCAATTCTACAAAAATTGAGATCAGAGATAAGGATAAAACATCTTTTCTAGTTAAAAATACCAGTCCTCTACTTTCTTATACCTTCAGAATTGCTGCAATCAACGACTTGGGTGTTTCAGCCTATTCACAACCTATTACTTTAAAATTCATTGAAGGTGATGGGATTTTAAGTACAGAGACACAGTCTTTAAATAAATCTACTTCGATCTACCCAAACCCATTTACAGATGAACTAAATATTAAGTTTAGTAATCGACTTTCACCGGCAGATTGGCAAATCCTTACTTTAGATGGCAAAACAATTATGCGTGGAAGTTTTTCAGCAGACGATGATTCTGAAAAAATCAATACTCATCTTCTAATATCAGGCACCTATGTGTTTCAAATAGGCACCAAATCTGACCTTGAATCTCAGATAATTATAAAAGAATAAGGAATCATCTGACCTGATTAACCTACTGGTCAGCGATTTATAAAAGTGCGCTCAATTAGATTTTTTCTATTGCCACACTCTGACATAATCTACCGTTGCTTCGGAAAGAATGCCAATCGGTTGGTTGATAAAATCACCATCACCAAAGCTTGCTCCGACTGATAACCATACGAACTCAGGAACCTGGGGAACCCAATCACCCTGGTAAGTAACCTTCTTGACCCCATCATAATAGATTTCAAGTTTTTCTGGCGTCCAGTTAAGTCCATAAACGTGGTAACCATCATGTATACCCGGGGTATTATACTTCTTAGTGTTCGCCTTGTGGCTGGCTCCATAACCATCGATGTGAACAACAGATTTTGTGTATTCACCGACCCATGCTGACTCAAAGACATCTATCTCTGCCCCATCTCGTCCAGTACCATCCACATTTCCCATAAACTCTCCTTGCAGCCAGAAGGCCGTATGGTTGGCTTTCGCTGTTTCGGCAATTTTCAGTCTTGTCTCAAAATACCCATAGGTTGGCTCATACTTTTGAAAAGTATAGACCGCGCCGCATCGCATGGCATCATCTCCAACCTTTCTTGCTCTTAGTACAAGCTTTCCCTGGCCATCTAAAAATGCATCCTCCTCCAACCAACGCCAATCCATAATACCTTTATCTGGTCTTGGGTTTCTCGTCTTACTACTATGGTTTTTTGTCCATTTGCTCGTATTCAATGCATCTCCGGAAAATTCATCACTCCAAACTAAATCCCTGCTTTCTGAAACTCCGTCAATGAACGGTTGGGCATTAGAAGGAGTGTCTTCGTCCACATCCGGGTTTAGCTCGCCAGTACCCTTGTCATCATCTCCGAATTGAGGATCGTTCGGGTCTGTGAAGTTGTCAGAGCATCCTCCGAAAAACAATAAGGTAAAAATTGCCGCTCCTCTTAAAATTTTCCTCGCTATTCTCATTCTCAGCGAATTTTGTGTTATGTAATTCTAATTATAAACCAACAAGTCAAGAACCTTTTCCCTACTTAAACTAATTTGAGGTTGGAAAGCTTCTGATCCGATATATCGTTCCAGGCTATATCTTAACTGCTGTGCTTCCAGTCGTTTATCCAGTCTCGTATGGAGATCAACTCCTGAGAAAAGAAGTTTTCCCTCACCAACTTTCACTTCAAAGATCAAAGCAGTTCTGCGATTTTCAAACCAATCATCAATAATTCTTACGATCGGCGAAAGTTCTGGTGGAAAATCGTCTAAAACTATTGCATTCGAATGGCTCATTGCATCCCACCATTGCCAATTGGAATGGTACTCTGTAGGAAACTCACTCAATGCTGGATGGTCAGGATCACATAATATACCTAGTGTATGTGGCTTCTGTCCATTTGTCCAGGAAGTATTCCAAAAAATACTTGAAAATCCTACACCAATATCCCCTCCTTTATCAGGGGCAATATCTCCCTTATTAATGTTTAATAGTACACGACCCCCTCTTTCAAGGTAATCGAGTGTACCCTTATCAAGTTTTTGCACTACTTTGTAATCAAGCTCATCGGCAATTTCTTCTTTGTATTCAGGATAGACCCAAACATCCCATGTATTGGTGTCTGACAGCACATTTATCTCTAGCCTCAGCTTGGTTGGTTGCTTAAGTTGCCCCAAGCCCACACTAATCTCCCCAAGATTGGTACCGTTTCCAATAGGTATGTTAGTAGTACTCAGTTTACCCTCCGCAAATACCTCAGTTCCTGCAACGAGTTGCCAGGTTGGCGTCACTTGCTTTAGAGGTGTTGAACCATAATGGGCAACCTCAGCGTCAGCAACAAAAATTTCATTATTAGTAAATACACGTTTATTAAGTCTAACCAGGGGCACTGTTACATCACTAAACCTTCTAAACTCTTCTGGTGTGATATATTCCTTGCTATCCCAAAACGGATCTAAAACTCCAACTAGTGCTGTACCTTGCCCTGGAAAATCATGCAAGTCGAGTAGCTGAAAACCGGCCATGTCTTTGGTGCGAAGTGCTGCTTCAATATCTGCTTTATAACAAATTGCCTGTAGCTTGCCTGAGGCTAAATGAAAACTATCTGCTAAATCACCCATCTTATTAGCCTCAAGAGTCTCCTTAAATATTTCGAAATTCTTAGGTTGGAGAACACCTGTATATTTAGACATCTCCTTGAAATTTGGAAATACACACCACTGACCCATTTCATGGCTAACATAAGGGATGGGAGTCTGCTGAATTAAATCATCATAATCAAACATGGTTTGTGGTGGTTCAGCATTAATAATGCTGTTCAATTCCTGAGCCCACCCTTGTATTCTAGGTCCTTTATGGTTAAAATAATCCAAATTATCTAACAAAGGCCATCCTGCACCACTGGTATAAAGGCGTCGGCTATCCAAGGCTTTCATATGGTTTACAAAATTCCAGAGGTATTCGTTTTGGTTCTTTCCTGATGGCTCATTACCATAAGCCATCATCACAAACGATGGATGGTTGCCATAATTACTTATTATGCTCTCCGCTTCCTTATATATCCATTCATCAATAGGCTCCCCGTCTCCTATCGTTGTCCATGCAGAAGCCTCGACCTGTAAATAAACCCCTAGTTCATCTGCAGCAGTAAAAGCTGCCTCCGGAGGACACCATGAGTGAAAACGCATGTGGTTTAAGCCATGCTCCTTGATGATTGATAATATTCTTCTCCAATCATCAACATTTGTTGGAGGGTAGCCTGTAAGCGGAAAAATTGCGCATTCGAGGGTGCCGCGAAGAAATACCGGACGACCATTAATAGCGAACCGCTTACCATCAACCTTGAATTCACGCATACCAAAAGAGATGTCTTTTTTAGTGGTTCCCTGATCCGATTCCAGTTGTAACGTGAGTGTATAAAGGTTCGGTGAAAATTCATCCCATAGCAAAGGTTTGTCTCCCATTGAATAAACCAGTTCTACGATACCCTCATTGACTCCGTCAATGATTCGAACTACAGTATTAAGTTGTTCTCCGGAGGTCTCGGAGGTAGCGAAAACCTTTAGAACAGCTTCATCTTTGTCGGTCATTCCGGAGATCTGTGCTTTGACGGTAACCTGTTTCTTCTGCATGTCAGGATAAACCTGCACTTCGGCAAGTGATATTTTTGGTAAACTAACCAGTTTCATTTGACCCACTATGCCATTCCAATTGGATTGAGTATTATCGGAGATACTATGGGCATCCAAGCCAGGATTGATAGATTTTATTCGATTGTCCACTCTAATTGTTAGCTGATTACTACCAACCTTTAAAAATTCAGTTAGGTCATATTCATGTGGGGTACCAAGTGTGTTTCGCAGGCCCACTTTCTGCCCGTTAACCCAAAGCATTGTTTCCCAGTGAGGACGTTCCAAAAACAAATGAATATGGTTCTCTTGCCAGGACTCAGGGATCTCAATTTCCCTACGATACCATGCTGGTCCGTAAAACTCCTTATTCGGTGTGAGCCAAAATGAAACTTTCACATTACCGGGTTGGCGGTATTGCTCCATTGTTTTATCAGTGTACCAGGCACTGTCATTCCACATATTGCCTGTCCAATGTGTATTAACCGTAACATCATTGCCAAGGTATTGCTCGGCAAGAGAACCAGGAAGCTCAATACTTTGCCACTCATTTGTTGACTTAGAATGCCATTGGTTCGTTTCTCCAATATCCAGACTGTCCAGGGACACTGCCCAGATTCCATCGAGGTGAATCTCATCGATGAGAGCATCATTTTTACCACAAGATTGAAGGATAGTTACCATCAGAATTGCCTGCAACATTCTCAAGAGCGCTTTTGAAAAACTAATCATTTGACTTAATCTTATTGAGTTTTTTTTGAAGTTTAGCGACGACTTCGGGATATTGCGTTGCCAGATTTTTTGTTTCTCCTGGGTCATCACTAAGTCGATACAACTGTGGTTCAGGATTAAAGGCTGCTTCAATGAATTTTTCTGTAATCCACTTTGGCTGAGGTCGGTTAGATGGTGGAATATATTTCCATTGATTCCAGCGTATCCCTATAGCATAGGCTTCTTCTACAAGAAACTCTCGTCCTACCTTATCTTTTCCTAGCCAAGCGTCCAGTTGGTTTTTACTATCTAACTTTTTGTCGTTAAGTTTAGTTTTGAGCAAACCTGCTAAGGAGGCTAGTAAATCAATCTGGCCAACTAAGGCATCTGACGTTCCTTCTGGAACATTTCCTGGCCAATAAACGATGGTGGGAACTCTCGTACCTGCTTCATAGCCAGAATACTTACCGCCTCTAAAAAGACCTCCTGGCTTGTGATCTCCAACCAACTCTCGGGCATAGTCTAGATACCCATCGTCGAGGACTGGACCATTATCACTGGTAAAAATAATTAAGGTGTTTTCCTGTACACCAAGTCTACCCAGCTCAGCAACTACTTCTCCAACACACCAATCCATTTGGGCAATAACGTCTCCTCTAGGTCCCATAGAACTCGACTCAACAAAATCTATATTCGCAATCCGAGGTTGATGAATGTCATGAAGTGAAAAGAAAAGAAAGAATGAGCTGTCAGTATCTTCAGCCATGAAGGACTTCGCTTTAGATGTTAATATTTCTGGAAAATCCTCATCTACCCAGAGCGCCTGCTCCCCCCCTTTCATATATCCAATTCTTGAAATACCATTGATTACAGATCCTAAGTGTTGAGGGTCGGTATGCTGCTTCAATAAGTGTGGACTGTTTACTCCTGTAGGGTAACCATCTATCTTTGAGCCATAACTTACTTCGATTGGGTCGCTCGAATCCAATCCGACCACATACTGATTTTCTAAGAACACACAAGGTACCCTATCCCCCGTTGCAGGAATTAGGAAGCTATAATCAAACCCAACTTCGTTTGGGCCTGGAGCCACTCGCTTATTCCAATCTAGAAGTCCATTACCGAGTCCTAAGTGCCATTTTCCTACCACTCCTGTTCGATATCCTGCCCTTTTCAGCATTTTAGGCAAAGTTTCGGCTGCCGTGTCTATTAAGAGTGGCGCATCACCTGCAAGTATTGCCGCTTTTCTCCGAAATGCATGGCTGCCTGTAAGCAATGAATATCTGGATGGAGTACAAGTGGCCGCAGGCGCGTGTGCATCCGTAAAATTCATGCCTTCTGCTGCGAGTGCATCCACATTAGGGGTTTCAACTCCAATTGCTCCATTTACTCCAATATCACCATAACCTAAATCGTCCACATATATCAATACAATATTTGGTTTACTATTTTGGGAAAACAAATCTTGAGATTGAAGGAACATCCCAATTAGCATGAGTACTATTATCAGGTTCTTAGAACGAGTAAATAATTTTATCATAAGTTGAGGCTTGTAATTCTAAAACTAAACATGTAATCTTTTGGAGCAATCTGATACTTCTCATGAGGCTTTGCTCCCCAGCTTGTATCACCGCCAACACCCATTTGGCTGAAATCAATATTTACATTAATAAAATCCCTTGGTTTAATGTCTGTAGTATGACGATTTGTTTTTTCTAATCCTTCATCAAAATCATCGATTGTATTTCGTAGAGTTGAAAATCCAAATGCTTCTTCTATTGATCTTATCTGAATACCATCTCCGCTTGCAGATGACAAATTAAGCCATCGTGTATCTATATGGTATCCGTTTTCCTGTGGGCGTGAATAAGGAAAATAAAGTTCTTCAGCTGTAGAACTATAGATGCCAAGAAATGCACTCGTGAATCTATCCTGATAATTTTCATGTGGTCCCCTGCCATAATACCGAACAGTATTATATAAACTAGCGATTGAGAAGTTCACACCAAATCGTGGTAGTGGCTTGAGATCATTGTCCTTTGTTAACTCCAAACTAACAATTACTTCCAACTCGCCTGCCTGACTTATTAAGTAATAAATATCAACTATTCCGTCAACTGCCGGTAAATCATGTCTAGTCTTAAGAACCACAAAACAATCTTTAATCTCACCCATTGATACTCTTTTCCAATTGACATCACCGCTTCTAACATTCGTAGCGTCTTCAAGCGTGCTCATTTCTAGTTTAACAAAATTCTGATTGTGGCTTGCTAACTTCCAATCAAGCCAGTCTTTTTGCATTTTAAATCCAAAGTCATTGTCAGTAGGTGCTCGCCAGAAATTTACGGAAATTGGATCGTGGATCAGGTTACCATACCCAAAATCCATAGTAACGAGTTCTCCCTCATCTTCTGTAATCTCATACAGAAACCCGTTGCCATTAATCTTTATCGTGGTCCCCTCTCTCTCAACTGTCATGTTACCAAACTCCTTGCAGTTTATTACTTCCCAAGCATACCCAGTTAGAGGAAATTGTTCTTTAGCAACTTCATGCCCTTCACTAAGAAGCCCATTTTTTGATTTAGTGGTTGCTGATATATTCAATAAATACTCAAGCTCTCCAACTAAGTCTGGCAATACCAGTCGTACCGTCGAATCGCTTCTGGCCGAAGTGTTAAGGTCACTTATTTTACCATTGGCTATTTCATTACCATTCGCCAATAAGCTCCATTCAAAATTGAAGCCCGATAGATCTATGAAATCATAACCATTGTATATGGTTAATGTCTTGTTAGTTAAGTCGAACTCCTGGAACTTTATGTTCTGATAAACTTTTTTTACTTCAAAAAGGGCTGGATGTGGGGTTCGGTCTGGATTAACAATCCCGTTTAGACAGAAATTTTTGTCGTTTTGTAGATTCTCCCCTCCCAAGTCACCACCATACGCCCAGTACTCCTCACCATTTTCATCTTTGTCTACTAAGCCTTGATCCACCCAATCCCAAATGAATCCACCCTGAAAAATATCATGCGCTTCAATGATATCCCAATAATCTTGCAAATTACCAACGCTATTTCCCATTGCATGAGCGTACTCACACAGTATGTATGGCCTTTGATTTTCAGATTTCAGATAGCGTTCCATATGTTCCAATCTAGCATACATAGGTGCTTGAATATCCGAATTACGGTAACTGGTTGCTCCTTCATATTGTACTGGACGTGTTGCATCAACACTTTTAAGATAATCGTAGGTATCCATAAGGTTTTGACCGTTGCCTGCCTCATTGCCTAGCGACCAAATTATAACGCTTGGATGATTTTTATCTCGTTGATACATTCGCTTGGTCCTTGCCAAGAAAGCTTCCCTCCATTCTGGAAGGTATGCCGGATGAATAGCTTTTGCCTCTTCATTATTATCCAATCCTTGATTTGTAGTTCCCATTCCATGCACTTCAATATTTGCCTCATCTATTACATAAAACCCGTATTTGTCGGCCATTTCATAGAAGTGTGGGTCCTTTGGATAATGACTGCATCGTATAGCATTAATATTGTTTTCTTTCATAATCCTCATGTCAAGTCTAGTCAGATCTTCTGATATGACATGTCCTCGCGTTTGATCATGGTCGTGAAGGTTTACTCCTTTTAAATATACTGGTGAACCATTAATTAGAAGTCGACTATCTTTAATTTCGATTTCTCGAAAGCCTACCTTAGTACTTGTGGCATCTAGGGTTTCGCCTTTTGGGCTCTTGAGAGTAACGAACAGATTGTAGAGGTAGGGAGTTTCAGCAGTCCAAGGATTTACATCAGGAAGTACATGATTAAATCTAGATTCTGTGATTGGTTGGATATTACGAAAAACTTCATCTTTATCATCAATTAACTTAATTTCAATTTCACAGTTTTCACACGCGTCGGTATCGGTAATCATTATATCTAATTGGAAGTCTCCATTTTGGTAAGAATCATCAAGGCCCGCTTGTACCCGAAAATCTCCAATAGAAGTTTTTGGTGTAGCATAGATATAAACATCCCGTTCAATTCCACTCAGTCGCCAAAAATCCTGATCTTCTATGTAGCTGGCGTCAGACCATCGATAGATTTCAATTGCTATTTGATTTTCACCTGTTACTACAAAATCAGAAATATCAAACTCTGATGGAAGCTTACTGCCTTCACTGTAGCCAACTCTTTCTCCGTTGACCCAGATGTACATAGCACTTCGAACGGCCCCTAAATAAAGTGTAATTCGTTCACCTTCCCAAGATTCTGGAAGAGAGAAACTTCTGCGATAACTGCCTACTGGGTTATATTCATGAGGTATGAAGGGTATGTTCTTCGGGAAAGGATATACAACATTGGTGTAGATCGGAATGCCATATCCATTAATTTCCCAATTTCCTGGCACTTCCAATTCGTTCCAGCCGCTTACATCATATTCCTTTTTGTAAAAGTCAATAGGTCGATCTTCAGGACTTCTCACCCAATTAAACTTCCACTTACCATTTAAAGATTGATATGAGCTGGACAGTTGCCAATCTTCGTTTACTTCAAACTCATTAGAAAAGTGATAAAATGTAGCTCTAGGTGGGAGTTTATTAATTTCAAAGACCTCAGGATTTTCCCACTCCGGTACCTGGGCTCCTAAAATATTTAAAGTAAATAAAAAAAATAACAGTAAGAGCAATTCCTTAGTCATTCTGGTTCTATTTTCTGATTTATAGAGCCCAACAGAATTCATATTTTTCCTAGAATTTAGCATTCACGCAATGTGCCTCGATATGACCCGAAAATTCATTCTAAATATTTCAACGATTAAAAACACCTACTTTAGGGGAGAAGGGCCTCCTCTTCGCTGATAAAACATTGGTGATACCATGCATTTAATTTTTAAGCAATTCAATCTTAGAGAAATCAATAGTTTGTACTGGAGCAAAATCATCTGAACTCATATAAGATAACAGACTCCTTTTCATTTGCCTTGCTACAATTCGCTTATCTAAATCATTAGCCAAATCGATAGATGTAAGAATAAGTTTGCCTGTACCAACTTTTGCCTCAAAAAGAATCCCTAGACTTCTGTTGGTAACAAAATTATCAATTACGCGGACGATAGGATCCAAATCATTAAGATTGAGTGCCTTAGAGTTAATGTTAAGATCCCACCATTGCCAGTTTGCATGAAACTCGGTTGGAAAATCGGCTAATGCTCCATGTTCCGGGTCGCATAAGATTCCCATAGTTGAAGGTTGGTCTGGAAAGTGGACGGGACTCCAGAACACTGGTACGAACCTACCTGTAACACCTTGAATATCCCTATAATCCGGGTTAAAAAGCACTTTCTTGCCCTCAGAAAGACCCTTTTTAGCCTCTGAAAATGAACGCGTGTAGAGAATATTTCCATTAGAAGTGCTTTCTTCAGGATAAACCCAAATCTTCCATCTGTTTTTATAGGGTGTGCCTAAAACTTCCACTTGAATTTCTAGCTCAACTGCTTTATCAACACTCAAGTTCGCACTAATCTCTCCTATAATATTTTCGTTTCCAACATCCAATGACGGTCCTCTCAAATCACCTACAAAAAGCTTTTTCTCACCTTCCATTATCTTCCAGCGAATAGCATATTCGTCTATAGGCTGCTTGAAATTGGCGATTATAACATGTGCTTTGAATGTTTCACCCGATTTATAAACGGCCTTTTCAAAGCTTAATAAGGGTACAACTGGAGCACAAAATTCGCTAAATTCTGCGGCATTTATTGCACCCTTCGATTCCCAGAATGCGTTGAGTAAGCCTACCAAAGCTGTGCCTTGTCCCGGAAAGTCTTGCAATTGAAGTAATTGAAAACCGTCAAACTCCGGTGTACGAAGGGCTCGCTCTATTTCTTCTTTATAAAGTAGAGCAGCCAATTTGCCAGATGCCATAGTGAATTCAGGTGCAAAATCGAGCAATCCCTTTTGTTGAAGATCTATCTTGACCGCTTCGAAGTTGAGCGGTTCAAGAACACCAGTGTATTTCTCCATTTCTGATAAATCCGGGTACACCGAGTATTGACCAATTTCATGACTAATGAGTGGAACCCCAATATAATCCATATTATTTGTGAAGTTCTTACTGAAATTGGGAGGATTTTGGTTGAAAACGCCTTGTCCTCGAACCCATCCTTTTTTGGTCCATTGAGTCACAAAATATTCATCCTCAGACTGAGGGATCCCACTTATGTCCTTTTGAAAAGAGAATGTAGTGGTCGTATAGAGATGGCGGTCATCCCATACTTTCATTTCAGCCACCAATCCATTTAGCCAGGCTGGATCACCCTCCAATTCATTGCCAACTGAAAAGAAGACAAATGAGGGGTGATTACCATATTCTCTAATCAAGTTTTTAGCTTCAGAATATAAGAAATCATTCGTAGCTTCATCCCTGCCTACATTGAGATTCCAAAGAGGAAGCTCTACCTGCAAATACATCCCTATCTCATCAGCAACCTCAAAAGCAGCTTTGGGGGGGCACCAAGAGTGAAATCGTAAATGATTTAATCCATAAGCACGTGCTGTGTCCATCAGACTCATCCATCCTTTTTTATCCATTGGCGGTCGGCCTGTAAGTGGAAAAATAACACATTCCAAATTGCCTCGCATAA
Source organism: uncultured Cyclobacteriaceae bacterium (assembly GCA_965368405.1). Lineage (GTDB taxonomy): Bacteria > Bacteroidota > Bacteroidia > Cytophagales > Cyclobacteriaceae > S012-113. Next base: position 47,010 of record CBDUMS010000005.1, read on the forward strand.
ATGTTCGCTGACCATTTACGGCCAACACCGCATTTTCATTGGTGAAATTACGATAGCCAAAAGTTACCGCCTTCTGATGAGACGCCACAGACACGCGGCACTCATAAGTTATTGGATTGAATTCACTCCACTTCTCTAGAAATCCAGCATCAAACTCAGTAGAGAACGATGTTCTACTTATTGAAGCGGTCGTCTTATATTTAACCTCACCGTCTTTCAAAATCTCAATTTTGACATCCCCTTCTTGCACACCAGATAGGAGACCACTCACTTTCACCCTATTCTGATCGAGGTATGGATAAACCTGAACTTGTTCAACAGCAACTGCGGGGTAGGCCTTCAGTGTCATTTCGCCAAGAATTCCGTTCCACTTGATCTGGGTATGGTTTGTATATGCATGTGCCATATCCTTATCTTCAGGCGCTGGATACTTATTTCCTGCCACATTAATGCCCGGATATCTGTTGCCGTTATTCACCAAAATAGTGATGGTATGATCCCCTGGTGAAAGAAGGTTTGACAGGTCAAAGTAATGTGGAGTTATTAAGCTCTCTTGAATCGAAGGTACTTTTTCTTCATCAATCCAAACCTCTGATGTCCATAGCACCCGCTCCAGCATGAGAGATATTGTTTTTCCTGCCCAACCAGGCGGAATGCTAATTGAGCGCTGGTACCAGGCTTTTCCAGTGTAGCTGTTTTTCCGAGTAAGGTGGGATAGCACATAGTTATTAAGAACAGGCTTTAGGGTATTCGGTGTTCCAATTCCCGCTTCATCTAATGTAGCCGGAAGGGTAATCGACTCTCCTTCGAGCTGTGTCATATACCAACCAGCATTTTCTCCTGTATTTTCTGGATCAAGCTTTACCAGCCAACTTCCAGAGAGGTCAATCAATTGCTCTTTTGGTTCAGTTCCACATCCAATAAAGAAAACTAATGTAATTAATGTTATTGTGGTCCAGTATATAGTTTTTACTCTCATAGCTAATTAGTCAATTATTGAGCTCCCCCACCAATTTTCATTAGGCTTGAAATCATCTTGAAGCATTCTCAACCTCTTCGCCTCTAATTGTGGAAGCCACACATCGCTAACTTTCTGCATACGATCTCTAAGCGCTTCCTCGCTGAAATAAGGGTTATCTTCAGGATAGCGCGCTTGCTGCTCCTTTAAGACATTGAAGAGCTTTTGTTCTAAAGCGGTAGCCATTGCTATCTTCTCAGAAGAAAGATCATTTTGTTCTCCCACGTCGGAGGATAAATTATATAGCTCTGAAGATTTAGTTTCCCAATAATAGATAAGTTTGAAATCGCCTTCCCTTATTGTAGAAACAGGATCACCACCCTGATTCCCATAATGTGGATAATGCCAAACCAGTGTTCTTTCCTTAGGAGTATTTCCAACCAATGTGCTTTTTAAGCTAATGCCGTCTACTTTTTGATCTGACGGGATAGCTAAGCCGACTAGCTCGGCAATAGTTGGATAAAAATCCTGGCCGCTAACAGGGTAATCTACTACTTTGGGTGTCACACCAGGCACTTTGATTAGATAAGGAACCCGAATTCCACCTTCCCAATGGTAGCCTTTACCTCCTCTCAAAGGAGCATTACTGGTAGAGTATGCATCACCGGAGGCGACACCGCCATTATCAGAAGTAAAAACAATTATTGTATTATCTTCTAATCCAAGCTCTTCTAATTGCTGTAATACAATTCCCACTGCGTCGTCCATATGCTGAACAAGCCCTGCGTATACAGGGTTATCTTGCACCGTTCGAATGGGCAAACGTCGCTCCATTTTATATCCACTTGAATCGAGCCCGGCCGATACTGCCTTGTCACGGTACTTTCGCCAATAAGCTTCCTTAGTTTGAATAGGGCTGTGAACAGCATAAAATGACAAGAAAGCAAAGAATGGTTCGTTCTTATTCTCTTTGATAAAATTAGCTGTCTCAAGAGCGAGTCGCTCACTCAGGTTTTGACCATTTTCAGCATCCTCCAGGTTAGGGTTATTGAACGGAGAAAAGTATCCTCCCTTTGGATTACCAACATCCCAGCCACCTTTATTGATCTCAAACCCATGATCCTCAGGCCAAGAACCCTTCGCACCCAAATGCCACTTCCCAGCGAAAAAGGTTTTGTATCCATTCGCTTTTAAGAATTCTGGTAGCGTATTCTCGGCAGAATCTAGCTGCATGCTATAGTTCGGTGGCAAAATTGTGGTGTAAGGATGACTCTTACCCCAGGACTCGCCAGTCTCAGCTCCAATCCAGTCGGTAACGCCATGAGCAACTGTCGTTTTTCCAGTCAAAATTGTTGCGCGTGATGGGCTACAAACTTGAGCACCAGCGTAACCATTCGTAAACTGAACTCCTTCTTTCGCTATCCGATCGATATTAGGAGACTCATAATACGCGTTATTTGCATAACTCAAATCAAAAGCTCCTAAATCATCAGCCAATATGAATAGGATGTTAGGTTTTTTTGAAGATTCTTGTTTGGGTTCTGTGCAGCTGTACAACACCACACAGCAAACCAATATTAGGAGCTGGTTTTTCATAATTATTTGTTCACTTTTATAAGATTATTGGAAACTTGGTGCAAGTAATCTTTCGCACCAATATGAGAAGCGTTTAGATCTAGGACTTTTTTGAAGTTTTGATTTGCACACTGCAAATTATCAGCGGCCAATTCTGCGAGTCCAAGTAAATAGTACGCTTCTATTGTATTCCTCATTTGAATATCATCTTCAAAAACCAGCAACAATGGTAGAGAGGTTGCGAAATAATCTATTTTGGCCTCTTCTTTTTGTTTTCTGACAGCAAATTCCTTCATTTCACTAAGCACTTTGAGTGCTTCAGGTTCTTTTCCTATCTCTATCATTGACAATGCTTTATAATAGGTAAGCTCTGAAAAGTTACTAACGGCCATATCAATAAAATCTCCTTCCTCATCCGCACTTGACTGAAAATGCTTTATTGCCTCTACCTCATTTCCTATTGCTCTATGGGCACAGCCTTTCCAATAGTTTACATGGGCAAGGGCTTGAAGAGGGTGATACTTTTCTCCTAAGTTATCAGGAGTATCTATTGATTTATTAAAATAGTTTAAAGCACTTTTGGGATCATTTTCATTAAGTGCCCTTTTGCCCAACTTAATACAAGCATAGGTGTATTGTTTTAGCACTTGGCCTTCTCCCCCCTCCCATGGATGAAAATTACGATTAGATAAAAGGTCTAGTGCCTTTTCACTTTGATTAGTCAGATTGTATAAAGTTGCCAATTCTACACTAAAATCATCTCTAGAAAAAACTTCATCTTTCAAAGCCAACAGGTCCTTGAGCCTGCTCATTGGATCATAATTAAGCTTCTTTCGTAGCTGATCATATTCAAACTGTATTCTCATATCATCAGGAGACCGCTCCACCGCCCTTTCATAAAAGGATATGGCATTCTCCCCATCCTGATTAGCATTCCAATAGGCAATTCCCAGATTCCTATAGAGGGTTGCATATTGACAACCAGAATCAACGGCTTTCTCCCATATTTGAATTGCGTCCTGGTGACGCTTGGCATTAAAGTAAAAATTTCCCAAGCCATAATAAACGAGCATTGAATCAGACTTATTTTCTGCGATCCATTCAAGCATTTTTAACTCCTCTAATCGCGATGGGAAGAAATAGTCAAAAGATTTTTTAGCGATTATATTCAGAAGTTGATCTCCTTTATCCCTCTTGCCATTAGCAAAGTACAACCAAGCTAAAATTACATCTGTCATAATTGATTGTCCCATCGGATTTGGAACGGCGCACTCTTTGGTAGGGGAATTATGGTGCAACTCGATTAGCTCAACTGCAGGCTGATAAAAGCCACTTGCAATATATTCGAAGGCAATGTCAATAACAGTTTGAGCATCATTTCTACTCGATTCAATGAAATTTTCATAATTACCTCTAATTCGTCCTAATTCAAAATTTGCCCATTGATCAAGAGGATCTATTGCGAGCAGGTTCACTAGTAGGTTTTCTGCTTCTGCCTTTTTGTTCATCTCAGAATGAATTACGGCTTTGAGTATGGTGGCACTATTATTATGTGCGTTTGTTACAAGAGAAGCATCAAGGTGCTCTATTGCCGACTCAAAGTCTTCTTTTTGTGCATCGAGCCTAGCAAGCATATAGTAACCTGGAGATCGCCATTCATAATTCCAAATAGCCTTATAGAATGATTTGTATGCTAAATCAGACTCGCCCAAATGATAGGAGGCAATTCCTTGATAATAATGAGCTTCTCCTGTAGATGGGTTTGGATGATAGGTTGTTAAAATATCAATTGCCTGGCTAGCATGATCTTTTGCTTTTTCAAAAAGACCTGCTTTAATCAAGACCTTACTAAGTGAGATGTGTGCATCATAATTATTAGGATCACTCTCAAGAGCTGCTTCCCAATAAGTTTCAGGGTATCGTGTTGGATGTCTGTACAGTTCCAGATGGTCTCCAATCATGTTTAATTTTATTGAGCTTTTTTCTTCATCAGGCTGCTTTGGTTCAACTGCTACATTACGATCTCTTGATTTATTGATCTCCTTATGTGAATAAGTGAGTAAAGTTTTACCATTTTCATCTAATACCGCCAATGAAAGTATATTTTCTTCTCCTGAACCGAACTCTCTTTCACAAACCCATGGAGTTTCTGGCCCTATTGTAAGCTTAGCAACGATCTCCTGCTTTGAGGCTATCTTAATAATAACTGTAACATTGGTTAGCTTACTGCTACTTACAACACCCATTTCTACCTTATTACCTTGTTTCGGAAGCAACTTGATAGCAACTAGCTTATTGGCATTTTGAACGGGACCAAGCTTTTTATAACTCCACCAATACTGAGAAAATGTTTTGGTCTCAAAAGGTAATAGATAGGAGAAGTCGGGTTGATTATCTGTGTAGACACCAGCCATTAACTCAAAGTAAGGCCCTCCGATATCTGTTAATTCTCTATCCCATGCTTTACCGAACTCTTCACTACCCCAGGTCCACTGCTTTTTACCAGGTGCAATATGCCGATTAGCTACATGTATAAATCCGCCATCTGCCTTATTGTCATACCCTCCAAAAAAGTCATACTTTGTATCGCATACCATATAGCTGGTAGGAACTGTAATGTTTTCATACTTCCTGAGATCATTTTTGCCAGGGCGTTTGTGGTAAGGTATACCGTAATAAGAGTTTTCTGCATAAGGAAAGCTACTAATAGCTCGCGCAGCATGATCTGCAACGTAATGCACATCTGGTGGGAAAAAACTTTGATAATCCTGATGAACTTCTACTGCGACATTGGCCCACCATAAGAATGTCTGTGTAAGCGGGGTTCTATTGAATAATCGACCTCTTAGCTCAATCAATGAACTCTCAGGCCGAATTCGAATACCGTGCATCCCTTTTAGTCTATACATGGGGTCATATTCTGACATCCAAATGGTAGAAGCGCCATCAGACTCTTTTTCAATAAAGACATCTGTGGGTAAATAGGTGCCGGGTCGATGATGCTGTGGCCAATTGAACTCTACGCCTCCACTAAGCCATGGGCCAGCTAAGCCAACGAGTGCAGGTTTAATCACCTCTTGCTTGTAGAAAAAATTATAATTGTTATTTGTTTTATCTTGACCTTCGAATATTCTTCCTCCTATCTCTGGTAGCATTGACAATCGAATAAATTCATTCTCTAATGTTGCTAACTGATAATTTCTGTCTACAAGATTGTCATAAACTTTATCGATAAATGGTACAGGATATACCTTTCCTGAAGAACCTTGATAAACACGCTTTTCAAAAAATACAGGATTGATTTCTGACTTTCCCAGCTCGTAGGTAGGGATTGATTTTGTTATAATATTAGTTTTTACCATCGCAAAATATTATTAGAAAACTACTGATTCGATTTTAAAACTTCCATTTCATTAGTGCACTAGTTAGTTAGATCGCGCTCTATTTCTTCTAGAGACTTTCCTTTTGTTTCTGGCAACTTACTCTTTATAAAGAGGTAACCTAATAAACAAATACCGCTATATAACCAGAAAATCCCATAAGAACCTAGGACATTGTTGAGGATTGGAAAAGTAAATGTTAAAACAAATGATGCTATCCACAAGGAGAGCGTTGCAATAGACATAGCGACTCCCCTAAGTCGGTTAGGAAAGATTTCGGATAATACCACCCACGTTATTGGAGCCAGAGACATCGCATAAATACCTATAGATAATACCACCAGAATTAAGATAGGTAGGCCATTCCAACCCATAAAATAACTTAGTCCCAAAACCATATATACTAGTGCCAATCCTAAAGAGCCAAAGAGCATCAATTTTTTTCGCCCCAAAGAATCTACCGTATTCATTGCTATCAAGGTAAATATAAGATTTACACTACCCGTAATTACGATATTGAACAGCATATCACCAACAGTATATCCTGCGGCGGTGAATATCTCCTCTGCATAATTGAATATAATATTTATTCCACACCACTGTTGAAAAACTGCAAGGACAATACCTAAAAGAAGGATAGGTCGAATTGACTTCGTATTTAAATCACTTAGCGCAACTTTCCTTGTATCACTAAACGAAAGTTTAATTAATTCTATTTCCTCTTTGGCATAAGACGCCCCGCCGATTCTCTGGAGAATACCTTCTGCCTTTTCAGATCTTGCAGATTTCACAAGGAATCGTGGGCTCTTGGGTATGAAAAATAAGAGAATAAAGAATCCAATAGCGGGTACAAGTTCTGCCCAAAACATCCATCGCCAACCGCTCGTTCCATTCCACGAAGTTAAAATATCAGCTGATGAAAAAGTATCAGGAATTGGTTCAGCAATCAAATAGTTACAGATTTGGGCGGCCAAAATCCCAATCACAATCGTAAGCTGGTTGATAGCGACAAAACGGCCTCTAATATGAGCAGGCGATATTTCGGCAATATACATTGGCGAAAGCGTCGATGCAATACCAATGCCGACACCACCAATTAACCTATAGATAATAAACAACGTAAAGTCATTCGCCGCTCCACTACCGTAGGCGGATATAATAAATAGGCCTGCCGCCAGAATAAGTGGCTGCTTTCTACCATATCTATCAGATAAAAACCCAGAAGTGAGTGCTCCAAATATACACCCTATAAGAGCACTACTCATAGCCCATCCTTGTAAGCTAGGTACATCTTGAATTTGATAATATAATTCGTAAAAAGGTTTTGCTCCTCCAATGACAACCCAATCGTACCCAAAAAGAAGGCCTCCTAAGGCCGATGTTAGCGCCAATGATAGAAGGTAGGTGATATTAAATTTTTGCTCAGCCATGATTAGATTTTTCCTAGGATAGTTGTCACAGACCGCTTAGGCAACTTAATCGTCTTACCTTTTAATTCATACAGGCTCAGATCATTATGCTCATCGGTCAAATAAGCACTAGTTACTTCAATTTCCGAAGAAATCGAAAGCTTTTCGGCATCATCACTATAATTAATTAGTACAAGAACGCAGTCTTTATCTTTCTTAAAAGCGGCTATATCAATTTTTTCATTATCGTGAATAACCGCGTCCACCCTAACCATTCCCGGTCTTACAAAGCGTGAAAAATTTCCTAATGTCCAAAGAAGTTTACTCTCACGAATCTGCCCATTAAAAACCATTTTTTCACGATTAAAAAGATCAGACTCATCGCCCGTATCAAGATAAATCAATCCATCCTTATAATCAAATGTGGTAAGAGCTGTCCACCATTGCCAACTACTTGCATTAGCAATTGTGATATCTGAATGAATGACGCGTGCTACATAAAGTGCTGTCCCCATACCAAGATCTCTCACATTGCCATTTCCTATTTCATCGGATTCTTCTAAAATACAGAACTCAGTTTGCCAATAATCTAAGGAGTCCAGCTCATCTAGTTTGGCTCGAAGCATCTTTCTGGTATCTATTTGCTTAGCTACAGGCCAGGTAGTGAAATAACTATGACCTGAAATCGTATTTTCAACTTTTGGAAGGTGAGATAGGTTCAATGCAGAATTGTCACTAAAGAAAACAGTGGCTTGATCCCCACTTGCATGATATTTGTTATAAATAAACTGAATATCTGCCGCTTCACTTATAACGATCGATGTATTAAGTTGTCTCGATTGTATTTCTTTTGAAAGATAGTTTACAAACAAATAAATATCTTCATTCGTTGCCGCCGTGCCTTCTTGGCTGGCTTTAGACCAGTCCCATTGAGGTTCGTTAATTGGACTCAAATAATCAAACCTCATTCCTTCTTCTTCAAAGTGCTCCATGATTTCGGCCAGAAAAATGGCATAATCATCATAATGACCAGGCTTTAAGTTGATTCGTTCATCGTTATTTATGGAATAGGCTTTTCCATTGATGGCATATTGTACTGGAGGAGCTATTGTAAATGCTAAAAATCGCTCTACGCCTCTCTTATGAGCTGCTCTTAAGAACCACTGCTGCCCAGCTTGTTTATTCCAATTATAGGTGCTGTCTTCCTGGAGGAAACTTTCGGCCCTCCGCCACTTGTTCTCTATATTTGAATTATCGCCTTGCTCCATACTACCAGCTCCAATGTAAAAGCGCCATAGCGATAGTCCTATGCCAAGCGGATTCCCTTTTTTGTCAAACTCCTTACTAAACAACAAGTCAGCTATTCTCTCTCGTTTTTCTACTGGCCAATTCTGACCAACAAACTGAGCACGCCATGCATCTGAAGCACCGAAGCTATGCATGGTCTGGTAATGAACTTCAGGATAAATAGAAATCTCCTGGCTCTGAACAGAGACATGAGTAAAGAGCATAGCAATAATTGCGAACATCCGGTTCCTAGACCTACTCATTAGTTAAGTTTACCTACGAGAGTTACTATAGACTTTCCCTTAATTTTTATGTCAGCAGCATTTACCATGGAGTATGTCAAATTATTTGTCTGATTTGTTAAGTACATATCAAATGTATCTTCACTTACCGTGAACCCATCACTCGTTCCATAGTTCAGGATTGGCACAGTTATGTTGTCATTACTATAATTTACAAAAACAAGTACCAATTCTTCTTCCGTAGGCGATACAAATGCCGATACCATAAGATTTGCAGCCTCCAGTTCAAGGCTACCAAATAAGTCGTTTGAAACATCTACTCTTTTAAATCCTGGGCGAATAAAACGGCTAAAATTACCGAATGCCCATAGGTTCTTTGTCACCTCAATTTGTCCGGATGAACTTGATCTTGACTCCGAATCAGGATACCAATTCATTAGACCAAATCGGTACTTATGGTCTCCGTATTTCGGATAACTCAAACTTGTCCACCATGACCATCCTGTTGCATTGGCAATTGTCAGATCCCAATGCATAATTCTTGCAATCCAAAGTGAGTAATCAATTTCATTTAGATCCGATTGATTTCTCCCTTCCAAATAATCACCTCCCAATATCGAATATTCTGTTTGCCAAAAACTAATGCCTGAACTCTGGTTTGCCGACAATAGATTCTGCCTATTCTTAATCCCTGCATTAGTTGAACTATTAGACCAGTAACTGTGACCCGCCACAAGTCGTTCTACAGTGGAAAAATCACCAAGGTAGTTAGCACTGTTTTGATCCCAAAAGGCTCTTACCTGATCAGAGGCATTAGGATAATTGTTTTTATACGAATGAAGAGCACTTAGATCTCCAGACTCCGGAATTATGATTTTTGTTGCTATGGCATCATCCAAAAACTTAGCATTTATTGCTTCTACTAAATTATAAGCTTCATCATTAGAGCACCTTGACCCTTCCTGCTTAGAAGATCCTACTGTACTTAACCATTCGTACTGCGGTTCGTTTATGGGGCTTACATAATTAATCTGAATCCCCTGCGCAGAATGATATTGAACATATTCTGATATGTAAGCTGCAAAATTGCTATGTTCATCTTCCCTTAGGTTGTAGCCAACGGTACCGGGTGTAATAAAAGTGTAACCATTTTTGGTCATAAAATATGGTGGAGATGTTATCCATGCTGTAATATAGTCCACACCAAAATCTTTAGCCTTTCTTAAAAACCATCTGGTACCCACCTGCTGTGACCAGTCATAGGTTCCATTTGGTTGAAGGGCACATTCGGTTTCTCTAAACCATGCATCAGAGGCAAAACCACTACTACTCATATTAGCGCTACCTGCTCCAAGATTTGTTCTCCACATTGATAAACCAATTCCTTTAGGATTCCCTTCTTGGTCAAACGCCTGACTAAAAAGCAACTCACTAATGTTCTCTCGGTCGGAAACTGGCCAGTTTTCACCTATAATCTCGACCGACCAACCATCAGAGGCACCAAAATGGTGCATCGTCTGATGGGGTTGATCGAAATTTACTTTTAACCCTTTATCTCCCGAACCAAACTGCGGGTCGTTAGGGTCGGTAAAATTATCCTCGCACGCTACAATTAATACAGCGATATATATCAATAGAAGAGTTAAATATTTCAATTAGTAGCCCGGGTTTTGTTTTATACTACCACCTGACAATATAATCTCACTAGTCGGTATTGGCCACAACAAATGTTTGGCTGGATCAAATGTGCTACCCTTTGCCTGATCTTCGCCATTGTTAGCAAGTTCAAATGCATCAGTACTTTCATTGAGATTATACTGAACAAAAGTACCATCGCTACCCATAATACTGTTTATTCTGGGCACTCCATTCACTTTTTGTCTTCTTAAGTCGTATAAACGGTGTTGTTCCATTGCCAACTCTAATCTTCTTTCCTTCCATATAGCATCTCTCAGGTTATCTCCGCTCAATGCCATATCTGTAGTTAGGTTAACTCTGTCTCTTACCATTTTTAATTTATCTAATGCTTCAGAGCTGTTTCCAGCAAAATAGCTTGCCTCCGCATACATCAAGAGTAAATCTGCATAACGCATGAAAACATGGTTGTTATTTAAATTTCCTGGACGGTAAGGAGTATCTCTATATGCCTGTGGTACATAGAACTTTCTATTTATTCTAGCAGATTTATTTCTGTCTGGTGCAGCATCAAAGGCAGTAACATCGGGGTCATTAAAGACAGGTTCTCCATGTTTGATAATCGTATTTCTCAAACGAATATCATCACCTTCATCCAAGAATGCCTTTTCAAGATAACTTGAGGGCACACCCCAATTCCATCCGCCGTCAAAACGCGAACCTGTTGTTATTCCATAAAAATTACCAATGCTATACGTTGGGTCAGAACGGTATTTAATTTCAAATATAATTTCGTCACCACTCTCATTATTCAAATCCCAAATGTCATCATAATTGGCTTCTAGCTGATATTCATTTGATTGAATTACATTATCCGCCATTGTAGCTGCCTCACTCCACCTTTCTCTGAACAAATATACTTTTGCCAAGTAAGCTTGAGCTGCTCCTTTCGTAGCCCTTCCTTGATCTACCGCTGAATACTCACTCTTAAGTGGCAATAGGTTAATGGCATCAAGTAAATCAGCCTCGATGAGCGCGTAAACATCATCTTCACTTTGTCGTTCATAGTTGAAGATTTCAGGTTCGAGTAATTCATTAAATGTAGTTATGATTGGTACTCCTCCAAAATTTTTAACTAATTGGAAGTAATAAAAAGCCCGGAGGAACTTCGTTTCTCCAAGTAGGCGATCGGCAAGCTCCTGATCAATCTTGGCATTTCCGACCTCCTGGATGATTACATTACACCTGGTAATGCCCCGAAACTGGAAATTCCAAAAGTTCTGAAAATATGTAGATCCAACATCGACGTTATTATAATGCGCAATGCTAATAATATCAGGTCTAGGCTGCTCTGTATTTCCTGCCCAACCATCGTCTGTTGCCATATCCATAATCTGACGATAGAACAAAATGTGATTCCAAACATCGGATTGTACTCCATCGTAAGCTCCATTAACAAAGTTTACAATTGCTTCTTCGCTCGATATAATCTCAGAAAGTGTTGGAGTAGAGCGTACTGGTTCTTCCAGGTAATCTTTACAACTGAAGACTGAAAAAACCATAATTAATAATAATATTTTAGTTTTCATGATATATAATTTAAAAGCTCATGTTAAGACCAAGTAAGTAAATTCTGGAAAGTGGATATCGACCATAATCAATGCCGAATCCATCTATTATTCCTCCAGAAACCTCAGGATCGAATCCAGAGTAGTTTGTAAATGTCAGAAGATTTTGACCTGAGATATAAACTCTTAATTGCTTGGCAAATGGTAAATTAAAATTATAACCGATTTGCAAGTTTTTAAGCCTTAAATAAGAGCCGTCTTCAACGTATAAATCTGATGACCTATTAAAATTACGGTTAGGATCCAAAACAGATAATCTTGGGTACTTTGCACCGGTATTATCCTCTCTCCACACATCGTTAATAAGACCTGCCTGAACATTTTGTTGGGAAACACCAGAAATTCTATATGATTTGGTGTAGTTGTAGATATCATTACCATAAGTACCATACCACTGCATGTTCATATCCCAGTTCTTAAATGTGAGGTTTAAATTTAATCCGCCATAAAAGTCAGGAAATGGATTGCCAATTGTAGTAATATCATCTTCATTAATAACTCCGTCGTTATTTTGATCAACAAATCTTATATCACCGGGCAGTGCAACCGGTTGGATCAGCGTTCCGTTGTCTGTAGAATGACTATTTATTTCGGCTTGACTTTGAAAGATTCCATTAGATTGATAGCCGTAAAACATACCTACTATCCCACCAAGTTCAGTAACCTTTAAATAATTATTTCCAAAGTTTCCGCGCCTTGCCGCAAGAATGCGATCATTCCCTGGTGCAAGTTCGAGTGCTCTACTTTCATTGGTGTTGAGTGTTAAAGTAGCATTAATTTTGAATTCGCCAAACTCATCGTTATAGCCCAAATTAATATCTAAACCTTTTGATTCGAAACTTCCAACATTTTGCAAAATTGTACTAGGTGCGCCGGAATATAATGGCAAGCTTGTGGGAAAGAGTAAACCTTTGGACTTTTTATTATACCAGTCTATAGATAAAGTGAACATGTTATCAAAAACACCTCCTTCAACACCAATGTTAAGATCTTCTACCGTCTCCCACTGTAAATTTGGGTTACCAAATTGTGAAATGTAATTGGTTATGACACGGTCTTCATTTTGACCAAACACATAGTCTCCATTATCGACCAGGAACAAATAAGCAGACTCTGGGATATCTTGGTTCCCGACCTGGCCAAAGCCAGCCTTAAGCTTCAAATTAGATACAAAAGAAGCATTGAAAAAGGATTCTTCACTAATGTTCCATGCACCTGATACACTATAAAAGTTTGCCCATCTGTTGCTACTGGGAAATCTGGAAGATCCATCTCTTCTAAATGATCCTAGAATAAAATATTTCTCGGCAAAATTATACCGCACACGTCCAATATAAGATTGTAAGGAATTGGCACCTTCATTACCGTTAGCGTTTATTCCGTCTCCCGTTGTAGCATTTAAAAACCTAAATTTTGGATCATTTAACAAAATATCTGTTCTACTTCCAGATATCCAGTTAATCTGATTACGCTCAAACACTATACCTGCTGTAGCACTTACGCTATGCTTACCAAATGATTGATCATAATTAACAAGGTTGTTCCAAACATAACCGAATTGGTTCGTAAATCCAGAGTACACTTGACTTTCAAATCGCTCTTCTTGAGAAGGGAAAATCTGGAATTGTGGATTAAAAACATCGTTTCTATTTTGGCTTATATTGAGACCAATTTGAGAAGAAACGCTAAAGTTATCTGATATTTCGTAGGTTAATTTACTTGTTGAAAACAAGCCAAAGAAATAACTCTTGTTGAAATTTCGAGCTACAGCACCCACTGGGTTCCAAACAGTGTTATTTGATCGAGCATAAATACTAAATTCATTTCGGCCTTCTCTTTCATCAATAGGTATATAAACAGGTGTGAGAGGATCGATTGTAATCACGCTAGAAAATAAGTTTGGAGTATTTTCCCAATGCTCATATCTTGGACTAATATCTTGTCGGAAGAATAATTTATCCGTTATTGCATAATCGATATTAAACCTCGCAGTTAAACGCTCATAATAACCCTTTTGTAAATGCGATTCATCTCGATAATAAGACATACTAGCGAGGTAATTGATTTTCTCTGATCCCCCATTAATTTGAAGATTGTAATTTTGTCTTGTAGCGAGGTCTTTATAAACTTCATTCCACCAATCTGTATCATTAACAAGGTTTGCCAAATCCCATAATGGAGGTTGACCATCGTTAGTTTGTCTTTCATTCATTACACGGGCATATTCGTCTGCATTAGCCAAGCTTGGTTTACTCAGTTCCTTTAGGCCATATGACGCCGATGCGGTTATACTCGCTTCGCCTTGCTTCCCTCTTAGTGTGGTAACAAGAATAACACCATTTGAACCTCGTGTACCATAAATAGATGATGCAGAGCCATCTTTAAGGATTTGCATATCTTTAATATCAGCAGGGTTAAGGAAGTTTAAATTGGTGCCTTCTGGTAAAGGAATACCATCAACAACAATAAGTGGAGCGGTACTACTTGTTGATACCACCCCTCGTATCAGAATTTGAGGAGCACTACCTGGCGCACCTCCGGCATTTACTACCTGCACTCCAGATGCAAGGCCTTGCAAAGACTCCGAAACATTTGCAACGGTCATTCTGTTTAAGTCTTCCGATTTTACTGTAGCTATTGACGATGACAACTCCTTTTTCGTAGCCGTACCATATCCAATAACAATTACCTCTGCCAATTCGGATAAATCTTCTTCCAACATGATTTCTCCTAAACTTGACTGTCCTTGATAGGGAATCTTAATAGTTTTAAATCCAATTGAAGATATTATAATTATAGATTCTTGTCCTTGAACTTTCAAAGTAAATTTCCCATCTATGTCTGTAGTGGTTCCATTAGTGGTTCCTTCTACATAAATGGTCACACCTGGTACAGGGCCTTCTGAGGAAGTCACAGTTCCGGTTACTGTTCCATCTTGTGCTCGGGCACAAATTGCCAGTAACATCAAAGTAATTAATATCAATGTATTTTTCATTTCAGGATTGTTTTTAGTTTGTTGGAATCATTGTGACCCTATTCAAATGCGTATCGAACGTAAGGTTATAAGTACCGTAGGATTCTGAGCCAAATGAGTAGGTTGCACCTCCACCAGGCACAGTGTATTCAGGTTCACTACCGTTATCAAATCTCCAGAAAGGGTTCCACCCAGTATTGGTCTCACCAAAAATGAAACTACCACCTGTGCCAGAACCGTCACCCGAAGCATCAAATAGTTCTATTACACCTATATACTGATACGGGTTAGTGCTATTTTGTGTAAGGATTTTTGCTAACGCTGGGTTCCACCCCTCCAATTGCTCACCATTAATCTTGGCTCCTCCTGTTCCATGCACAACTACCATATCTTTTGGAGTATCTTCTGGAGTATAGGATTCAACAGTATACGTTAGATCACGTGTATCGATAATAACCTCATAGTATCCGACCTCACTTAGTATTAGAGGAGACACCGTAGCACTTTTATTAACAATTAAATTACCCTCCCCATCAGCGCCAAGAGTTAAATGCTCAAACGTCTCTTTACTAGGCAGAAATCTTACTTCTGTATTTGCGACAGCGTTATAATAGTTAGCTCTAAATACCTTTCCTAAGCTATCAACTTGTGTATAACCATTGGTCAACATTGGGACTCCCATGAGGTCTGAAACAAGTTCAGCATCGGTACTCACGTCAGCCAAATACATTTTTGCGAAAGGTTCAAACGCACCTATGGTAACCGTTTCAGTACTCGAATTTCCATTACCATCTATGGCTACTATTTGGAACTCATAAACTCCCTCACTTACGAAATTAAGGTCTTTAGAATAATCGTAGGTTTTACTTCCAACCGAAACCTCTTCACTGAAAGTTGTGCTTGTGATTGAAACAGTTGCAATATTCATGTCATCAGTTATTGTGATGGATAATATAGCATCATTTCCATCACCCATGAACGCGATACCCGCCGCTGTATTATTCGTAATCATTGGTGGCGTTACATCTCCATCTAATGAAATGGTAATTATGTGATCCAGAGCAACTTTATTGGTATTAATGGCACTCACTTTTATCTCATGCGCTGACCCAGCTTCTGCTGAAGCTGGAATCTCGATCGTTGACATGAATTCATATTCCGTTTCACCATTTGTCAAACTTACTGTCTCAGACAAATTCCACTCTGCATAAGCAATGCTCACCGATTGCAAACCAACTGGATCCGTTGCTGTAACCGAGATGGTTACTGAACCACCTGGAAGTGCGCTATATTCAGAAAGCCCTGTAATTAGAGGCTCAGATGATGGTAATACAAACTCATCCTCACAAGCAACCACCACGGTCAGTAAAAACAATATTGTAATAATTCTATACTTTTTCATAATTCAATGGGTTTGTTATTGTGGAATCAACCTAACTCGATTTAAGTGGGTATCAAACTCGAATGTATAGGTTCCGTAATGTTGTGGACCAAAGATGTAGTTATTTCCACCACCCGGAACAGAAGTTTCTGGTTTCATCCCTATTTCTTGGTCAGCATCAAAGCGCCAGAATGGAGCCCAACCGTCTGGATTAGCACCGAGGATAAAGCCATTATTCCCATCGCCAAGAGGGTCTTGGTCGTAAAGTTCAACTGTTCCAGTAAAGAGGTATGGGTTGTTACCATCTACTGTAAGTGCCTTACCACTTGCAAAATGCCAACACTGTTCTGAGTTATCCGAATTGTTTTCACAGGTTGAGCCTCCATTAACCCTTACTCCAGTACCCATCATGTATATATTATCATAGGGTGTATCGGTTGGAGTATAGGTTTCGGCCACGTACTCCATTTTTGCTAGGTTAATCAAAATATTATAATAACCTACTTCCGATAAAACAATGGGGCTAACTGTCTCATCCGATCCCAACTCTAACTCTCCGGCAGTTGAACTAGCCCCAAAAGTGAATGGACTAAAGGATGTTTTTTGTGGTATAAAACGTATTTCAGTATTTACTGCTTTATTATAATAAAGTGCTCTAAAATATACTCCTAGACTATCAGGATGATCAATGGCATCAATTCTCATTGGTATTCCAAAACCGTCCGAGTTTAATTCAGCCTCACTACTAACGTCTGCTAAATACATCTTTTCGAATTTTAGTGCATCTTCAATGTTCACATCTAACTTGGAATTGGCACTGTTACCAGAATCATCAATCGCTGTTACACTAATCGAATGTGCTCCAATTATCGAAAAATCGACATCCATCTCATAGGCATAACTTGGCGAGTTCACTTCAATCTCCTCGTTTAAACCAAACCCGACTATCTTTACTATAGCTATTTCAGAATCGTCCATAACACTAAAAGAGAGTGTAAATTCAGGCCCCGCACCTGCAATATATGTGCCCCCATCATTGGGAGATTCAAAACTTATGGTCGGCGCAATTATGTCCATAGTTAATGAAACCATAACCTGAGCAGTGCTCTTTTTACCACCCACATTGGTTACCACCACATCAATCATATGCGTAGTACCAGACTCTTCAGAGCTTGGAACCATAAAATTATAGGCGAGCTGAAATTGTGTTGTTGATTTTTCAACATTAATAACCTTTGCTAGATGCCAAGATTCATAGTTCAACTCGATATTAGAAATTCCGGCAGGATCAGAGATCAAACCATTAATCGTAATAGATTCCCCTGGCAAACCAGTGATCGCTTCTTCAATTTTTATAGAAGGCTCAGAAGACACTTGAGGAAGTTCATCCGTACATGATGTAACGAAAATCAATATACTTAACCCCAAGGACAATATTGTAAATTTAGTTTTGACTAACATAGACTATTCATTTAGTTCAGTTTAATAATATATTTTCTGGTAGATTTAAATAGATGTTGTAAATATGTCCTCATAGATATGGTATTTGGTTAATAATTAGAATTTTTATGTATTATGTTATCCACAAAATATGTTAACTTACCCAAATGTAGATGTATGAAAAGTTGCACGGATGGAGATTTATGTTTATAATATGGATTATTATTCGAAGTTGAACTTTTTATATGATTAGCAATTTGAAGAAATCATTTAGTCAATCACCCCCCTTAGAAAGAGGATTCAAGGGAGAGAAAATGATTGTTGTACCGAAAAGCTTGATAAAGAAATATGCGGATAAAGAAATAATATCGAATTTGCAGCTGACTGACATTGGCTACTTTCCCAATGCGTCACATCATTTCAGAGAACGTCCTAATGGGTGTCCTGAATATATACTTATCTATTGTATTGAAGGTGAAGGAATTGTGACGATAGATCGAAAGCGCTACCTAATCAAACCTAATTCATTTTTTATCATTGAACAGGAAAAAGCCCATACCTATTATTCTAATAATAATGACCCATGGAGCATATATTGGGTTCACTTTACAGGAGCTTATAGTGCCTCTATATTCAAAAAATTCAGATCTTTAAGTTCTGGAAAACCTGTCTTTATTCCATATTCAGAAAATAAAATTTCTGAATTTGAGTATATATTGGAGTTGTTTAAACTTGGATATACAGATCAAGTATTTGAATATTCATCCATGTTAATGCACAAACTTTTAGGCTCATTTATATATTATTCCCTAAGATCTACAAATGGGAAGGATGCCGCGAATGAAAGCTTGGTAAATAGAATAATCGAGTTTCTAAATGATAATATGCATATATCCTTAACTATTCAGGATATCGCTCTAGAATTCAACAAATCACCATCTACCCTATTTACCTTATTCAAGAATAAAACAGGATACTCAATAATGCATTTTTATAGTCTAATTAAAATTCAAAAAGCATCAGAACTTATGAATTTCACGGATTTATCGATCAAGGAGATCAGTTACAAACTAGACTTTCAGGATCCACTGTATTTTTCGAGAGTGTTTAAAAAATTTATGGGCGTTCCTCCTTCTCAATATAGAAAAGACGTCAGTTCCGATTCCAAGAGTGAAGAGAATATCGAGTAATATTGCCAACTGGAAAGTATATTGAGATAATCAAAAAATATTTTTACGAGCTATCATGAATGGTGTTTGATAAAAAAAGATCCACATCGATTAAAACGTGATACTACAAATATAAACTTCAGCTTATTATTCCTACTTAGCACTAAATCTATAAATACAAGTAGATGAATATTGTTGTTCCTTATCTAATATTGTAGATGGAAAATGTTCTTGATTAGGACTGTCGGGAAAATGTTGTGTTTCCAGACAAAAAGCAGCCCTGTGCTCATAGGGTAAATTTCCTTTTCCAATATCTCTTCCATCTAAAAAGTTTCCCCCATAAAGTTGCATACCAGGCTCGTTGGTAATTACTTCCATTCTTCTACCAGAAATAGGCTCAA
This sequence comes from uncultured Cyclobacteriaceae bacterium, assembly GCA_965368405.1. GTDB lineage: Bacteria > Bacteroidota > Bacteroidia > Cytophagales > Cyclobacteriaceae > S012-113. The sequence continues at coordinate 66,489 of CBDUMS010000005.1, forward strand.
TAATTTCAGCTGCAAGTTTTAAACCAGTTCCTTCTAAAACAAAATTATGATCATACCCAAAGCCATATTCCAGCTGTTGATCAGGGTCGTTTACACGTTCTCCTATTGGTCTTGGTTTAGTAAAATCAAATGGTGTATCCTTCACATCTACTATGTCTCCCGTTGGAATTAAACTCGCATTAACGGGGGTATATTGGGTTGCATTTATTTGCAATACATGATCGTTAATACTTCCCCTACCTGCTCCATGGAAGTTAAAGAATGAGTGATGGGTAAGATTCACCGGCGTAGCCTTATCTGTAGTTGCAGTATAGTTGATTTCTAATTCATTGTTGTCTGTTAATTTGTAGACTACCGTTACATTCAAAAGACCTGGGAAACCACCTTCGCCATCCCGTGATAGATATTTTAACTCTAATTCAGATTCTGAGATTTGGCGAGCATCCCAAACTACATTATGAAACCCCATTTTACCGCCGTGCAAATTATTACCATTATTGTTTTTCTCTAAGGTGTATGTGCTATTGCCCAACTTGAATTTTCCACCTGCAATACGATTACCGTAACGCCCGATTATTGCCCCAAAATAGCTCTCATGGGAATTCAAGTAACCATCTAACGTATCATAACCTAAAACAATATCTGCAAAGCTTCCAGACCTATCTGGAACCCATAAGCTAACCACACGACCACCATAATTCGTGATTTGCGTTACAAGGTTGTTCTTGTTCATCAGCGTGAATAAGTCAACCTTTTTTCCTCCAACTACCTTTTTGAAATTAAGTTCGCTTATAAGTTTCAAGTTGTCTCCTTTTTACTTGAATTAGTTAATTTTTAATAATAACCAATCAGGAATAGCCTCAAATGCTCCTTTTTTCTACGATCTAACCCAGTTGGTAATCAGCACCAATTAATTGCTTGACAATAGTCATCAGTAATGCCAATCCTGTAAAAAATGAATTTAGTCTATCCGAAATAAACAAACAAGCAGAAAGTATCAATCTTCACTATTTTCACCATAAGGAAGTCTTCAACGAACATTAATATATAGATAGTTTCATAAAAGAAAAATTGACTATTTTGAATAATCATAAAAGTGAATTACACATTATTTAATTTAAAAATTATTCAGGCTGAGTTAATGTATCCTTTTTTATGTAAGGTTAATTGTAGATAAAATGGAGGATTAAAATGAGAACCGATATAGTTGTCTCATTAAAAAATTCGAATTGCCAGCCGTGAAAAGCAAATACACCCGCAAATGTTTTACCTATGTTTTACCCATAAACGAAAAAAACCGCAAAATGCGGCTTTAAACGTAGCGAGAACGGGAGTTGAACCCGTGACCTCAGGGTTATGAATCCTGCGCTCTAACCAACTGA
>CBDUMS010000006.1:0-63317 GCA_965368405.1 uncultured Cyclobacteriaceae bacterium
AAATACATAGATTAGAATTCCTAAATAAAAAACCTCTTATGAAATTCAGAATTCCAGTACTTATTAGTCTAGTACTAATTACATCCCTGCACGTTGATGCTCAGCGAAGAAAGCGCAATTCTGCAACTTCGCCAACGACTATTGCTTATAACGACAGTCTCTATAATGCCCTTTCCTGGCGAAATATTGGGCCTTTTCGAGGTGGTAGGTCAACTACAAGCACCGGTGTGGTCGGGCAACCCCTCACCTACTATTTTGGTGGTGTTGGTGGTGGAGTTTGGAAAACAGAGGATGCTGGAATATCCTGGAGGAATATCTCTGATGGTTTTTTAAATGCCACTTCCATTGGTGCCATTAGTGTTGCAGAATCTGATCCTAATGTTATTTATGTTGGCACGGGCGAAGCCTGCGTCCGCGGTGTAATGACCTCGCACGGTGATGGCGTTTATAAATCTACCGATGCCGGCAAAACCTGGACTCACCTTGGTTTAGATCAGACCATGCATATCTCAGAGATAAGAATTCACCCTAAAGATCCTGATATAGCCTATGTTGCTGCACAGGGATCTGCCTATACTCCAACTGCCGATAGAGGTGTTTATAAAACAACAGATGGTGGAGAAACCTGGAATAAAGTCCATTTTGTTGATAGTAATAGCGGAGTAAGCAATTTGGCAATGGATATGAATAACCCAAGAGTCCTCTATGCGGCATACTGGGATACACAACGCCTTCCATGGTTTATTCGTAGTGGTGGACCAGGCAGTGGTATTTATAAATCTGTTGATGGTGGTGAAACATGGAAAAAACTCTCCAAGGGACTTCCGGATCTAATGGGAAAGATCGGCGTAACCGTATCACGAGCCAATTCAGACCGTATATATGCTAATGTAGAAGCAGAGAAAGGTGGCTTATACCGCTCCGATGACGCAGGTGACTCTTGGACTCTAGTAAATGATAGTCGAGTCATTCAAACCCGTTCATGGTACTATATGCATGTATTTGCCGATGTAGCCAACGAAGATGTAGTCTATGTTCTTAATGCGCCTTTTATGAAGTCGATAGATGGTGGAAAGAACTTTACTAATGTTAGCGTACCTCATGGTGATAATCATGACCTATGGATTAATCCTGATAATCCGAATAATATGATTAATTCAAATGATGGCGGTGCCAATGTAAGTTTTAATGGCGGCAAGAGCTGGTCAACCCAACAAAATCAGCCTACGGCACAGTTTTATCGGGTAAATGCAGATAACCGTTACCCCTATTGGTTATACGCCGGACAACAAGATAATAGCACTTTAGCCATTCCTAGCATGGCGAACGGCAGTGGGATTGGCTGGCAAGACTGGATCGCTAATGTCGGTGGTAATGAAGCCGCGCATGTTGCTTTTAATCCTGATGATCCTACGTACATCTATTCATCCGCAATCACTGGCTGGATCGATGAACATAACTTAAAGACGCGTAAACAGCGCCCTATTAAGCCATGGCCAATCTTCGATTTAGGTGAGCCTTCTGACGAGATGAAATATCGCTATAACTGGAATCCACCTGTTTTAGTCTCGCAACACGACCCTTCTGTTATTTACTATGGAAGTAATGTTTTGCATAAATCATCGAACCGAGCCCAGAAATGGGATGATATCTCTTCTGATCTTACTAAAAACGATACTTCGCATCTTGGTTTAATGGGTGGACCCATTACCAACGAAGCCGCTGGCGGAGAAATCTATCATACCTTAATGACGATTGCGGAATCACCGCATTCAGCCGATATTATATGGACTGGCGCCGATGATGGTATGGTTCAATTAACCACAGATGGTGGCGCGAACTGGAAAAATGTATCGCCAGGGCCCGAGGGAATCATTAACTCCATTGAAGTCTCGCCAAGCGACCCCAACACCGTGTACATCAGCCTAATGCGCTATAAATTCAATGACTTTAAATCCTATATTTTCAAATCAACCAATAATGGTGCAAGCTGGGTAAATATGTCCAACGGAATCCCGGAAGGAGCTTATACGCGTGTGGTAAGGGAAGATCCTAACAGAAAGGACTTATTATATGCCGGCACCGAACGCGGAGTGTACATTAGCTTCGATGGAGCCGCCAGTTGGAAGAAACTAGACCTAAATCTTCCTAACGTACCCATAACCGATCTAAAGGTTCATAAGGATGATCTCTTGGCGGCAACACATGGTAGAGCATTCTGGATTTTGGATGACCTTACCCCGCTGCACCAGATAAACGCTCAGATTGCTAATAGCACAATCCATCTTTATAAACCACGAACTGTAATAAACGCACAGAGTTTTGGGACGAGTAAAAACCCAACAATAGGCACCAACCCTAATCCAGGTGCTGGAATTCGTTATTATTTAAAGGATATCAACGAAGCAGATTCTACAGTGCTTGGCATTAAGATCAAAGATGCCTCAGGTGACCTTCTACGATCATTTGCTACGGATGCCGAGAAAAAGAATCAGCAAGCACCAATGAAGAAAGGGATGAATGTGTTGTTTTGGGATTTAAATACAGAAAACCTGCAAGTATCTGAGGGCGTGATGCCGGCTGGTCCATCGAAAGAATTAGGAGGTTATAATGTTGGACCGGGTACCTATTCGGTAGAGTTAAACTACGGTGACTTAAAACAAACTCAGACCTTTGATATTATTGCAGACCCAAGAGATGAAGTAAGTCCATCAGAAATGGCCTTAAAGATTGCTCTTGTAAAGCAATTATATAACGAAATTGAAGCGATATATCGTGGGCTAGATAATTTACAGGAAGTTAGAGATCAGATTGATCAAATGACAGATAGAATGCCCCTCGATCAGGATATCAATGGTATGGGTGAAAATATTATGAATAAGATCAATGATGTTGAAGGTGAATTGATTTCACCCAAGCAAGAAACCTTTCAGGATATCATTAATTACCGCAACCAGCTTGATTTACAGATGTATGAATTGATGCAAGGGATTAATAATGGCGTACCTCCAATAACTGAAGGTCAAAAAGAGCTTGCAAAAGAGTTAAGCAAAGAATGGCAGCAGTTGGAGCTTCAGCTTAATGGCATTCTAACGAATGATATAAGCGAGTTCAATCAATTACTTAAAGACAAAGGTGTTCAGTATATAGCGCCCTCTCAAAAAGAAGACAAGAAGGAGAACCCCAGTTCTTGATGGGCTAAACACCCGCCATTCCTTTTTTGCGATCTTGGATTATTAAGCTAACGATGCTACTGGCATGTATACGTAATATCAATAAACTGATTACCTGCATTCGCTAGTGTAGGAAATCCTTGCTCATTAAAGGTTAGTTCATATCCAATTGATCCGACTAAGTTACCTTCAAGATCGCGTTGTACAATAGTTGTAGGCATATTTACCATCAACGATCGCTCGGGCCGTTCTGTATCAATTACACCGTAAAAAGGATTTGGTGCTGGCGTAGAACCATAACCATACTCATTAACAAAAAATGTTATCGGCTGATAAGGATCGCTAGGAACCTCGCCGAAACCAATAGTAAACAGTCTGACAAGATCAATATTATATGAATTTGATGCTAAATCGCCATTGGAACTATATGTAAAATCGAAATTACCAATTTGATGTAGCGTGCCCATTATGTCGGTAACATAAACCTGCCAGCTTGTCGCTTTGCCATTCGTATAAACTACTCTCAATTCTTCTGTTACAATACCAAACCCCAATTGCATGCCAGAAAGCTTAGAAAGATTGTCACCATCGTAGGTGGCAGTATATGTTGTTGTAGTTCCATCTTCTGTTCTAGCAACGGTCTTAACCTTTGTTCCTTCGTAGGTGTACGAATATGAATATGCAGAATCTGTGCCATCGTAGGCCGAAATATTATCTAATAGCTGTATACCATTGGCTCCAGGCTCGAAATAGTAAAACGTAGATGCTCGGTCGAAATCTTCGATGATAGTAGGTTGGCAGGCAGCTGGAGTCGGTTCCTCTGAATCGTTAGTACATGACCAACCAATAGCCACAATAAAAGCTAGAAGTATAAGTTTTTTCATAATAGAATTATATAATAATAAATATCTACGGCTGCTTTGAGCCTTAATTAATTAGCAATCTACAAAATCGATTTGAGTTTAACTAAGCGAATTTTCGCAAAATTATTTTTCAATTAAAGGACTAAACCTTGTAGGTGATCAATTTTATTACCTTGTAAATCGATGTAGCGATGCATGCAATCGGCCGTCATGCAGGAATGGACAGGTAATATTCCAAGTACGTCGCCCACTTCCACTTCATTAAAAACTTGATCTGTTACCTTAGCAATTCCGTGCTCTTGTGATATAGAACGAAGATAACAACTCTCTAAACTATCTGTCCAGCCCGATTCTGTTAGTTTAACGAGCTTGCCAAAAATAGGCACGCCAAACACTCTGTCAAGCATGTTTTCTTTCGAAAGATGAATTCCACCACCATAGAGAACCAACTCCTTTCTACGAGAATTTTTAGAAACAACAGGTGCAGCCAAGGCTATTGCAATATCAGTTTCACTGCACACCCCTATTTGAGACTGTGTGAGGTCATAAAAAACATAATTACCGGCATGTACTGCATCTAGTTCTTTATAATCCGTTAAGACTGAAGCAGAAGGCGTATCGCCAGTACCAATTTTAGGCTTGTACTGATTAAATGTATTCTTTAGTTCGAAGAGTATCCTTATTGATTGTTGATAAATCGCATCAACGTCCTTAGGCGATTCCGCTTTATACGTATGCCCGAAATGACTGTAAAAACCATCAAATCGATGTTTTGAGTTAATAATTGCCTCAATCAAGGACTGAATTGTATTTGTATCTGCAGGATCAAGTCCTGACCGGTTGCTACCGCATTCTATTTCTAATTTAATGCTAACTGTATGCTTTAATTTATCAATCAATATCTTGACCTGATCGTGATTATCTACCAACAGCGTTAAATCTACCTCTCCAGCCAGCTTATCGATGGAATCAATTTCAAGAACATTTACTGGAAATGCAATATATACACTCTTCCATCCGGCTTCTACAAAATACGTTGCCATAGTAACGGATGATACCGTTATTGAATTTATTCCATTCTTTTTGAAGATCTCTCCCACCTGATGTGATTGATGAGTCTTAAAGTGTGGAACAATGTTCGTATCTGACTGTCGGCCTTTTTCTGCTATCCTTTGAATATTTCGATCAACCTTTTCTAGGTCAATAAGCAATGTGGGTTTATTAATGTTCATACTTAAGGCGAGCTAGTTTTACCCTTATTCTCTGTTTTCTTCTTCTTTTGTGGGCTTAGCTTATAAATGAGAAAACCAAACCCGATAACAAAGTGTAATAAGACAATAACAAGCAAAATGATTGCTGTGGTACTCATTTATACTATTGTTTCGTATAAACTATATTGCCATTGAATATCGTCATACCTATTTCTGTACTAAGGATTTCTTCCTCAGGAATAGTCATAATATCCTTTGTGAAAACAGTAAAATCGGCTGCCTTACCCACCTCAATAGATCCTTTGAAGTTTTCTTCGAACTCTCCGTAAGCTGCATCCAATGTATAAGATTTAAGCGCCTGTTCTCTTGTCATCTTCTCTTTAGGCTCATATCCTCCTTCTGGCTGACCTTTTAAGGTCTTTCTAGATACAGAAGCATAAAAACATGCTAATGGATCTATTGGCTCCACAGGAACATCTGTTCCGTTAATAACCTTTGCGCCAGATTGAAGAATGGTTTGCCACATATAGGCACCTTCTACAATTCGCTTCTCACCTAACCTATCAATTGCCCACGGCCTATCTGAGCTCATATGCACGGCTTGCATCGCTGCTATTACATTCAACTCCGCAAATCTTGGCAGATCGTCTGGGTGTAAATGTTGTGCATGCTCTATCCGGTAACGATGATCCGTGGCATCAGGAAATTCTTTCATGGCCATTTCATAGCGATCAAATACCTCTCGGTTGGTTCTATCACCAATCGCATGAGCGCATACTTGAAACCCTTTCTCTAACCCTGCCCTGCTTATTTCATATACATAATCCATAGGCAGTGTCTCTAGACCAAATTGCCCGGGCATATCTGAGTATTCCTCTAAGAGCCATGCGCCTCTATTTCCTAAGGCACCATCACAATTTAGTTTAATGGATCGAACAGTAACGAGGTGGTCAGTTGTATCAATCATAGGCCCTCTATCTAGCCAAGTCTTCGTCAGCTCTCTATTTGGGCCCGATACCATGGCATAAATCCTAACGCCAATTTTACCTTCATCTTTAAACTTCAGGTACCTATCTATTGTTGATTGGCCGATACCGGCATCATGAAAACTAGTGATTCCGTTTCTTTGACAAGCTTTAATGGCAAGTTCAAGTGCTAAATCTGCTCTACCCTCCTCTTCTTCAGGAATATACTTTTGAATGAAATACATTGCCCTTTCGCTGAACATCCCAGTTGGGTTGCCGTTTTCATCTCTAATAATTTCACCACCCTTCATATCCTTGGTAAGACTTTCGATTGACATTTGATTAACACCGGCTATCTCCATTGCTTTTCCATTAGCAAACGCGGCATGACCACTGGCATGTCTAAGAAATACTGGATTATCGGGAGAAACTTCGCTCAATCGGTCATGCGTTTGAAACCCCTGAACAACAACATCAGGCTCATTATCCCATTTACTCTGATGCCAGCCTCTTCCGAGGATCCACTCACCGGGTTCTGCCTCTTCTACTGCTTGAGCTACGATTTCAATCATTTCATCGTAGCTTTTAATACCCATCAGGTCCAGATTAAGCTCATTTTGTCCTAACCCCATAAGGTGGCCATGTGATTCAATAAATCCGGGTGTCATGGTCATTCCTGCAAGGTCTATCTCCTCAGTTTGCTCTCCAAGGTACTGTTTCGCCTCTTCTTCTGTTCCAGCAAAAAGAATCATACCATCTTTTGTGGCGACAGCTTCCACCGAATTAGCCTCCGAAACCGTATAGATAGTCCCGTTTACAAATAGTTTATCGGCAATCGGTTTATCATTAGTCATGTCACAGGATATAACAGATATTAATGAAAAGGCAAGCAGTAGATTAAAAATGTAATTCTTCATATTGTTTTTAGTTAACAGATAGTAATCAAAAGTCAAGATAGTTGTAAGGTCAAGATATTATCTTTATCCAAATTTAACTTTAAAGTTCTCATAATGCGTAAAGCGATAACAACTATTATATTAATGGCAAGTCTCGCCGCCTTAAAACCTGTGCAGGCTCAGGAAATGGGTGTATCCTTTTCCTTTTTCTTCCCAAAAAATGGTTACTTCTCAACTCCAATTAGTCCATTTTCGCTTCGAGGTATAGGTTTCAATATTACCGATAACCTAGCCATAGAAACCGGAGCTTCTTTATATAGGATGACTGGCATGGGGGTTTCTAACCTTCCTTTTGAATCTGACAAGCCGCTTGTTGGACCTTTTTTTAATGTAATGGCGCCATTGGAGTTAATCTTACAGTTTGGAACTAATGACTTCGAATTCAGGATCAAGGCAGGCGGGTTCATTTTTTACAATTTTGGCACCAGGCTAAATGAAGGCAATATCGATAGAGCCTTGCTCGATTATATAGATGCCTCAGTTGTAAACAGTCGCTTTGAGTTTGATAATAAGATAGGATACGGCTATGAATTTGGTGCAGAATATATCCAGTATTTTAATAGAAGGTTTGGGGTGTCGCTTGGTGCAAATTATTATATCGGAGGCGCAGATCTTAATCTTCGCGGCCCAATCACAACAGCCAATGCTTCCGGTACCATTAGCACCGTCTACACAGAATTCAATCAATCTCGACTAGATTATACTGGATTAGAAATATCTATTGGTGTTATTTTTTCAGGCCGATAATTGCACAATATTAATATTCACTTTTAATTATAGGCTAAATATCAACCATTTATATTTATCAACGTATAAATGATTAGTTACTTTGCTTAAAATAGATATTTTTAGAGCAATCTATTAGTCAACTTATGAAACAACGCATTTTTTATCCACTATTCTCGATAGTGGCATTTTTTAGTTGTACCGCTCCCACCAGTAATCTTAATGATAATCTTGATGATATTGCCATTCAATATGTTCAGATTGCGCTGGAAATTGGGCAATACGATAGCGATTTTATTGATGCCTATTATGGGCCTGAAGAATGGAGGCCAGAAGTTCGCGAAAATGGTTCTTTGCCCTACGAAGAGCTTAAGTGGCAAACCAACACCTTAATTCAAAACCTAAATAATATTGAAGGCAGTAATTTTTCACCCTTAGAGCATTATCGATACCAATTTCTAAACAAACAGCTTCATGCAGTTAAGACTAAACTCGATATTTTGTCGGGTAAGCAATACCCTTTTGATGTGGAGTCTCTAAGGTTATATGATGTGGTAGCTCCCCATATTGAAATGAGCTATTACGATAATATGTTAGAAGAATTAGAAGCTTTGGTCCCAGGAGAAGGCGCACTTAGCGAAAGGTACTCGGTTTATAGCCAAGCCTTTATTATTCCTCCCGCCAAACTCGATACGGTATTTAGAGCAGCTATAGCCGAAGCACGTTCCCGAGTATCACAAGAAATTACTTTACCGGAGTCTGAGAGTTTTGAGCTTGAATATGTTACAAATAAACCATGGTCGGGTTATAATTGGTATAAGGGAAATGCGCATAGCTTAATTCAAATTAATACTGATCTGCCCATTTTTATAGAGCGGGCTATTGATTTAGCATGCCATGAAGGGTACCCCGGGCATCATGTATTTAATACACTTTTAGAGCAACATTTGGTAGTAGAACAGAATTGGCCCGAATTTCAGGTATACCCTCTTTTTAGCCCTCAGTCCTTTATTGCCGAGGGTAGTGCCAATTATGGAATTGAGGTGGCGTTTAGCGAGGATGAGCGAATACTATTCGAAAAACAAGTTCTCTTTCCCCTGGCAGGCATAGACCCCAGCGAAGCTGAAGTATATTACAGCATACAAAAGCTAAGAGCAGAACTAAAATCAGCTGAGATTCAAATTGCCAGATCCTACTTGAACAAAGAAATCGGTAGCGAAATAGCTATATTACATTTGTCTAAATATCTGCAATTTGATGCTGAAAGGGCAACACAAAGACTTAGTTTTTACGATCGTTATCGTAGCTATATCATTAACTATTCCTATGGAAATCAGATCATTAAGGAATTTGTTGAAGATGAGTTAAATCGGAGTTCAACACAAGATAAGTGGTCTGTTTTTAAGGAAATTCTGAGCACTCCTAGAACAGCTTCTACGCTATAAGTTTGGGATTATTATCGTAAACTTTGTCCCTCGCTCATACTCTGATTCCACTTTAATAGACCCATCAAGCTTCAGTGCACTTTCGCGCGCAATATACAGGCCAAGACCCGAACCACTACTATTTTCTGAGGCACGATAGAACATATTAAATATTTTAGACAATTGATCACGCTTGATTCCTACCCCATTATCTTCGACTTGGATCATCACGCCCTGCGTAACTGAGCTTGCTCTAACTTTAATAAATGGATCATTAATATAGGGCTTGAAATATCGAAACCCATTCGAGATTACATTACTTAATATTACCTGTAATCGCGTGCGGTCGGTACGGACACTTAACTCATCCGAAATATCAATGTTAATACTGATAACATTATCGGTATTCATATAAGCTAAGTTTTCCAAAACTTCTTCAATGATCGTCTTAATATTAACAGATTCAACTTCAACATTCATCCTAACATTACGCGAGTAACTAATAATCTCTTTTATGAAAGTATCTAGTTTGTGAACACTGGACTCAATCTTGTTAAGATATTCTGGTAAATTCTTCCTGTCTGTATCAATTTTCGAAATACTTATCAAACCTAAAATCGACGACAAAGGTGCTCTCAAGTCATGTGAAACACTATAAACGAAACTATCAAGTTCAGTATTAAGCTTTCGAAGTTCGCGATTTTTATCCTCAACGACCTTAATACGTATCCAGTAGATCGTAAAGGCTACAACCAATAAGAAGATAACGAGTAAGAGCAAGAATAAGCGAGACTTGTAGAAGTATGGTTTAACCACAACAGAAAATTTGGCTGGGTTTTCATTCCAGTAGCCATCGTTATTTGCTGCTGTCACTTCAAAGGTAAAGCTCCCATCTGGCAAGTTCATATATGTAGCCTGATGTAGGTTTCCTACATTATTCCAATCCTTCTCATAACCATTCAAGCGATATTTAAAACTAACTTTTGCTGGTGAAGAATAGCTTAGGGCTGTAAAATCTATGCTGAGGCGCTGGCTACCAGGCTCAAGAACTACTTTCCCCTCACTAATCGCTTGTTCATTATCGTCGATCGAAATCGACTTAACATATACCGGTGGAATGAATTTATTAATTTTAATATTGGCCGGGTCAATAATGGAAATTCCTTTGGAGGTAGGCACCCATAGTTCTCCATTTTCGGTGATCAACATACGCGTAGCACCGGTGCACTCACCAGAAAGCATCCCATCTTTTTCATCATAAATTCGTGCAGTTATTAGATTTTGCCCTCCCTCTAAGAACTCATTCACCTGGGTTTCCTCTAATCGAACAATTCCCATATTTGAGGTAGCCCAGAGATATCCAAAGCTGTCCGAATACACATCGAAAATAGTCGAAACAAGCAAGCCATTACTATTGTCCAGATGTTTAAACGCTCCGTCCTGGTATTTATAGAGGCCTACATCAGTTGCCATCCAAAAGGACTCATTATCAATCACTTCGATATTAAAAATCAATGGCGATGATTGGTCAGAACCCACATTAATAACCTCTATACTACCATCGGGCTTTAATATATTTACTCCGCCATGATACGTACCCGCGAGAATGTTGCCATTAGGTAATTGTTCAAAACAAAACACATAATTGTCCGACAATCCTGTTTCTGTACTAATGACTTTTCGGGTTCCATCGACGCCAAAGCGAAGAACCCCTCCATCCTTAGCACCTACCCATACGTTACCTGTCTCGTCCTCGAAAAGACTGCGTATATTATTTGAGAGTAATCCATCAGACTTAGTTAATAATTGCTCTTTGCCATCTTCTATGCGCAATAAGCCTTTATATGTAGCTACCCAAATAACGCCATTAGAATCCTGTATTATATCTTTAATACTTACGCTCGATAAGTCCGCATTTAACTTAAGTGGAAAAACCTTATTGTCTTTTAGTATATCGATGCCGCCATTATCATTACCTATCGCAATTGATCCGTCGCTCAATTCACAAATAATATTTACATACTGATTACTTAATCCGTCTTTAAGCGACACATTCAAAAAGTTGGAGTTCTTTAATTGAACCAGGCCTCCGCGCTTAGAGGTAAGCCAAATATTACCTTCTTTATCAAACTCCAAACCGCTTATTTGGCGTGAAGGAAGGCCATCTTCCTCTTTCAGAAATTGAATTTTACCGTCATTTTCAAGACGAACGATTCCTGTTTCCGTGGCAACCCATAAATTGCCATTTTCATCCTTTTTAAGGCTATTTACATAATAACCTTCCGTACCAGGTATGATAGACCATTCTTTTGATTCATGTCGAAATACGCCATTACTTGTACCTGCGTACTGAACATTATCAATTTCTAGAAGTGCCGTAATACTAATATCTTCGAAAACAGCCCCTCCTGTTTTCGTAAATTCACCATGGTGATACCGAATGATGCCATTATTATCGGTACTAAATAATAGCTCATTCTCACTAACCTGTAAAATACACTCTACTGTAGTGTTCTTCAATAAACTATTATCTGCATATTGGTAGGCTTCATTCTCAGTGTCTTTGTAATACACACCTCTATTTTTGACGCCAATCCAAACTCTATTGGCGTTGTCAATATGAATTGTCGTGATTGAGGCAGAAAAATTATTGTCGATATGATCCACTTCAAAAGCCGCCCCGTCATACAGCAGCAAACCACTAGTTAGGGTACCGAAATACATCGTCCCTTTTGTATCGGTACTGATTACACTAAAGCCATTTGATTTGAGTTCAGGTATTCCATTCGAATTGAAAATATCAAATGTATTGCCATCAAAACGAATCAGCCCATTATAAGAGGTGATCCATAAATACCCTTCTTTGGATTGTTTTAGACCTATGAGATTATTTGAAGGCAGTCCCTCGTCCGTAGACCACACCTCTATGGTGTACTTATCTAAATCGGGTAAATCTGGCTGTGCTTGTGCCGCAATTATTGAATGAAATAAAAAAATTGAGATTAGTAAGTATCTCATTTAGATTAACCAATTAGTATCATAATAAATTTGCAGCCAAACAAAAAACCCTGACTTACATAAGTCAGGGTTACGAATATAGTTGATTATTTAAAATATTATTTGAGTTTTTTGATAATAGCTTTAAAAGCTTCTGGATGATTCATTGCTAAATCTGCCAATACTTTTCTGTTTAAGTCAATATTAGCTTTTTTGATTTTACCCATGAACTGAGAATAACTCATTCCTTCGGCTCTTGCACCAGCGTTAATTCTTTGTATCCAAAGTTTACGAAAATCTCTTTTCTTAACTTTTCGATCTCTATAGGCATAAACTAAGCCTTTCTCAACAGCATTTTTAGCTACTGTCCAAACATTACTCCTACGACCCCAGTATCCTTTGGCCGATTTCATTACCCGTTTCCTTCTGGCACGGGATGCTACACTATTTACACTTCTTGGCATATTATTATAATTTTTTGGTTAGAGGTGATCAATTATTTCGTTGATTCTTATTACCAATAACCTGGTGAAACATTAAACCTACTTAACAACTTATATGTTAAGCATTCTTTTGATATTCTTCTCATCCGACTTGTGAACAAGTCCAGTTTGAGTAAGATTGCGCTTTTGCTTGGTTTCTTTCTTAGTAAGGATATGGCTTTTGAAAGCATGCTTTCTTTTTATTTTACCAGTCCCAGTAAGCTTAAACCTTTTCTTAGCACCTGATTTAGTTTTAACTTTTGGCATTTCTATTTATTTAACAACTATATTCTACTTTTTACCTTTAGGAGCCAATATCACATACATTCGTTTACGTTCAAGTTTCGGCAATTGCTCTACTTTCCCATACTCTTCTAGCGCTTGAGCAAACTTAAGTAAGAGGATTTCTCCTCGCTCCTTAAATACAATTGTTCGCCCAACAAAGTGCACGTATGCTTTTAACTTCGCTCCTTCTTTCAAAAACTTGATGGCATGCTTTAACTTAAAGTTAAAATCATGATCATCGGTATTGGGGCCAAAACGGATTTCCTTAATTACGGTCTTCTGCGCTTTCGCCTTAATTTCTTTTTGTTTCTTCTTCTGTTCGTACTTAAACTTAGAGTAATCAATTATCTTACAAACAGGTGGATCGGCTTTGGGTGATATCTCAACCAAGTCTAGTCCCTCACCTTCTGCCATTTCAAGCGCCTGATGAATTGGGTAAATACCAATTTTAATGTTCTCACCAACTACTCGAACATGAGATGCGGTAATCTTACTATTTACTTTATAAGGTTCCTCAGCTCGGACATATCGTTGTCCTCTGCCCCTGAATTTTTGTTTACTAATTGTTCCCTCCTTTGTTTAAGTGTTCAAAATAAGTTGCAAATATCGAATATTTCTTACAAAAATGTGCAAGAAATCAATGAATTAAAGGTCAATTACTGCGGAGTTTACTTCATTATTGAATAAAACCACGAAATCGTCCAGTGGCATCGTACCAATATCTCCTATTCCGTGTCTTCTAACCGATACTAATTTTTGCTCTTGTTCGTTCTCTCCCACGATAAGCATGAAAGGAATTTTCTTTACTTCAGCGTCACGAATCTTTCGTCCTATCTTCTCAGCACGATTGTCGAGAAGGCCTCTAATATCAAGGGCGCCTAACTTATCAAAAACCTCTTGCGCATAATCTTCATACTTTTCGGATATTGATAAGACAGCAATTTGATCAGGTGTAAGCCATACCGGAAACTTCCCGGCGCAATGCTCGGTAAGCACCGCTACAAATCGTTCCATCGAGCCAAATGGTGCTCTGTGAATCATCACTGGTCTATGTTTGGCATTGTCTGCGCCTACATACTCTAGCTCAAATCGCTCAGGCAATGTATAATCTACCTGAATTGTACCCAATTGCCATTTTCGACCAATGGCGTCTTTCACCATAAAATCTAACTTAGGTCCATAAAATGCCGCTTCTCCAACCTCGGTAACGGTATCCAACCCTCTTTCATCGGCTGCTTCCTGGATATCAAGCTCCGCTCGATCCCAAAGTTCTGGGCTACCAATATACTTCTCCTGATTATCAGGATCTCGCAAAGATACCTGAGCAATAAAATCATCGAAGCCAAGGGCTTTAAAAACATATAGCACCAGGTCTATAACCTTTTTAAACTCTTCCTTAACCTGATCCGGTCGGCAGAAGATGTGGGCATCATCCTGTGTAAACCCACGAACTCTGGTTAATCCATGTAGTTCACCGTGCTGCTCATAACGATATACGGTTCCAAATTCCGCATATCGAATCGGTAAGTCCTTATAAGAACGAGGCTTTGTTTTATAGATCTCACAATGATGTGGACAATTCATTGGTTTTAGAAGGTATTCTTCACCTTCATGTGGGGTTCTAATTGGCTGAAATGAATCCGCACCATATTTCTCATAGTGTCCAGAAGTAATATAAAGCTCCTTGCTTCCTATATGCGGTGTCATTACGGGCTCATAGCCTGCCTTCACCTGCGCTTTGCGCATGAAATTCTCCAATCTTTCACGTAAAAGTGTTCCTTTTGGTAACCACAGCGGTAGACCCATGCCTACCTTCTCAGAGAACGCAAACAATTCTAGCTCTTTACCAAGTTTACGATGGTCGCGCTTTTTGGCTTCCTCCAGCATTTCTAAATATTCCTTTAGCTCCTTTTGCTTTGGGAATGTGATACCATAAATACGAGTAAGCATCTTATTTTTTTCATCACCTCGCCAATAAGCTCCTGCGACATTTAAAAGCTTAATTGCTTTAATAATACCCGTATTCGGAATATGAGGGCCTCTACAAAGGTCTGTAAACTCACCAACTTCGTAGAACGTAATCGTGCCGTCTTCTAGGTCATTAATTAGCTCAATCTTGTACTCATCACCTTTTTTAGAAAAATAGTCTAAGGCTTCGGCCTTGCTCACATCTTTGCGCGTATATTGATCTTTTCGTTGGGCCAATTCCAGCATTTTCTTTTCGACCTTCTCAAGCTCTGCTCCATCAAAATCTCGATCACCAAAATCAATATCATAATAAAACCCTTGTTCAATTGCCGGTCCAATGCCGAATTTAATGCCAGGATACAGCTGTTCGAGGGCTTCTGCCATTAGATGCGCAGAAGAATGCCAAAAAGTTGCCTTGCCTTCTTCATCACGCCACGTTAATAGCTCTATTGCGGCATCATCCTCTATTTCTCGATTTAAATCCCAAACCTCCCCATTTACCTTCGCAGAAATCACGTTTCTAGCAAGGCCTTCACTTATGCTCATGGCTACATCATAACTAGTAGACTTGGCAGGCATTTCTTTTACAGTACCATCGGGTAGTGTAATATTGATATTACTCATTATTATTTAATTCGTTTTTCACTGAATCTGTTAACTGATTTTTAAGGCTATCAGACAACATGCGCTCAGCACTTTTTTTACGCTGCAAATATGCTATTTTTCTTTGTAGATACGACAACTCGTCCGCAATCAATGTGTCTGTAGTGTCCATTTCGAATACTTCTTTATAATAGATTAGTGCTTCATCGTAACGATATCGTTTATCCAGTGCTCTCGCTGCGAGTATCTTGTATTTAGCGATGTCAGGAAAATCATCAGTTGCCTCTTTGTATATCTGAATAAGGCTGTCTGTATTGTTCCGGACATTATAAATATCAATAATTATATTATATGTACTCGTATCAGCGATACGTCTAACTTTCTGCTTATAGAGCACGAGAGCAGAATCAAGTTCATTAAGATGATAATAGATATCAGCATTTAACGTGATTATTCCAAGAGATCGATCAGGCTCAGCCACCCTTCCCAAAACCTCCTTGGCCTCGCTATAACGTTTTTGTCTGTATAAGAAATCACTATAAGATAGGATATTATCCTCGTACGATGAGTCTAACGTTAACACTTTGTTGTAGTATGAAGCCGCTAAGGCATTATTACCCGTTTTATCGTATTTTCTTGCGGCCATATACAACACTTCCGGATCGTTAGGGTAAACGACTGCCAATGAATCAATAATATTATTAACAATACTAAACTCCGATAATGCGACCGCCATTTTTGCGAGAATCAATGATTGTTGCAAGGACTGGCTACCAAGTTGATAGGCCGTTAATGCTTCCCTATAGGCTGTAGAAATATCATTTAACTCGAAGGCGTAATTCGCTCTAAGAGAATGATAGTACGAGTTCATCGGATCCTCCTTAATCGCCAATTTAATCTGACCCATAGCCTTTGACCATGCATGTTGGTTCTCATAAAGTCTGGCAAGAGCAGCATAACTAGTAGCACTGGAAACGGTACCGCTTTCCTCATAGATGGCTATCTTTCTCGAGGTTGTTAAGTTATCCTCTTCGGGGCTATGTGTTTTAAATTTAGAATACGGTGACGTATTACAGGAAAAAGCACCTAATATAATTAACCATAAAAAGATTCTCGAACACATATTTTCAAAGATAAGGGCTATGTCAGGGATTTTAATATTGATTTACAATATATGTTTCTTAAGTTCGTCTGCTTAACAAAATAAAAGCATGCCACAGCCAGAAAAATCAGAAAGAGAGAAGTTAGGAAATATTCGATACGTTTTTAAAAACATTATTCTTCCGCGAAAATGGCTTTTGCTCCTGGGGTTAGGAATAATAATAATTAACAGACTGGCGGGTTTAGTAATACCCGGCGCCAGTAAATTCTTAATCGATAATGTAATTAACGCTGGTGAATACGATAAGCTCAGTTTGCTGCTGGCTGTTGTGGGTGGAGCTGTACTAATCCAGTCATCAAGTTCCTTTGCCCTTACAAGGTTATTAAGTGTTGAAGCACAAAACTTAATTGCCAAGCTGCGTATCAAACTTCAAAAGCACATCATTAAACTCCCCGTAAACTATTTCGATAATCATAAAACGGGAGAACTTGTTTCTAGAATAATGACGGATGTTGAAGGTGTTCGGAATTTGGTAGGAACAGGCCTGGTGCAACTCTTTGGTGGCATTCTTACTTCTATTATCTCACTGGTGCTACTACTTCAAATAAATGTGGCATTAACAATCTATGTGCTCTTGCCCATGCTTGTATTCGGAGTTATTGCCATGAAGGCATTTGGATATATCCGGCCAATTTTTAGAAAAAGAGGAGAACTTAACGCACAGGTTACAGGTCGCCTCACTGAATCACTAGGAGGAATTAGAGTAATTAAAGGCTTTAATGCTGAAGATTTTGAGATTGACGTTTTTAAAAAGGGCGTTAATAAATTATTCAATAATGTAAAGAAAACACTTACTTCAACCAGCCTTGTTACCAGTAGTTCTGCATTTTTATTAGGAATAGCCAGTATTACGATTATGGGTGTTGGGGCAAATCAAATTGCGTTAGGGCAAATGACTGTGGGTGATTTCTTTGCCTTTACCTTATACCTTGGCTTTCTTGTGGCTCCTATTGTTCAAATGGGCAATATTGGATCTCAAATTACAGAGGCGTTTGCCGGTCTAGATAGAATGGAGGAAATTCTACACACGCCTACAGAAGAAACGGAGGATAGCACTAAGAAGGATTTAAATAATGTTTCGGGCCATATTAAGTTCGATGATGTAAGCTTCGCATATGATGAAAATGTGCCAGTACTCAAGCATATAAATTTCGAAATGGCGCCGGGAACCATGACTGCTCTTGTGGGCACTTCTGGATCCGGGAAAAGCACAATTGCTGGCCTAACTTCATCTTATATTAAACCTAAAGCGGGTAAAATTTGGGTTGATGAGCATGATCTCAACGACTTATCATTAAGCTCTTTTCGCAGAAATCTTGGTGTAGTATTACAAGACGACTTTCTGTTCGAGGGCACGATTAGAGAGAATATTTTATTCTCACGACCAAACGCTTCAGAAGCGGAATTGATGGAAGCTGTAAAACATGCCCACGTCGATGAATTTACAGATCGCTTTCCAGAACAATTGAACACATTAATTGGTGAAAGGGGTGTGAAGTTATCTGGAGGGCAAAGGCAAAGGCTGGCAATAGCGCGTGCAGTTCTGGTAAATCCAAAGATTCTGATCCTTGACGAAGCGACATCTAGCTTAGATACGGAGTCTGAATTATTTATTCAGGAGAGTCTAAACTATTTGCTCAAAGGCCGAACTACATTAGTTATTGCGCATAGATTAAGCACTATCCGACAAGCCGACCAAATCCTGGTCATTGAAAATGGTGAAATTGCTGAACGAGGAACCCATCAGGAACTTCTCGAAAAGGAAGGAAGATATTATGATTTATACACGTACCAATCTCGTATCTAGAGCGAAATTATTCTCCTAACCGGAGAACTACTCCACCTGTAAAATCTCCTTGAATTATTTCAGAACCAAAATACGTTCCACCGCCGCAACCAGCACCTCCAGTGCCTACTCCACAGCCAAAACCTACTCCACCAAAGTAAAGAGGCATGAGCATGCGTGCTTGAAATTTAACGCCAACGACGTCTGAAAAGAAATATTTCACTCCAACGCCTAGACTTACGGCAAATCGCCAGGCATCTTCATTTTGCTCAGTCGGGTTAAATCTTGAAGCTCCAAGACTAAATAATCCATAAGGGATAAAGGTATCTCCCTCCATAAACGGCTTCATTGCTCCGAGTTGATAATATTCAACATTAATCGGTTGTGCTTCAACTACCTCAACCACACCTCCATCTTGCGAGAGGGTTGAAGAAAACCGCATGTAAGACAACTCTCCTACAATTCCAAAAGGTGTTTTATATCCTAATCCAACTCCAAAGTTTCCTCCATCGGCAATTTGCAAACGATATCCATTATAGGAATACATAGTTTTGGATTTTGGCACGTACCCCCCATAAACATTAATTTCAAACTGTGCCAGCGCCGGTTGCACCCCAATGGCCAATACAAGAACGATTATTAATAATATATTTTTTTTCATATTAACTAAATTACATTTTCCATTTAATATTACATCCCACACTGGGAATTTGATTTTCACTAATAGGATTCCCAGCGATCAGGTCGTCCATTGCTCTTTTCAAGTCTTCACCCGATACGGGAATCGCATTGCCAGGTCGTGAATCATCGAGCTGGCCTCGGTATACTAATTCTTCATTATTATTAAACAAATAAAAATCTGGGGTGCATGCCGCTTCATACGACTTTGCGACCTCCTGTGTTTCATCATACAAATAAGGAAAATGGTATTGCCAAGATTTAGCTTCTTCCAGCATGGCCTCAGGTGAGTCTTCGGGATAATCTTCAATATCATTAGAACTGATCGCAGCAACGCCTATTCCTTTGGATAAGTACTCATTGCAAAGATCAACGAGCTCCTTTTTAATATGCTTAACGTAAGGACAATGGTTACAAATGAACATAACCAACAAACCGTTTTCTCCAAGTATATCGTTCAAGGATAGTACCGATCCGGAAATTACATCGGGTAATCTAAAGTCGGGTGCCTTTGTACCCAAGGAAACCATTTTTGATGGTGTTAATGACATAAGGCCAAAAATAAGTCAGATGTAGATAAAAAACACTTTGATGAACATTTAAACTTTCTGAGCATGCAAAACAAGGTTATTTCAGGGTAATCAGAATATATTTTATTATATATTTTAGGATATTTATACACCATTCGCCAATATCAGGAATTATCAATCTCGATAAATTCAACTTGGTAGACTCGGTAATTTTTTTTTCTCGCTACATTATTTCCTGTAATTACGTCAAATGCTTAAAAAGCAACAGACCAATTTTTGCCATACAACTAGATGATATCCTGTGAGCGAAACATTAGTTTTTATCTACTTCTTTTAGACTACTACATTGCCTAATTTTCAATTATAAGGCACTTTTTTATGGCCCAACCTAATATTTCTCCTCCCAAAAAACGGCAATTCCTCTTTAATCCATTAAAGAGACCTATGCCTTATATTGGCCTGATTTTAGGTGTGCTTATCATAATATTTCAAGGAACACTTCGCCAATACACCGCCAATGTAGTTGGAGGATGGCTCATCAGCAGTTTAAAGTCGAGCACCGAGGGCAATTACACACTCAAGTATGATTTTGTGCGATTCGATATTTTTACAAAAGAACTTCGAATCCAGAATCTTGAATTACATCTTGATACTACCGTTATTCAGGAAGAAGAATACCTCGAAAGATATAGTAATTTGGTTGATGTATCCACTCCATTGGCTGTACTAAAACTCGAGAGCTTATGGGATTTAATCATTAATGATAAATTACGCGTAGCCTTTATTGGCCTGAAGGAACCCAATTTCGATCTAATTCGCTCAGAAAGTTTATCGGAGGAAGAAAATGAAGAAAACAAACAACAAACTACCGAGAAAATACGCGCCTATCTTAATGAAATCGAAGTTGATAGCATACGTGTCCTAAACGGTTCCCTGAGTGTGAACCTTCAAAATGCCTCTCGTGAAGACGTGGTTGGTTTCAAAGTAGGTAATTTCTCTTCCCTACTACGCGGTTTTGAACTCAGTGAAATTAGCAACAAGAGACTCTTTCAAGGTATTTACGTTGATAAAGTAGAGCTGGAAGTCCTTGATCAGGAAATAGAGTTCACTCAATTTAATCACAGACTGGGATTTAAACGTCTTTGGATATCCTCAGAAGATTCTGTTATTCAGCTAGATACACTTAAGCTTAAACCAATCGTAACAGGCGACTCAAACACTTCCGGATTACTTGAGCTTAATCAAATCGCCTTAACATCTATAGATTTCCGAAAGGCATACGACGAGTTTATTCTGGACATCGGCAATTTCGCCCTGGATGCTGCTGACCTAACTATAATAAAGAATAAACTGTCCACGCTTGAAGCTAGCAATAGAATTAATCTAACAAAACTGCCCTTTAAAGCATACAACGTACGAAATTTTGAGATCATTAACTCTTCGATAGACCTTCAATTGAAACGAAGAATGACTCTGGAAAACTTCAATTTCCGATTACAGGACATTACTATTGATTCTACCGCAGAAACGATACAAGACATTGTTTCTGGAGTTGATGATTTCGAGTTTCATGCACTTAATTCAAGTCTCGAACTACCTGATAGTATCCATGAAGCTTCTATTCGAAGCATCGACATTAGTTCTGAATCATCGAATATTATCGTGAAAAATATTGTCATAAACCCTATAGAAGAGCGACGAAAATACAGCCTTTACAAAGAGCGAGGAGCAAATCGAATTGCATATGGAACGATAAGACAGTTGCTATTCGACGGAGTCAATTTTGATGAACTCATTGACAACCAGCAAGTTCTTGTGGATTCATTATACATCGTTTCTCCTAGTTTGAGCATAACAGAATATCCTTACATTACCCCTGTTCTCTCTACGAATGATCCGCTAGACTATTTAATCCGAAAAGGTTATGTTTCCAATGGGTCTGTTAAGTATAATCTCCGCAAGAATGGCAGAAATAATAGAACTGAAGCACATGGCATAAACGTTGATATTACCAACCTCTACCCAGAAAACAACATAAAACACGCCCCTACTTTCGATAATCTTGTGATTCAGGTAATGGATGGGTATAGTGAGCTTAAAGACATCGATCATATTATTGAATTCACAAACCTTCGTACCAATGATCTACGTAGATTCGATGTAAGCGATATCGAGCTTCATCCCGATTCAACATTCTCGGCTGGTAATCAGTTTAGACTTAAAAGCAGTGGATTGAGTCTCATTGCCTACGATCGAGGTTTTATGTCAAATACGCGAAAGATTGAGCTGGAGGAATTATCAGCACAATCCTTTCAGTTGGATATTCATATTGATAATAAAAATCAACGAACTAAGCGAAGTGGAGCTTATGACGAACTTACGTTGAACAGATTCTATTTCAATAATGGTAGAATTAACTATTTCGACTCCACCGCCAATCTTGTTTTTAATGATGTTTCGGCATTTGTAGACAGCTTGCATTATGACTTAAAAGATACCATCAATGCTATCCCAATAGAATTTAAAGACCTTAAGCTGGCACATAAGAGCTTTGAAATAGATACGGACAAGCTAATTATTTCAGGAAGTAAGGGGGAATTCTCTGAGCGAGACGCTATCATTAGCTACTCAGGCATTAAGTATAATAATGCCGTAGGTGTGAATGGTGATTTAGAAAAATTGGAGCTGAAAGGTTTAGATCACAAAAAGCTGTTATCTGACAGCAAGCTCAAGTTCGAATATTTACTTCTTGATAATCATAACCACAAAATAGAGATTAATGGTGTTGATTCAAGCACATCACAGCTGGAAACCAATGTTAATCAGGTTAAACGAATGCTCTTACAACGTTTTTCTTCTATTGATATTGATAGTGTAACCTACTTGGGAGGCGATATTATATTTAATCAGAAACAGCGAAAGACTAGTATCAATAATTTGAACCTCATAATCCGAGATTACTATTTAGATTCTGCTTCGGTAGACAGTGTTGTTTAGCACCCCAAAACTGGAACATTAACGCGTCTAGTATAAAAACTGCTGGTATAAAAGACACCATTGAGGTGAGTGGAATTTCCGTAGATCTAATAAAGAATACACTTTTCACAGGCAATATTGAAGGAAGGATTGCGAACCCAACGAGTGAAATATCATTCTCATCGCCTGGTGTCCTTTTATCAGGATTTCGTCTAGAAAACCTCTTAAAAAAGAATTACTCCCTCGATACCTTATTAATCGCTAACAGCACAATAAAGTTGAATAGAATTGATAGTACTGAGAACAACGTAACGCTGGATGGCGCTAAGCAAAGAGTAAATAATGACTTTAGAAATATTTTTGACCGTTGGTCGAATCTCAACTATGATAGTTCATATCGCGTGCCCATTAAAGAAATATTGCAAAACCCTGTCGAACTCGATTCATCAAAGAACATAAATTTCAGGAAGTTACTCGGCAAACTTAACCTAACTAAAGAACCAGAAGTGGATGACGGAGACGTCCCTGTCACTGAGGATTCGGTATTTCAGTATAGAGTAATTAGCAAAGCCGACCCAACGAATGGGCGCATTCATTATATTGGTTTGGATAACTCAAGATTTGAAGTTTCGGTTAATAATATACCCAAACCGGAGCTTAAGTCACTTAAATTCTCGGTTGCGGTAAATGGGTTACTACTTGATTCAATTAATCAATTTAACGTTTACAATCACTTTGAAGATGTCACCTTAGATGTCTATGATTATGAATTTACCTTCCCCGATAGTTTGAATAAAGTTGGATTTAAGAAGCTTTCTTTTTCTACCGATCGCGATGTAATTGATTTAGATGGAATCAGTTTCACACCATTGGTTGATAAGTATGATTATGCGAATAAGGTGGGACACCAAGTAGGCTGGCATAAGCTCCAGGATGTAAACCTTAGCATCAACAGCCTCGACATCCATAAACTAATTAACGACAAAATAATTCATATCCGCTCACTCAATACTAATGGTGGTATCCTAGATATATTTAAAGACAAGGAGTTGCCTATTCCTGTAAACCAACGCAGGCCCATGCTTCAAACCAGTATAAGAAACATCCCGATTCCAATCCATGTGGATACGATCGGTGTCAATGATTTTCATGTAAACTTTACTTCAAGGTTATCCTCCACACTGCCTGAAGGCTCACTTAACTTTCATGAAATAAACGCTACTACAACGAATTTAACGAATATAGATACGCTTATTTTCGAAGACCCAAGCCTGAGGATCAAGGCATCCACAAAGATTATGGGTAAAGGTGTGCTTACGGCTAATTTCAATTTTGATCTTGGCGATCCCGACCAGCGTTTCATTTTCGATGGTCACCTTACGGCAATGAGCGCCCGTGAATTCAACAGTTTACTTGAGGCTACTGCTTATGTTTCTATCGAGAGCGGTAATATTAAGGAAATTGAATTAGCGGCAGAAGGTGACGAACATTACGCTATGGGTGGCATGACCTTTGAGTATAATAATCTTAAAGTATCTACAATTACCAAGAAGAATTTAAAGACCACTGGTATGGGAAAAGTAATAAAAACCTTTTTCGCTAATGCTTTTGTCGTGAAAAAGAATAACCCAAGCTTTAAGTTTTTCCCTAGAAGTGGTGCGATGTATTTCGAACGGGATCCGCAGAGAATTGTGATTGATTATGTAGCAAAAACGGCTATGAGTGGTGTTGTTAGTAGTATTGGAGCCAGAAATGTAAGGAAGGATATCAAACGAATTCAAAATGAAAGCAAGAAAGAAAAAGACGCTGAACGCAAGGCTACCAAGAAAGCGAATCGTGAGTCTACAGTGCTCTAAGCATCTTTCTTTTTAAAGTAGGCTATATCCACGAAGTAGACTAGCTTTAGCACCAAAGAATTCGTCCCGGGTCCACTCAATGTATTGGATAAATTCTCACCAAAATTTTTCTCTGCAAAATCGGATCCAGAATAAATCTGGTTCTTATAAACGGCTGTAAAAAAGCTTCCTGGTGCCACCTGCCAGGAATAAACCATATCAATATTAAAGGCATTAAAGGTGGTGTTATGCTTCGGTAAGCCGTCTTCGTCTAAACCGGTATAATTACTTTCATTTAGGAGTCCCGACTCTTTGTCTAAACTATAAAAATCGGGGTGTTCCACCCAACTCCAGTAATGCCGTAGCCTAAAGTTAAGTCCCATTTTGTTCGTGAAGGTATACTTAAAACCCATTGTATTGGTTATCGTATTTTGATTACGGAGACCAAAGATCACATCAGTAAGGTCATCATTATCGTCATACAGTCTGGTTACATAACCTTTCGTATCCCTGCCTATATTTAAATTAAGATCATATTCTATATTTAATCGGTTGTTAACTCGATATTCTGGTCCTATCCCTCCAAAATACTCTGTCGCTCCATCTTCCGGTCGGTGCCAAAAGCCTGCAAAGAGTCGTGAACTAAATTTCTTTCGTCTATCCGATCTCACGGATCCAAACATATTATAATTCATGCCCGTCTTAAAGAAATAACCTGCCTCTCGTGGTTCGAAATAGTTATAATTGTCAAACGGTCGCATCGTAAAGTTTATATCTGCATTATAAAAGTTCCTGAATTGAGCTTGAACATTGCCCCTGAATTGAGCTTGGACATAGGTATTAGGTTTATAAAGCTGCTCATAATTAACCCGTAGATTTGCTTCAAATCTATTAAAAACTGAAAATGGCTTAAAGATATTATACCCTATCCTACCACTATAATCTACTCGATTATTTCGACGCATAAAGCCTAAGTCATTAATATCCCAAGTATCACTTTCAACCTGAACTCCCGTATTAAACTGAATCTTCCCTGACACTTTTGATAAAAACAGTCTCGACCTGAAGCCTTGTGTATTAATTCGTTCATCATCTTCTACTGTAAAGATCTGACTTAGTCCAGCACTACCGCTGATACTATAGGTATTCGTTCTATCTCTAAAACGAAAATCGCCTAGTGTCACATTGGCATCTCTAAAATCGCCCTGGCGAATAACATTCGTGTTTATAAGTCCTATATAAGAATTATTCTTTAAGCTTTGGTCAACCACAAAAACGTTAAAATTCGTAATGGGTTCTATGAGATATTTTCGGCGTGGCCGCGCTAAGGTATCGCCTGATTCACTTAGCATTGCAGTATCCATTTCTATTGTGGCATAGGTATTGCCGGTTACCGCATTAAAGACACCTATACCAGTGTTCGACTTTGTCCTCCCCGATAGTTTTGTAGCATTGATTAACTGTGTTGTCGCTGGAAATTCTACGATCTCTTCGTTATCTGCCAGTTCTTCATCAGGCACATCACCACGATTTTGCCCAATTCTACGCGAGTAAAAAATTCGGCCTTTATTAAATAACTCCGTGCCCTCTGTAAAGAATGGCCGGTTTTCATTAAAGCGAACCTCAAAAGGAGATAAGTTTAAAACCACATTATCGGATTGCACTTGGCTAAAATCAGGAATAAGGCTCATATCTAAGGTAAAACTCTCACTTACACCCAGTTTCATATCCATACCTCCCGCTAAACTCCTGGAAAACGAACTTGATTCAGTATCGTACTCACCTCCTACAGAAAAATAGGGCAAAAATGAAAGGCGCAATGGTGGCTTTATCCCCTTTAGTCCTTGAAGTTGACCTGATTGATTGAGCTCTCCTTCAACTTGCAAATCAATAAAATTCCAAGCTGACTCTTCGTTAAGCCTTTTGCTATTTCTACGGAAATTGATTCCCCATACGGGGTTTTCCTTTTTAGGAAACCGGATTGCTGCATAGGGAATTTCTACCTCCACAACCCATCCCTCATCCGTTATTCGAACCTCACTGTTCCAAACAGCATCCCAATCTTCATCGAAATTTCTAGACGTCATACTAGCATCGGCTTGTACGCCCGCCGCCGTTACGATATAAGCAAAGCCACTTTGGCCTTGATTATAGGTATCGATGATAATCCCAAATGCGTCTACATTTATTTCAAAATCATCACGATCTCCAAGTTCTTGTGGAATTGATTGGGGGTCTGGATCATGCAGCAATGCACCAATATAGAGTGATTTATTATCGTATGCGAAGTAAATATCTGAACGATAGCTAGCATCGGCACCATTATCGGGCTGTAGTTGATAAAAGTTGCCAGAGAATCCCATCGCACTCTTCCAGGCGTTATCATCTAGATTGCCATCTATTTTAATCTTCTCATTGATCCGTACAGCTTTCATTATCCGTAATGAATCCTGAGAAAATCCTTGTTGGCTAACTATAATAACCAACATTAAGAAGATTCCTGTTCTAAACCAGTAGGGCATAGCGATCAATCCAAGGTTAGGGTTCCATAATTCACAACGCAAAGGTCATTGAAAGGTTCAAAAACATCGTCTTTTGAGCTAAATAACTTATAAATGGTATATATTGGTGTTTACCGGACTAATAACTCTACGAATTTTGACGATTTCTATCATATCTGATACACATTCTTATACAGACGATCAACTCATTAGACAATTACATGATTCGGATGAAATCTGGCATGCCGGGGATGTCGGCTCATTAAAGATAATTGATGAATTAAATGCCCTTACAGGAAATCTAAGAGTAGTATCCGGCAATATTGATGGTAAAGATGTAAGAATAGCATCGCACGAACATCTCTTTTTTACAGTTTCAGGTATCAGAGTCCTCCTCGTACATATCGCAGGGAGCCCTCCTCGCTATAATCCAAAGGTTAAAAAAATGATTGCAGAATTTAGGCCGAATCTATTAGTATGTGGCCATTCGCACATCCTGAAGGTTGTGAATGACCCTAAAAACGCTCTGCTCTATATTAACCCAGGAGCCTGCGGCCACCATGGGTTTCATAAAGTTAGAACGATTATTAAATTCGATATCGCCAATGGGAAACCTACCAATATGCGTGTTGTTGAGCTTGGCAAACGCGGCAAAATAGGTTCTTAGGCAAAAAAAAGACGGGTCAAACCCGCCTCTTTTAATTATTCCGATCAGGTTATACTATTCTTTTTCCTTTTTTGCTTTTGGAGCTGCTTTCTTCTTA
Source organism: uncultured Cyclobacteriaceae bacterium (assembly GCA_965368405.1). Lineage (GTDB taxonomy): Bacteria > Bacteroidota > Bacteroidia > Cytophagales > Cyclobacteriaceae > S012-113. The sequence continues at coordinate 27,886 of CBDUMS010000006.1, forward strand.
GGAGCTGCTTCCTTTTTTTCTTTAGCAGGTGCTTTTTTCTTTGCAGCAGGCTTTTTGGTTTTCGGTTTTGCTTCTTCTTTCACTTCCTCTACAACTACTTCTGCCTTTGCTTTGGGCTCAGCTTTAGGTTCTTTCGCTTTAGAAGCTTTGGGAGCCTTTTTAAAACCCTCTTTGATCTCCTCAATATCCACCTGCTTAATTACAGGCTTAAATCCCTCAATCTTTAATTTTTGAGCTCTAACCTTAGCTTTTAATTTATTCTTTCGTCCCTTACGCTTTAATCTGGTTACTGCCATGATTTATCTATTTCAAAATTTCGAAGTGCAAAAATATGGGATTAAACTAAAATAAAGAAAGCAAACGCATTTATTTTCTTAGTAAACCTTCTTTATAAAATCGGTATTCCTATTTTTATTTCTTTTCCTACCCTAAGTTCTGCTTCAATCAAATAAAGTTACTAATTGGTAATCAATGGTTTTTGATCCTAAACGTGCCGACGCTTATAATTATCAACTATTCCTGTCCTTCGTAAAAAAACTCTTCTAAGTTTCCTGAATATATTCTAATTGAGCGAAGCATCATCTTGCTTAATATGATATTCTCTATTTTTGCACTGAAATTAATTAAGAGAAAATTGGCCTCAGATAAACCAACAAAACCAAAAGGAACCAGAGATTTCGGCCCTATTCAGATGGCTAGGAGAAATTATCTTCTAGACATCGTAAAAGATGTATTTAAGAAATATGGTTTCCTACCACTCGAAACTCCTGCCATAGAAAACTTATCCGTATTAATGGGTAAATATGGCAATGAAGGCGACCAACTACTCTTTAAGATTATCAATTCCGGAGATTTTTTAAGTAAAGTGGATAATAACCTCTCTGAAGTAAGTTCAGAATCATTATTACCTCAAATTGCCGAGAAAGGTCTACGCTACGACCTTACAGTTCCTTTTGCTCGTTATGTTGTAATGAACAGGAATGATATCAACTTTCCATTCAGACGCTATCAAGTTCAGCCTGTTTGGCGAGCAGATAGACCTCAGAAAGGAAGGTATCGGGAGTTCCTGCAATGTGATGCCGATGTAATAGGCACTGATTCGTTGCTTTGTGAGGCAGAAATAATCCTTATGCTCACGGAGATATTTGCCCAACTTAATTTAGTAGGCTTTGAGATTGCGATTAATAGTCGAAAGATCCTAACAGGTATCAGTGAGTATTTAGGTCAACCTGGAAAGGAGGCCCAGCTATGCGTAGCAATCGATAAGCTAGACAAAATTGGTTTAGATAAAGTCTTTGAAGAGTTAAAAGCCATTGATTTTAGTGATAAAGCTCTGGAAAACCTAGGTCCGATACTTTCTATGGAAGGCACTACTGCAGAAAAAATTATAAGTCTTTCTGCAATTCTTACCAATACCGAGGTAGGATTAGAGGGTGTAAATGAGATCGATGAAGTAATTCGTTATGTAAAAGGCATGCAAGGCGATTTGAGCAATGTTACGTTCGATCCATCCTTAGCGCGGGGTCTCTCCTATTATACAGGTACAATCTTCGAGGTTCGTATGAAAGACGGCTCCATTGGTAGCATTAGTGGTGGTGGACGATACGATAATCTAACTGGCGTATTTGGTATGCCCGACGTCTCCGGTGTTGGTATATCACTGGGTATTGAACGTATTTATGATGTACTAGAGGCTAGAGGTCTATTCCCAAATGACTCGACTGAAGCTACGAAAGCACTTATTATTAATTTTGGTCAGGAGAACAGTAATTTTGCATTGGAAACCCTGTCTACTTTGCGAAATGCCGGCATTAGCACTGAACTCTATCCAGAATCTTCAAAAATGAAAAAGCAAATGAATTATGCAGATAGAAACGGTATTCCTTATGTAATCATAGCCGGAAATAGTGAGTTAGAGGCCGAGAAAGTAACCATTAAAAACATGAGTTCTGGCGAGCAAACTAGCGTACCTTCGCAAGGCCTTCTGCCTTATTTTACCAAACTTTAATTAAGCATGCGTTAATGAAGACATTTGAGATAAATAGCAGCTCCATTAACCTTATTAATATTCAAAGGCTTTTAAAGGAAGATATAAGATTAAAACTATCGGACGAATCGAAGCAGTGTGTTCAAGAATGCCGAGATTATCTTGATAAACAAATCGCTTCGACCTCAAAGCCTATATATGGGATTAACACAGGATTTGGATCGTTATATAAGGAACATATATCCAATGCTGAGCTAAATACATTGCAGGAAAATATTATCAAGTCACACGCTTGTGGTGCCGGAGATAAAATCCCACTCGAAATTGTTAAGCTAATCCTGTTGCTTAAGATCAAGTCATTGAGCTTTGGTTATTCGGGAGTTCAGGTAGCTACGGTGGAGCGCTTAATCGATATGTACAATATAGGTGCTTTTCCCATACTGTATAAATTTGGTTCTCTGGGAGCCTCCGGCGACTTGGCGCCATTAGCACACCTTAGTTTGCCACTACTTGGTTTAGGCGAGGTCAGTTTGGATGGCAATATCATTTCAGGTAATGAATTATTGAAAAAGCAAGGATGGCAACCGATTAAACTGGCTGCTAAAGAAGGGCTTGCACTGCTTAATGGCACACAATTTATGGCGGCATTTTCTGTTTGGAACATCTTGCATGCAGAACACCTCCTACGTTTATCGAATTTTATCGGTGCGGCATCAATTGATGCTTTTGATGGTAAGCTTGAACCCTTTCTGCCGCAAGTTCATGAAATAAGGCGTCAAGAAGGACAGAAGGAAGTTGCAAAAGAAGTCTTGAACTATCTCTCGGATAGCGAAATCATAAAACAGCCAAAGAAGCATGTACAGGACCCTTATGCGTTTCGATGTATCCCTCAAGTTCATGGTGCAACACTCGATACAATCGGGTTTGTAAAGGAAATCATTCTTAGGGAGATAAACGGAGTCACTGATAACCCCAATATTTTTCCGGATGAAGATTTAATTATTTCTGCTGGTAATTTTCATGGCCAGCCCTTAGCGCTAACCAGCGACTATCTCGCAATTTCTATTGCCGAGCTCGGTAATATTTCTGAGCGAAGAACTTTTCAACTAATTTCCGGCAAGCGTGATCTTCCTAATTATTTAATTGCTAATCCGGGCTTGAATTCTGGTTTGATGATACCGCAATACACCGCCGCATCTATTGTTAGTTATAATAAGGTACTCTGTCACCCCGCGTCGGTAGATTCTATTGTCTCGTCGAATGGACAAGAAGATCACGTAAGTATGGGAGCCGCAGCAGCAGCAAAAACCTATGAGGTGGTGAATAATGTTTATTCTGTCCTGGCTATTGAGCTCTTAACCGCAGCACAAGCATTAGACCTAAGAAAGCCATTGCAAACATCTAGTGTCATTACTGGTTTTATAGATAATTTTAGGAATGAGATTCCGTTTATAGAATACGACCGTGTATTACATAACGACATGGAGAATGCAACTCTCTTCCTCAAAAATTACGATTTTTAACTAATTGCAAAGGTACTTACTACTCTATATAATAATTATCTCGGCCTACACCAGTGTAGCTCAGCCTTATATTAGTGTTCGGGGGGATTTTAGTATCGATCAGCGAAGAGGTTGCAGAAATCTGTTTGTCACTGCCACAAATATCAACCCAGGCACTGATGTTATTTTATATCAGTTTGAAGGGCGTACGTCTACAGTAACAAACAGCTCCACCCACACCTATACCGCCACAGGTAATTATTGGCTTTATCAATATATTCAAGGACCAACAGGCGAGAAAGTAGACAGCATTTTTGTTGAAATCCTTGATCCCGTTCTACCTGAATTTGAGCTGCGCTCGTGTAATAACAACGATGTTCAACTCTTAATTACGACATCCGTTTACGATTATTTCGATATTGACTATGGTGACGGAACTATTATACAAGTTCCGGTAAATACCTTCCCGCCGATCTATAATTACGTAGCTCCTGGAACTTATAATGTATCAGTTACAGGTGGATATACCACCGCGAATAATAGCTGCGGGGTTTCCAATAGAAGCTTTACACCCGTAAATGAGGTCCAGCCGGCCCAGTTTAACTATATTCAAACCTTTAATGAGAATGATCTTATTCTTGATTACGCTCTAGCTCCCAATACAATTTCTACCCTGGAAGTCAGCTTAAATAACACCGGCAGTTTTCAAAAATTTAAAGACTTAAGCCAGAATAGCACAAGAGACACCCTTCGTGGGCTACAGTTAAGCAATAATGTTTATTGTTTCAGGATTTCTAGCGACGATGCCTGCAGCAACTTTAGCGCATTTTCTTCCGAACTATGTTCTATCAACCTGCAAGTAGAAGCGAATGATAATTTGAACACCATTAATTGGTCTACATTATTCAGTAGTAACCACTCGAATCTGGAGCTCTATCGAGATAGCGTTCTTTTAGCTAGTTTCAATAACCAACCTTTTACCTATAATGACTCTTCCGTTCTTTGTAACATTAATTATTGTTACCAACTCATTGCTTATAATACCGATGGGTCAAGAGTCATATCATCAGAAAGCTGCGCAACGGCTATATCCACAACCCCACCCAGTGCTGTTAGTAATGCTTCTACTAATGCAAGTGAGGGCAATTTGATTTGGAGTTGGCAGGTCCCACCTAATGAGAGTGTTGCAAAATTTGTATTGCGATCGGAAGCAGGCAATTTCATCGCGGAGACCATTGACAGCCAATTCGTTGCCTCAATTGTAGATGTTGAGTGTATTAATATTGAATTTACGAATACCTGCAATAACACCTCTCCTATTAGTCCTTCATTCTGTCCTTTAATTATCAACGCAAATGAAAACTCCGATGGCACGGTTTCTCTTGATTGGTCGAGTTATAATGGTTGGCAAAATGGTGTTTTTGAATATATCGTTGTAATTTATGATTTAAACATGCTGGTTACCGATAGTATCTCAGTAGGCTTAAACACATCATACTCAGATCCAATTCCTACCGATAATGACCAAATAAGTAATTATCGGGTATATGCTATTCCTGCAGATGGCAATCTTATGCAAAGTATAAGTAATACTGTATATGTTGAGCGGCCTCCCATTGTTAGTGTGCCATCTTCATTTACCCCTAATGGAGATAACTTGAATGATCTGCTTGAAGTATCTGGCAAATATATCCAATCACTCCAATTAGACATCTTAAACCGATGGGGAGGTCTAATTTATTCCACAACAGAAACCACCTGGGATGGGATGGTGAGTGGCAAAAAAGTTGCTGCAGGAACTTATGTATATAAGGTAACTGTAAAAGATTTTACCAACAAGGAACATATTCGTACCGGAACCGTACTAATTTTGAAGGATTAAATGCAAATACTATGATGGACATGATGAAAATGCTTGGCAAGGTAAAGGAGGTTCAAGCAAAGATGAAAGAGGCGCAAGAAAATCTGGGGCATATCCAAACCACATCAGAATCTGGTGCGGGCATGGTTTCAGCAACGGTTAATGGCAAAAAAGAACTCATTGATCTGTCGATAGATCAATCATTATTTACTCCCGAAGATCAGGATATGCTAAAAGATTTGGTAATTGCTGCAGTTAATAAAGCACTTGCCGACGTTGATGTACTGGCCAAAGAAGAATTAAAGAAAAGCACAGAGGGTATGATTCCTAATATTCCTGGTTTCGATTTAAGCGGCATGATGTAATGGCCGAAGTCGCCATAGCAATACTAAATTATAATGGAAAGGAACATTTAAAAGAGTTTCTTCCTTCGGTCATTAACAACTCCGATGGCCACGAGATTGTAATTGGCGATAATGGATCAACGGATGATTCAATAAGTATTTTAAAAAATGACTTTCCCAAAGTTCGTGTCGTAGACTTGGGAAAAAACTATGGTTATGCTGGGGGGTATAATAGACTCATCGCTCAAATCAACGCACAGTATATAGTTTTACTAAATTCTGATGTAGAAGTTACACCTGGATGGATCGTTCCTTTGCTCTCAATAATGACTGAAGGACGTAATGTTGCCGCTGTTCAACCCAAAATATTATCGTATACGAATAAAGACTATTTTGAATACGCTGGTGCAGGAGGTGGTTTTATTGATAAATACGGCTATCCGTTTTGTAGAGGGCGGATATTTGGCACATTAGAACAAGATTTAGGTCAATACGATGATGATATTGATGTTTTTTGGGCCAGCGGTGCATGCTTTATGATCGACAAAAAGGCCTTTAGTGAAGTTAACGGCTTCGACGAATCGTATTTTGCTCATATGGAAGAAATAGAGCTAAACTGGCGTCTTCAAGAAGGCGGCTATTCTATTCGATACACCGGTGCCAGCAAGGTCTATCACCTTGGGGGTGGAACACTTAGTTACAACTCCCCTCGTAAAACTTACCTAAACTTTAGAAATAGCTGGCTTACCATATTAAAACATACTCAGTCCAATCGGTTTACTGTTTTTACTATAAGGTTTTTACTCGATTTGGTAAGCATTCTCTTCTTTTTAGTTCAATTCCAGGCAAGCAACGCATTTGCTGTAATAAAAGCATTAGCCTTCATTGCATTTAATGGGCAAAAAGAAGATAGGAGCATTAGCAACTCAACTAAGAATAATTCAATAATCGGAATTTCAGATTTCTCCTTGGTTTGGCAATATTATGGTAAGAATAAAAAGCGGTATCGTGACCTAATACCAGATTGAACTTCTCCTTCTCAAATGCCTTCTTATGTTCATAATAAAGGCCAGGGAAAGATAGATAATCACCGGTGAGCCGAAGGTCAGAAAGGATGCATAGATAAAGAAAAGGCGAATACTAGAAGACGCGATCCCCATTTTTTCGCCAAGGCGCTCAGACACACCAAAAGCTTTATCTTCAAAAAAGGCCTGAATATGCGGAATTATCTTTTTCATCTAACACAATAATAATATTCCTTAACTATTTTGTGGCAGATTTATCGTTATTTTTTCCTATTATTGCACTAAGTTTTTGAACGTACTACATAACAAAATATAATTCCTAATGAGAAAACTATTTTATGCTTCAACCTTGTTGGCCCTATTTGTATTAACTGGATGTCCTGTTGATAAAATGGCGAAAATGGCGTCAGACCAACGGCTCAACATCGTACCTAACCCTCTTGAGCTTCACGGCGATTCAGTGATGTTTACAGCAGATCTTAGCCTGCCGGTAAAGATGCTTAAGAAGAACACCATTTATTCTGCGAATTTCGTATATAAGTACGGTGAGCAAGAACTCCAAGTTGGTTCTATTGATTTTACACTGGAAGATTACCCGAATAGTGATGTAACTGAACCTAGAGCATCCAAATCATTCTCATTTGCTTACACAGATGATATGAAGAATGGAACACTCGAAGTTAGGGGCGTTGCAAAGGATACCAGAAAAGATAAGCAAGTAGAAGCTGCACCTCTACCTGTAGCAGATGGTGTAATTACAACTTCACGCTTAGTGCAAGAAGTTTATTTCCCAGCTTATGCAGATCATGGTTATAATAACCAGGAGGAAATCATTCCTACAAACATTAGTTTCTTCTTCGATCAAGGAAGATCTAACTTAAAGTATTCTGAAAGAAGAAGTGACCGAGGAAAAGAATTTGAAGCTTTTATTGCCGAAAAGAACGTAACAAGAACTGTTACAATTACCGGTACTCACTCTCCTGAAGGTACAGAGCGTATCAACTCGAAACTATCAGAAGATCGTGCTGCTGTAATTGAGAACTATTACAAGCGCCAGATGGACAAGTATGATTATGCTGGCATGGCAGATTCAATCAATTTTGTTCTTAAGCCAATTGTTGACGATTGGACAAAGTTTAAAAATGCCCTTGCTGAGTACGATGGTATCAGCAGCGATCAGAAATCTGAATACTTAAATATCGTAAACGGTCCTGGTGTTTTTGAAGACAAAGAAAAAGCACTACAGAAGTTAAGCACTTACAAAAAAGTATTTAAAGATATCTATCCTGGCTTACGTGCTGCGAAGACTGAAATACTTACCGTGAAGGATAAGAAGACTGATGCTCAAATCTCTGTTCTCGCTAAGGGGATTGTAGATGGAAGTGCGTCTCAAGACACATTATCTACTGAAGAGCTTCTTTACGCTGCTAGCTTAACCCCTAGCCTTACTGAAAAAGAGGCCATTTACAAAGCTTCAATTAAGAAAGATGATTCATGGGTAGCACATGCTAACCTGGCTGCAACTTATGTTGCAATGGCTATGGAAGATCCATCGAAGGCTAGTGCAATGGCAGGTAATGCCGAAACACAAGTTGATCTTGCGAATGCAAAGAACCCAAGTGCTGCAGGTTATGTAACCGCTGCATCAGTATACCTAATGCAAGGAAATATGGATAAGGCTTCAGATGCTTTAAGCAAGGCTGCCTCAATGAATCCTTCTCCTGAGAATGCAAACGGATTAAAAGGAGTTCAAGGTGCAATCGAAATTAGAAAAGGTGCTTACAGTGATGCTAGCAGCTCTCTATCAGGTGCAACTGAAACAGCTGACAACCTTTTCAATAAAGGACTTGCTTACTTATTAAATGAAGACAATGATAATGCGATCAGTGCTTTTAATGATGCTACCGCAATGCAGAGCGACTATGCTATGGCATATTATGGAGTAGCACTTGCCAACGCTCGTAAAGGAGATGGCGGAAAAGTTGCTGAGAATCTTCAGAAAGCAATTGGTTATGACGCTTCATTGAAAGAAGCTGCAATTAATGACCTCGAGTTTAAAAGCTTTGCCGCAGATGCTGCATTTATGAATGCCATTAAATAAAGGTTTATAGATTTTAAGTTGAAAAGCCTGTTACGAAAGTGACAGGCTTTTTTTATGCTTTTAAATCCAGCGTTATTACGGATTTCTTAGGTAAAACCTAAAGCCCCCCTCCTCCTTGATCAAATCAAGATCCGTTCTAGCAACGAGGCTCTTATCAGTGATTTTTGTAATGATATAGACGGGTTTATCAATTTCTCCATTAAGAAGATATCCCTGATCAGCACGCTGCTCTAAATTGTTATTCGGCTGACGGAAATAGAAATACTTGGCATAACTATGAAAGCCATAGGTGGTCACATAGACATCCTTACCCTGTAACCCAACCATGAAATCAATAAGAGAGCCTTGTGTATGGTCTTCTATTTTGGGCAATACAAATACCATATACGAAGACAATACAAACCCGGTTCCGATAACCATTGTTACGAGTCCGTTGAAAAAATTCTTCTGTCGGAGATAGATAAATGATATTACTACAGCTAGCAAAAACATGGTACCAAACAAAAACTCAAACCCATTCCAAGCAACCGGCTTTACAAGGCCAGCTACTGCAAATGGGTCATTAATGTAAGGAATTAGCTTTTCTTTAAAATTACCAACCAGAGGTAGCGCGGTTAACAAGATGCCAAATACTCCCCCAAGAAACAAATAGAAGGCCAGCATCCAGCCAGGAAGAGCTTTCTTCGATCTTGTTTTCTCTACCAGGTAACTCGTTGCAAGAAAAGATAGAGGTAAATAGGCTAAAGAAGAATAATGGACAATTTTAGTAGTAACAATAGTAAAGAGTATCATAACTGTCCAGAATAGAACCATCATCCATTGCGCAAATCGGTCTGTAATTGATTTCTTAGAGAAGCTGCCAAGCGCGAACACAGACATAGGAAAGCACCCAATAAGCACAACTACAAAATGATAATAGAATGGCTGCTGATGATCTGCAACAGGCTTAGAGAAGAGCTCAACTTGATACTTAAGAAACTCGACTAAAAACCATGGTCCGTTATTAACGATTTCCATGCCATACCAGGCAGAGGACGTAATGAGGACCATGAGTGCTAGCAGCAAAAACTCTCTTAGGGATGGTAACAATCGAAACTTATTTATAATTACCATAGCAACAAAAGCAAGAATCGGTATCAATAGTCCAACTGGTCCTTTTGTGAGTACTGCTAAGCCAATTAAAACACCAGCGTATGCTGCATAACGAATTCCGTCTTTATCTGTCTCGAGGGTCCTATAGATGAAATAGATGCCGGTAAAAATGAAGTAGTTAAAAACAGGGTCTATTATTCCTGATTTAAAGTACATATGAGGCAATATTGAAGCAAGATACATGAGTGCCCAAATCAAGCCAAATTGTTCATCACGCTCTTTTTTACCCATGTTGAAAAGGGTTAATAGACTTATCACACCAAAAATGGCATTGGGCAACCTGGCCGCAAACTCATTAACTCCGAAAACATGCATTGCACCAGCTTGCATCCAAAAAAAGAGCGGTGGCTTTTCCCAAAAAGGTTTAAAGCCTATCATAACACGTGAATAATTACCACTCACAATCATTTCACGAGATGATTCGGCAAAATTTATTTCGTCCCAATCAAACAGATGAACGTTGCCAAGAAATGGAATAAAAAAGACTATTCCCAACAAAATTAACATCCAGCGTATCGGAATCTTCTGTTTCATTATTATCGCTTTAACAATGATTTATGACCAAACTTACGATCGAAATAGTTTTCCAACCACCAATAAGTGAGGATAGAAACCACAACCCCAATGATGGAGCCAAACCACACATCAACTGCAAAATGATGGGTTAGGTATACCCTTGAGTAAGCCGTAAGCCAGGCAATAAGTATCAGAACCCAGCTTATATATGATTTCTTTGGAAGTATTAGCAATAGAAAACTGGACAGTGCAAATGCAGTAACCGTATGCCCCGAAGGAAAACTATTCATGGTAATGGGACTAACACCATCAGGAATATACAGATCATGTTCGCCACCAAGAACTTTATAGGGTCTAAAGCGATCACTAAAAAAAACTCGCTTTAAGAACTGTGCCGTAAAAGAAGTCGTGAGAAAAACGATTAGGCCCATAAACATCCTGCTAAAGGAATAGAAGGCCAGCACAAGGATTACAACAACGAATGCAAGGCCATCGCCAAAGTAGGTAATGATGCTAAAGAACAAGTCGAGAAAATCGTTATGCTTCCCATTAATCGCCAAGAAAATCGCTTCTTGTGAGTATAATAACTGCGGAACGAGCGCTACAATTAATAGCAGCGCATAGGCATATACATAAAGTTTTATAGGATTGAGGAAAGCGATTAATGCCTTCATTCCTTACTTCTTACCTCCCAGTCGCTTGAAAAAATACTTTATTGAAACACCAAGTACCCCCAAACCATACTTAGAGCTTCTGGCAAAATTTATCGAAGATGCTTCTTCAAAATATTTGGTTGGACAAGTTACCTCGGCTACTTCAAAACCCTGATATAAAATTTCGGCCAAAAACTGATTGTCGAAAATAAAATCATCAGAATAGCGGTTGTAGTCAATGGCCTCTAAGACTTCACGAGTATAGGCCCGATAGCCTGTATGATACTCTGACAACTTCTGGTTCATCAGTAGGTTTTGCGTAAAGGTTAGGAAGCGATTTGCAACATATTTATATAGTGGCATACCACCTTTTAAAGCCCCTTTCCCCAAAATACGTGATGCGATAACCACAGGATAGATTCCGTTAGCCATCATATACGTCATGCTAACAATAAGCTTTGGTGTATACTGATAATCGGGGTGTAGCATAATAATGATGTCTGCACCAACTTCCAGAGCTTTATTATAGCAAGACTTTTGATTACCACCGTACCCTTTATTGGTATCATGTTCAATAATGTAGTTAATCCCTATCTCTTGAGCAACCGTAACAGTATCATCAGTGCTTCGGTCATCAGTTAGGATTACCTCGTCAACAATATCAAAAGGAATCTCACTATATGTTTTACGTAGGGTTTGTCCGGCGTTGTATGCCGGCATAATAACCACTACCTTTTTATCTCCAACCATTCAACTAAAATAAGGTGCAAATATAAATAATCTGCACCTTAAGGAAGTGTGAATAAAAGATCTAATCGAATTTGGAAATAATTAGTTTATATTAAATCCTACACCCAGATTAATGGCGAGCTGCGAAAGCGGAGTGTTATACTTTAGCTGACCGTTAAGAAAAGCTTTGTCGCTAAGATAGAAATCTACACCCGCACCAATATTTACACCAAATTGGTTGTCATTAGCTGAAATTTCTGTCGGTCCAAACCCGAAATCAAATACAGATGTAGCCTTTGCAAACCCGATAGACATTCCAAAAAGACCATATAGATTCACCCCATTTTTAAGAAAATAGTACTTACCATCAACATCAAAGCTACTTGCCTTAATACTAATTTCATTTCCACCACCAAAATCAACCTTCGATTTAAAAAAGAACGTATAGCTGGGGGCAATACTAATTGCGTCCGTTACAAAGTAATCTCCGCCAAGGGTGAAACCAAAGCCTAGTTTTTCACTGCCGGTATCAGAGATCGCAGCCTGAGTTCCTAGTGCTAAACCAACACCACCACGAATCTGGCCTTTGTCCTGTGCATTAGTAATATTTGCCAATGTGAATGATAGGATGATAATTAATCCAAGAATCTTTTTCATTATTATATGTGTTTAAGTTTTGTTAAAAATAAACACCTTACCGTTAAACTCAAAGGTTATGACCTTATATATTAACAGGTCAAAATAAATATTATGGGTTCGCTTTAGGGCTTAAACGATTGTAATTTCTCTAGAAAGGGTTCAGCTTTTTTGTATCCCACCAATTTCTTTGACTTTGCGTTCCCCGACGAAACTAAAAGTATCGTAGGAAGACCCGGCACTTTGTACTTATCACCTAGCTGGCGCGCGGTGTACTTTTCGCCGAAAAACTCAAACACCTCTTTACTATCATAATCTAATCGCACAGCATAAAAGTGCTCATTCATATAATCAGCGACAGTAGGGTCCGAGAAGGTGTTTTTGTCCATTACCTTGCACCAACCACACCAATCGGCGGTAAAATCAATAAAGATCGACTTTCCATCAGCCTTTGATAATTCCTGGGCATCGCTTATGGTTTTCCATTCTACTGCGCCTTCTTCAGTTAGCTTTGTAAGTCCCGAAGAGATAATTAATACCGAACCAAGAGAAAATATTTTAAGTAACATCATTAGTAATTTTCTTACGGTTACAAATTTAACAATTAGTGTGCCAGATAAGTTTAATAACTAGTAAAGGTAAAGTGTAACCGCTCATTTTTTAATCATTCGCCGCAGAAGTAGAATACATTGTTTTAATTTGAGTTATGGATATATTTCTTCAACCCGAATCGTGGATGGCTCTCTTAACGCTAACACTATTAGAAATTGTGTTAGGCGTTGATAATATAATTTTTATATCAATTGTAACGAATAAGTTGCCTGAGCACCAACAGAATACAGCCCGACTAACCGGATTGGCATTAGCACTCATTTTTAGAATTTTCTTGTTATTCGGAATATCCTATATAATCCATTTAACATCCCCTCTCTTTACCCTCGGAAACTTCGAGTTTAGCTGGAGAGACCTTATTTTAAGCCTGGGTGGATTGTTTCTTATCGCAAAAAGCACCTCAGAGATTAACCATAAAATGGAAGATGAACACACTGAAAAGAAAGCGAATAGAACCAATTCATTTGCAAAAACAATTCTTCAGATTATACTTCTAGACATCATATTCTCATTCGATTCTATTCTTACGGCAGTGGGTCTTACCGAAGAAATCGTACTTATGGTAACTGCGGTTATAATTTCTATGATCGTAATGATGGCATTTGCAAATAAGATTGCTGCGATTATTAAGAAACACCCTTCATTAGAGATTTTGGCCCTCTCATTCCTTATTTTAATAGGATTTATGCTGGTTATAGATGCCTTGCACTACCACGTGCCAAAAGGTTATATCTACTTTGCCGTATTCTATTCATTATTTGTACAACTACTTAATATCAGAGTTAGGAAAAGTTCAGCTAAAGCTACTTAATCGTCGTTCTCGATTTTTTGTTCTCTGGCAGCGTTTACAAATAAGATATTACCAATGTTATCATAACCATCGAACACCTCTGTGCCATTCTGTTTTAGATTTTCATAGTGAAGCCCTAACATGATTAAATCATCATCAGGTGAGCGCTGATTAATAATTTCTTTTACACTCACTTCAGGCTTTTTCTCAATCAACTCGATGTTATGTAATGAAATAGGGAGTCTCCCCTTCTTTATCATATTGCTCAAACGCTTCTGATATTGATCAATTTCGTCTTCAGGAAAAACAGCTGTAATTTTTATGCTTGCATTACTCCAATCCGGATGACCCATAATAACATAGCCTAATAAAATCATCAGATTAGCATTAGACAAATCATCAGGCTTTACCCAGATATGTATACTCGAACGCACTCCAAAGCCCCGCTCGGTAGATCTTAAAATACAGAGGTCGTACTCAATAGCTTTAATTAGGGAGACATTATCGATGATATCGGCAAGATGTTCTGGATTATCTTTTGCAAATTCAAATAGCATTGCATTCACCTCCTTGCCAGAGACACTAGGTAATTGTATAGCTTGAGCCACTGCACTGGTAAACGAAGGCGAAATCATTGTGTCGATAAAAACATTACTCTTATTAACGCCGGCAATCTTAATTATTCTAGCCAATTCTTCATGTGCTTTTTTGTTCGTCTCTTTCGATAAATAACCTGAAATAAAATGAATAAAGGTCCCAAATCCAGATCGGTAAGAAATCCAAGCCAAAAGATCGAATGCGGCAGGTCTTTTAAAGAAATCATGCGAAATACTGATAAAAGATGGTCGCCAGTTATCACTGTCTTTATCTGCCTTCTGTAAGAATATCTGCAGCTTACGGCTTATCTGAAAAATCACACCCTGGAATATTTTAGATAAGCCCTCCTTATCATCTCTAGTAGTAGTTACTGAGTAGTATACGATTGTCATAAATGTCAACGACAAAAATGCAAAGAGTGGCTCCATCTTAAACATCAAATAGATGGTCAGAAGAAAGCCCACAAGCGATATGTACCAACGCGATGTAAACCCAGGTCGATAAGCAGGGTCAGCCGCAAAATGCTGTAAGAAAGAAATCAGGCAAATTGCTCCGTAAGTCACCATAAAAAACATTGATATAATCTGGGCAACAGAGTTTACATTACCCATAGCCACAAAGATGAATGCGATGCCAGCGGTTACCAGTGTAGCATTGAATGGCTCATTATTTACACCTTTCCCTGCCGATAACCATTTTGTTAATGACTGCGATGGTAATACTCTGTCACTTGCTAAAGCCTGCAGGGTACGAGGTGCAACTAAGATGCTACCTATTGCCGAAGAAATAGTTGCTGCCGCTAAACCCACTGGAATTATTGGCCCCCATATGGCTATATTCGTCATAATTAGGGAAGTTTGATCTAATTCCATAGGACTTGCTGAAGTTGCAAGCTTATAGGCAATGAAAACATAAATAATCATTCCCGATACTGTAGCCGCTAATGTTCCTATTGGTATAGACTTTTTGGGATCCCTCAAATCCCCGGATAAACCCACCCCGGCTGTCATGCCCGTAAAGGCTGGAAACACAATAGCAAAAACTTTGAAAAAGTCTTCGTTATTGGCCACTTTCGAAGATAAATTGAAGAACATGGGATCGTAGGCCTCCGTTGGTGATCCCATAAAGAAGCTAATCAACGCCATGGCAAGTACTCCCACGATCACATATAGCGCTTTCATTCCTAGATTAGCTCCTTTGGTTAGCAGTAGTATGGCCAAAATAACCATTGCAGGCATACTTACTATCCGCATGTCATTTAGATCTAGACCATAGCTGTCATTCACCCAAATCATTACAGGCTGAAAGGCCTCGGCAAAGGCAATTATATAGAACGCTACGCTTATGGCCTGCGAAAAGAATAATGCAATCCCAATTGCAGCACCTACATTAATACCAAATGAGCGCGAAATAATATAGTATTCTCCCCCTCCGCGTACCCTTTGGTTCGTGGCGATTTCTGCAATAGCTAAACCTGTAGGTATTGTAACTAAGTGGGCGAAAAGAATAATTAATAAGGTTCCCCAGAAACCGGTGTTGCCAACGGCATATCCAAAACGGAGAAACATGATTGCACCGAGAATCGTAGATATTGCAGTAAAAAATACAGGCGCTGTGCCGAACTTTTGCTTTTTATTAGCCAAATTGGAGCTTAATTATTGTGTATGCGTGAACAATTATTAAATATAGTTTATCTCAAACTATGGTACGAAAAATACGAAAGTTTTATTCGAAATATAAGTCATACATCAAGGTTGAACTAGTCATGTATTTCCTCATGGTCGTCTTAATCCTTCTTTACCTTCTCTGGATGTATATCTAAGACCATCAAAATATTTTACTGAATTCGTAACCTTTTCCATGTGATTATCGTTTTCTAAAGTGATATCATATTAATATCATTATGGATAAAGAAAAACTAACAACTCCCGTGTCCGGATACCTAATGGTGTTCGTTGTATTTGTATTATTAGCTATTGCGCTCTTTGGCTTAATCGCAATTAAGGTTCCCTGGTTTGCTTTTATATTAGCCGTAGGCGCATTCTGTTTACCAGGATTCTTCTTTGTAAATCCCAACAGTTCGCGTGTTTTAGTTCTTTTTGGTAAATATGTAGGAACCGTGAAGCAGAACGGTTTTTACTGGGTAAACCCTTTCTATGTAAAGCAGGCTATCTCATTGCGAGCCCGCAATTTCGACAGTGAGCGTGTGAAGGTTAACGATAAGGTCGGTAACCCTATTCAGATTGGCGTAATCTTAGTTTGGAGGGTAGAAAACACCTATAAATCAGCGTTCGATGTTGACAACTACGAAAACTTTGTTCGTATTCAAAGTGATGCAGCGGTCCGAAAGCTTGCCGGCATGTATCCCTACGATAATTTTGAAGACACTCAAGCCGAAATCACCTTGCGGTCTGGGCTAACTGAGGTGAATCATACTTTAGAAGAAGAACTGAGAAATCGACTCGAGATAGCCGGCATCGAGGTGATTGAAGCGAGGATTGGTTATTTGGCTTATGCCTCAGAAATAGCAAGTGCGATGCTCCGACGCCAGCAAGCTACGGCAATTGTCGCGGCAAGACAGAAAATTGTTGAAGGTGCAGTAGGCATGGTAGATATGGCCCTTGAAGAATTGGCAAAGAAAAAGATAATTGAACTCGACGATGACAAGAAGGCCACCATGGTTAGCAACCTAATGGTAGTATTATGTGCAGATAAAGATGTAACACCTGTCGTAAATACCGGCACGTTACATCAATAACACCTCTATTGTGGCCAAGAAGAAACCATTCGTACTACGAATAGATCCTAAAACCATGGAGGCTGTTGAAAAATGGGCTGCAGATGAATTTCGCAGCACCAACGGCCAGATAGAGTGGATCATCGATCGTGCATTACACAATGCTAAAAGAAAGAAGAAAACCGACAATAATAATTAACAACTTAAAATGAACAACTTAAACTACAAATGCCCCAAATGTCAAAATAGAACCTATATCGTAGATCAGTTTAGAGCTACAGGCGGGATTCTATCTAAGATTTTCGACGTGCAGAACAAGAAATTTACTACAGTATCCTGTGAACAATGCACTTATACGGAAATATATAAAACCGATAGTAACATGCTTGGTAATGTATTTGATTTCTTTACCGGATAGAGTCAAGAAGTCGGCATTTAGCCAGCTGCTGTGCCATTCCATCCCTTTGCAAATACTTTGATTTCCCTGACTCGATTTAGGGAATAAAAGCCTAATTTTGTGCCTTTAAACGCAGAAATTGATCGAAATTATGGCTGAATACAATCCCGCTGAGATTGAAAATAAATGGCAAAAGCATTGGGCAGAGCATGAGCTCTATAAAGCAAAGGTAGACCCATCTAAACCTAAGTTTTATGCTTTAGATATGTTTCCCTACCCTTCTGGCAGTGGACTCCATGTGGGTCATCCTTTGGGATATATTGCTACGGATATCGTTTCTCGTTTTAAAAGGCTGGAAGGTTTCAATGTTTTACACCCCATGGGATTCGATGCGTTTGGGTTACCGGCTGAACAATATGCAATTCAGACGGGTCAGCACCCGGCGGTCACAACTTTTCAAAACATTGATCGCTATAAAGAACAACTTAAAAATATTGGGTTTTCATTCGACTGGGATAAAGAGGTTCAGACCTGTGACCCCACCTACTATAAATGGACTCAATGGATAACGATCCAACTCTTTGAGTCATGGTATGATCAAACCCTTGCTAAGGCACGACCAATCTCAGAGCTCATCACAATTCTGGAACAAGATGGCAATTTAGCGTTAGACGCTGCCTGCGATGAAGACACAGAACAAGTTACAAGCGATGAATGGCGTTCGTTCTCTGAACTTGAGCGAGCCAATCTATTGCTTAAATATCGATTGGCTTATCAGGCACATACCACCGTTAACTGGTGTCCTGAACTAGGCACAGTCTTATCTAATGACGAGGTAAAAGATGGCTTCTCAGAGCGAGGAGGTTTTCGTGTGGAAAGACGTATTATGCCTCAGTGGAATATGCGTATAACGGCTTATGCCGATCGTTTACTTACTGGATTAGATACTATAGATTGGCCAGAGCCAATGAAGGAAATGCAGCGCAACTGGATTGGAAAATCGATCGGTGCTGAATTCGCGTTTGATGTAGACGGGCATAATGAAAAAATTAAGGTTTTTACTACCCGAATTGACACCATTTTCGGCGTAACCTATGTGGCACTAGCTCCCGAAAGTGAATTGGTGGCCAAACTTACGACACCAGAATATACCGAAGCAGTTGAAGCCTACGTGAATACTGCTAAAAATCGCTCAGAAAGAGACCGCATGAGTGATGTAAAAACCATTTCAGGTGTATTCTGCGGTAGTTATGTTATCCATCCTTTTACACAAGAGAAACTACCCATATGGATTGCAGATTATGTACTGGCAGGCTACGGCACAGGTGCGGTTATGGCAGTGCCAGCGGGTGATCAAAGAGACTATGCCTTTTCGAAGCATTTCGATCTCCCCATCCCTCCAATTATCAAAGGTGCCGATATAGCCAAGGAGGCCGATGCAACAAAAGATGGCATTATGATTAATTCAGGCTTTTTAGATGGAATGAATTATCATGAAGCAACAGCTGCAGCAATAGAACGATTAGAAGAACTTGGAATTGGTTCTGGAAAAGTGCAATTTAAAATGCGCGACGCCATCTATGCCCGCCAACGTTATTGGGGCGAACCATTTCCCGTGTATTACAAGGACGGCATAGCCATTCCGCTTCCATTAGAAGATTTACCTCTGGAACTACCGGAAATTGATGCCTATAGGCCTACAGAAACAGGAGAGCCACCTCTAGGGCGAGCCTTTAACTGGAAATATCAGGATGAATATGAATACGAATTGAGTACAATGCCGGGTTGGGCAGGCTCCAGCTGGTATTTCTTTCGTTACATGGATCCGCATAATGACAGTAGCTTTGTTAGTAAAGAAGCCCAAGAGTATTGGGGCAATGTAGACCTCTATATTGGTGGCTCGGAGCACGCTACAGGCCACCTGCTTTATTCTCGTTTCTGGACTAAGTTTCTTTATGATTTGGGCTACGTAAATGTGGATGAACCCTTTCAGAAATTAGTAAACCAAGGCATGATTCAAGGGCGATCAAATTTCGTCTATGCGTTAAGGATAGCATATAAAGACGTTCATGAAGATTTTCAACATGTACATCTACCTGAATTCTTCGTTTCAAAAGGAATTCGAGATCAGGCAATGGATGAATCATTAAGTATTGAAGATCGAGAATATGTTCGCAGTATTGTTGAATACGAGGTAGACAAATTAAACGAGGCACATAAAGGACTCAACTTATCCATCGCTAACCTTGATTTAAAAGTTGTTTCAGAAATCCATGTTGATGTTAGCCTGGTACAGAATGATATTTTAAATGTCGAAGGGTTTAAAAAATGGCGCCCAGACTTGAATAATGCTATAATTATTCCAGAAAGACATGGTGATTACGTTTGCGGTTTTGAGGTTGAGAAGATGTCGAAATCTAAATATAATGTAGTTAACCCCGACGATATGATTGCTCAGTATGGAGCAGATACACTACGTTTATATGAAATGTTCTTGGGCCCATTGGAACAATTTAAACCCTGGAATACAAATGGCATTGATGGTGTTTATAAGTTCCTGAAAAAGATGTGGAGACTCTACCACGATGATCAGGGCACCGTTAATATTTCTGATGACAAACCAACGCCAGAAGAGTATAAGATCTTGCATCGTGCGATTAAAAAGACCAAGGACGACATAGAAAGTCTATCACTAAACACATCGGTAAGTAGTTTTATGATTTGTGTGAATGAGTTGTCTGCTATCAAGTGCAATAAGCGAGAAATACTTACGGATCTATGTCTTATCGTATCGCCTTTCGCACCTCATATTGCTGAAGAATTATGGCAACTATTAGGACATACTGAATCCATTAATTATGCCCAGTTCCCAACGTACAATCCGGACTATATGCGCGAGGATAGTTTCGAATATCCTATAATGATCAATGGCAAAATGAGGACTAAGATTTCCTTTGACATTGGACTTAGCAAGGAGGCTATAGAAACCGCAGTAATGACCGACGAAGTTGTACTAAAATGGGTTGATGGACAATCTCCCAAAAAGATTATTGTTGTTCCTAAGAAAATTGTAAATATTGTGCTTTAGGAGGATCGATTGAAGATTCTTGCACTATTTGTCGTAATTTAGACGGGTGAAAAAGGTAGTAATTACCCTCTTCTTATTACTGCTCATAATAGTTCCTACTATAGCGCAGCAGAGTCTTGATCTATTAACGGTTTCAGGCCGATATGCGACACCGCAACCTTACGACTCTCTCTATAGTGGCAAGGCTCAGGAGGTGGGCGCTCTTATAAACGTAAAAATACCTATCGTACTTAATGACAAATTCATTTGGTACAGCGAATTAACCTATACCAATGCCACGGTAACCAATAATGAGTCTTTTCCACTGGAAAATGCGAACCCTGTTAATCTCAATGCCTTCATCCTACAAACTGGATTAATAACCAAATTAAATGAAAGCACTGCCTTGCAGGTTCTTTTGGTACCACGGTTTATGACAGATTTTAAAGATGTAAATAGCAAGAATTTGCAATTTGGAGCTATTGGACTAGTGGAAAAACGCTACAGTAAAACATTTATGATGCGATTCGGACTGCTCTATAACCAGGAACTCTTTGGCACTATGCTAACCCCATTAGTTCATCTGGATTGGCAGATAAGCGATCGCTGGAGCATTGTAGGCTTACTTCCTATCTTTGCTAAGGTTAACTATGCTGTGAGTGAGAATACGGCGGTTGGGTTCAGTCATTTTGGTTTAACCACAACATACCGTCTGGGCGATCAAGCTTATCGGAACGACTATATCGAACGAACAAGTATCGATCTAAGCTTATACATTCGTCAAAGGATCGTCAATAATTTTCATATCGAGGGCAGATTAGGACATACCCTTAACCGAAAGTATGGGCAATATGCAGAAGATGAGAAGTTAGACTTGAGGTTGATCATTTTTAATTTTGGCGACAATAGAGTCCAAAAAAATGTCAATTTCGCCAATGGTATTATCGCGAATATCAGATTAGTCTATAACCTACCCCTCTAGTTACCCAGCTCATATAAAAAACCAGCCATGGCTTCCTGCCACAGCTCCAACGGTCGTAATTATACTGATAATCAGAAGAACCCAGTGTAACCGATGCATAATTCTAAATGTTCTTTCAGGATTATCCTTTGCAGATTCTCTAAAAACACGGTGTAAGACCAATGGTTCGAGTATAAATAAGACGACAGAAAAAAGCACCCATATCAGAACCATAGCATGAAACCACCAGAATTGCAGCAGGCCAAACCGATACCAGGCATCGAGTTCGTAAATCATATAAAACCCAGTAATCGCGGTAACTAAAGTTGCTATTTTAGCTTGAAATGCGAATCTCCCTTCAATCTTCTCGAAGGTATCAATCTTATCCTCTTTGGAATGAAATCTTTTAATTGCAGGAATAAGTACCGTAGTCACCATAGATACACCCCCTATCCAAACGATAACTGCTACAATGTGTATAATGCGGGCAAGAGTGAGGTATTCCATTGCTGTATGATTTTAATTCTAAAGGCATTCTATTCAACTCTAAATGTAGTTGCCTGAATTATTCAGACAACTACATTTATTGACAATAACATAATAAATTAATATATTGAAAAACCCTAATCTAATGTTATACTATGAAAAAGATACTAATTGGCTTATTAGTCACTGTTGTAATTATCGTTATTGGGTTTACCCTAATGATAAATCTAACCTGGCAAAAGGATCATAGTTCAACCTATCCGGTTAATCAGGAATTGGTTATCAATGCTGATTCTGCTATGATCGCACGAGGCAAGTACTTGGTCTATGGACCCGCACATTGTGCGCATTGTCATGTACCTTTCGAAAAGCTAGCTGATGTTGAAAATGGCATGGAAGTTTCATTAACTGGCGGTTTTGGACTAGAGATTCCACCAGGAAAATTTATTGCGCCAAATATAACAATGGACGCTGAAACAGGTATTGGTAATAAATCTGATGGTGAGCTTTATCGTATGTTACGCCACAATGTAAGAACCAATGGTATGCCTTCTATCGATTTTATGCCCTTTATAAACATGTCTGAGCGTGATATATATGCTATTATCGCTTACTTGAGGACCACTGAACCAGTAAAGTCTAAAGTCATTAACACAAAATACAGTTTCCTTGGAAAAGCACTGCTCGCTCTCGGAGTCATAAAACCCGGAGATCCTGACCAACCAGTCCCAAAGCATGTAGAGAAGGAAGCTACCGCAGAATATGGAGAATATCTGGCCTATGCTGTTGCCAATTGCCGTGGATGTCATACAGAGCGCGATATGAGCACTGGCCAATATACGGGTCCTTTTTATGCAGGAGGCTTGCTTTTTGGTCCAGACAACTTAACCAATGGCTGGCAATTTGTTTCGCCCAACCTTACACCAGATCCCGAGACAGGTATTCTTTTTGGATGGACAGAAGAGCAGTTTATTGCCAGAATGAAAAGTGGTAGGGTTTATGAATCTTCTCCAATGCCGTGGGCGGCATTAACCCAAATGGATACGGTTGAATTACAAGCTCTGTATCGATACTTTACTAATTTAACACCAATTTCTAACAAGATATCCGCTACTGTAATTGCCCCTGAATAAAAAAGGCCCGACAATTTGTCGAGCCTTTGAATCACAGGATAATTATCTCTACTTAATAAAGAGCATCTCTCTATACTTAGGTAGCGGCCAGTCTTCATCGTCTACCAATAATTCGAGCTTATCTACAGCATGTCGAATCTTATCGAAGTACTTGCCTTTGATATCGTCGCAATAGGCTATAGCCTTCTTTCTTGGGTCATCAATTTTATTGATTCGCTTTCGTTCATTTATCATGTTTTCCACTTCCGACATAACAATATTCAAGTGCTCGGTAACATTTGAAATGGTACTCTTCACATGCTTATTACTAAGTCCTAACTCCTTCAAACCTTTGGCATTTTCAATCAATTTATTCTGGTACTTAATTGTAGTGGGAATGATGTGATTATGAGCCAAATCTGCCATAGAGCGAGATTCTATCTGAACTTTCATGATGTAGTTCTCCAGCATTATCTCATTTCTGGCTTCCAGCTCCATTTTCGAAAGTACATTATAGTGCTGGTAAAGATTAACGGAATCTTTAGCGAGGAAAGCATCTAGCGCACGAGGAGTGTCCTTTACATTTTCTAGTCCTCTTTTCTTGGCATCTTTAACCCAGTTGTCTGAGTAGCCATCTCCTTCAAATCTTACCTTCTTTGAATCCTTAATAAACTTGCGAAGCACATTAACAATAGCAATCTTTTTATCAATTCCTTTGTCAATTTCTTTGGCTACTGATACTGAAAACTCATCAAGAGCCGCAGCAACGATCAAATTCAATACGGTCATGGGTGCTGCAACATTGGTATCTGATCCTACCGCCCTAAACTCAAATTTATTGCCTGTAAATGCAAATGGAGATGTTCTGTTTCTATCGGTATTATCAAGTATAATTTCGGGAATTTTATCAATACCCAGTTTCATATACATGTTATCACCCTTATCTACCTTAATATTACCATTGGTTTCAATTTCATTCAAGACTTCTGTTAACTGAGATCCAATAAATACCGACATGATTGCGGGTGGAGCCTCATTCGCTCCTAACCTGAAATCGTTGCCTGCCGATGCGATACTAGCACGTAATAGAGGTGCGTAGTCGTGCACTGCCTTAATTGTTGCCACGAAAAAGGTTAAGAACTGTAAGTTTTCCCTTGCACTGCTACTTGGCTGGAACAAGTTTACTCCTGTATTCGTAATAAGTGACCAGTTGTTATGCTTACCACTTCCGTTTAAGCCAGCAAATGGCTTTTCATGGAATAAAACAGAGAGTTTATGCTTAACCGACACCCTATTCATCACATCCATTAATAATTGGTTGTGATCGGTAGCGATATTAATTTCTTCGAATAATGGAGCTACCTCAAACTGACTTGGTGCAACCTCATTATGTCTGGTTGTTACCGGGATACCAAGTTTAAGGGCTTCAATTTCAAAATCTTTAATAAAATCGTAAACCCTACTTGGAATGGAGCCAAAATAATGATCATCAAGCTGCTGACCACGTGCAGGGTTATGCCCAAAGACCGAACGACCGCTCATTACGATATCCGGACGCGCATCTCCTAAAGCACGATCGATTACAAAATATTCTTGCTCACACCCTAGAGAAGGTGTTACGCGATTAACATTGCGATCAAATAGCTGGCAAACTTTGGCAGCCGCCATATCTACTGCTTCCACCGACTTTAATAAGGGTGCCTTATAATCTAATGCCTCTCCTGTATAGCTCACAAATACCGTGGGGATACACAAGGTTCTCCCAAGAATAAATATTGGTGAACTCGGGTCCCATGCCGTGTAGCCTCGTGCCTCGAAAGTGCTTCGAATACCGCCGTTGGGAAAAGATGATGCATCAGGCTCTTGCTGCACGAGTGTGCTACCTTTTAATTTCTCAATTCCCGAACCAGCATCGAAAAAAGCATCATGCTTCTCTGCTGTAGCGCCAGTTAATGGTTGAAACCAATGCGTGTAATGCGTTATACCTTTAGAAATAGCCCAAGATTTAGCAGCAGCGGCTACTTCATTCGCTGCGTCCTTATCAATCTTAGTGCCTTTATCTATAGCGGTTTTTACTTTGTCGAAAACATCTGGGCTCAGGGAAGCCCTCATTTTGTCTAAGCTAAAGCAATTTTCGCCAAAATAGTCTGAAACCTTGTTCGAGGGGGCTTCTACCCTTACTTCAGGCCTGCTCTGAACCAGTTCTAAAGCTTTGAATCGTAATATTGCCATTCTTTTTTGGGGATTAGGGTTATTTTTCACCCAAAAGTAGAATAATAATGCAATATTTTTCTAAAGGCTGTTATTTTTTTAAGCTACTTTCTAATTTTTTTGTCATTTTATTATCTAGAACTATAAAAAAAAGGCTGAATTAAAATTCAGCCTTCCATTTTCTTAAATCTCAATTCTAAAATTGTGGGGTACCTTTATATACAGTTGTTTCATTTAAAGGAACCAACCTGCCTTGAAAAGAGAGTTTTTCTCCAAAATTTCCATTCATGTCTACTCGGGCATTGCCATCTGAAGAAACCCTAAATACCATCGTAACCAAACCGCCTCCCTTATTCAGCACCGAAGCATTTACAGTAAAGTTAGGCTGATCCTCTTTGCCTTTTATTTCCATTTTTTGGATTTTACCATCGATTGTAACACCGCCTACGCCATTCCAACCAATAATTTGGTCAAATGATAATTGAATAGATGAGTTTTCACCATCGAAACCTACAAAATTAGTATTCGAGCTTATTGGGTAAGAATTACCGTTTCTGTTGAATAAGGTATGCGCTTCTAAGACAAACCGCTTTGACAATACATGAGCCTTTAACTTCTGTGCGTTTTCCATGCTCACTCTCCTCTGCTCTTCCTTTTTCGCTTTTTTTGCGGCTTTACGATCAGCTTTAGAATCTTGCGCTATTGCTCCTGCACTAATTATAATCATTAGTATAAGAAAAGTTGACTTTAGTAATCTGGACATGCTAAGAATTTTACTACGAAACATCATTATTATTGATTGTAAATTTACACTACATATATCGTTCCAAAATTAGGTAAAACATATGAAAAAGCTCACAATCTTATCGGGTGCAGGGATTAGTGCAGAGAGCGGACTATCAACTTTTAGAGATTCAGGTGGACTTTGGGATGGTTACGACGTAACTGTGGTTGCCTCGCCAGAAGGATGGAATGAGAATCCTGCCTTAGTCCTCGATTTCTATAATCAACGAAGAGAAGCAGCGTCAAAAGCTTCCCCTAACCTGGCCCATGAGCTACTCGCACGATTAGAGACTGTATTCGACATTACAGTAATCACACAAAACGTAGATAATTTACATGAACGAGCAGGATCATCCAAGGTTATACATCTGCACGGCGAGCTCTGGCAAAGCAGATCCACTAAGGATGAAAATCTGATCTATCCTATTGAAGGCAATCAATTAAACCTTGGTGATGTCTGCGAGATGGGCTCTCAGCTCAGACCCAACATTGTGTGGTTCGGCGAAATGGTGCCACTTTTAGAAGATGCAGCTTATATTGTTCAAGAAACGGATATTTTAGTCATAATCGGCACCTCAATGCAAGTATACCCAGCCGCCAGTTTGATCCATTTCGCGCCAGAAGACTGCCCTATTTATGTTATCAACCCAGATATCCCTAATATGGTAAAAGCAGAAAACATCCACCTCATGGAAGAACCGGCCACCTCGGGCATGCAAAAGCTATTTGATCGTTTAACTAAACCTGACGCTCCGTAAGATTTACATACCACTTTTTATGGGTATCCCAGAAGACACAACCGTTGCTGATGCTTAAAGGCGATGGAATGTTATTTTCATAAAGCTCGCCGGTTCCTAAGCCCTGAGGCAAGCTTGTCTTGTATTGCGAGGTAAACTGACAAATGGCATTTAAACCAATATTAGACTCAAGCGCCGAGGTTATCCACCAGCCAATCTCAAGCTCTTCGGCTAACGCTATCCACTCAGCAGTAGCTTTAAATCCACCAAGCAATGTTGGCTTTAATACTATATACTGAGGCTTAATACCCAATAATAGCTTTCTTTTGTTCTCAATTCCGAAAACACCAATTAGCTCTTCATCCAGGGCTATGGGCACAGGAGATTTGGCACATATATCAGTCATCTCGTCAATTTGCCCTGCCTTAATTGGCTGCTCTATGGAATGCACATGATATGCGGCCAGCGAATCAAGCACATCAATCACCTCTTCCGCTGTGTAAGCGCCATTGGCATCAACGCGAATCACCAAATCGTCGTTGCCTATCATATTTCGAGCATTATGAATTATATCGAGCTCATCTTCAAGTTTCAACGCGCCAATCTTTAATTTAACACAATCGTACCCGGCAAGTACTTTCAGCTCTAATCTTTGGATCATTAGCTCCTTATCGCCCATCCACACGAGTCCATTAATATCGATGGCTGCATGATTATTATAGAAGTCTGAGTCAAATATTTTCTGCGATCCACCATAAAACAAATCTCGCAGTGCTACCTCAACGCCAAACCGCACTGCAGGAAGCGTATCTTCGATATGAGCGAGATATTTTTCCACCTTATCGATAGAATCTGGAACCGGAGCGCCCTCTAGCTTACGCAGAGCGCTTCTTAACCTCATTTCAAAATCCGGCACATCATCGATACTTAGACCTTCGAATGGTGCACTTTCACCGTAACCTACTGTAGTGGGATTAGAACTGTCCCATGCCTTGATAAACCAGGTCTTGTGGGTGCGCAGAGTTCCTCTTGATGTTTTTGCATCGAAGATAAAATCGAGTTCATAAGGTATAATTTCAAAATCAAGTGCCATTTTTTATCGATTTAGGGTGTGATTCCTATTTTATACTCATTTTTGCAGCAAAAATGATAACTTGTGAAGAATATTAAACTTGCCGACTATACTTATCAACTTCCGCAAGATAAGATCGCAAAATACGGTCTGGACAGACGAGACCACGCTAAGCTATTATATTATCGCAATGGGCAAATAGCGCACCACGTTTTCCACCAACTACAAGACATTCTTCCGCCGCAGTCGACCTTATTTTTTAATAATACAAAGGTAATACAGGCACGCCTCAAATTAAAGCGAAAGACCGGTGCTATTATCGAAGTATTTCTGCTCTCTCCGGATGCGCCTCAAGAAACAATATTATCCACCCTAGAAAGCACAAGACCAGTTGTATATCACTGCATGATAGGTAATCTTAAAAAGTGGAAAGAAAGTGAAATTCTTACGGAAGATTTAGTCATAAATGGCAGAAATATTGTTCTGAAGGCAGAGCTTCTGAATCGTGACGCTATGACTGTTATTTTTTCCTGGGATGATCATCAAACGACGTTTTCTGACATTATTAATCAAATTGGACACACCCCTCTCCCACCATACCTAAATCGCTCAGATGAGCCCGGAGATAAGGAAAGATATCAGACCGTGTACAGCCAACACCCAGGCGCAGTAGCCGCCCCAACCGCTGGCCTGCACTTCACCAATGAAATTCTCGAAAATCTTGCTTCACAAGGCACTAAAATGAGTCACCTAACCTTGCATGTCTCCGCCGGGACCTTCCAGCCTATTAAGGTTGATAAAATAACCGATCATCCTATGCATAGCGAGCGTGTAATCATTAGCCGTACTAATGTTGAAGATGTGATTTCGGCCAAAACCGTTGTTGCTGTGGGTACAACCGCTCTCAGAACTCTGGAAAGTACTTTTTGGTATGGTGTGCAACTATTGACAACAGGTAAGCCCGAATTTCAAATTGCCAAACTCACTCCATACGATACCAATGAGGTTGAGCTACCCTCACGAAATATGGCCTTTGAGGCCGTATTAGACCATATGATCCAAAATAACTATCATGAGATTAGTGGCGAAACTGAAATTTTCATCTTCCCAGGATATAGTTTTAAAGTATGCGATGCTTTGATTACAAACTTTCATCAACCGGGCTCAACACTTATCTTACTTATTGCGGCATTTGTGGGTGAAAAATGGCGCATGATCTACGATGAAGCTCTCGCTAATAGTTACCGTTTTCTTAGCTATGGCGACAGTTCACTGCTGATTAGGTAGCAATTTTTCAGTGTGATTTAGGTCACATTTCTTTGACTTATGCGAAATATGCTTTAATATTAAGAAGTATTAAAGAACTACACTAACCGCAACCGTGAAAAGTCTCATTATTAAGGTCTTAAATGCAAGGCCTGAAGAAGTTCCATCAGTAAAGCTGATGATCTATCTTGGTTTTTTTACTGGGATATTCTTAGCTACGTACGACGTTGCCGCACCGGCGATTTTCCTAAATTATTTTCAGGATGAGACCACGCTAGCTCAGGCCTTTCTAGTGTCGGGTTTTGTGGGTATTATAAGCACCTATATTTATTCATTTCTTCAGGCTCGTATCCCCTACAAAGCATTAGTTTATGGGTTCCTTGGTGTGATGTTCGTGATCACCACGGTAGTTTGGATGATTTCGGCATTTATAGAACAGCAAGCAATAATCGTTTTCCTTGGCTTTGTGCTTGCTTTGCCTTTTTCTTATTTGTCTCTCTTAATTTTTTGGGGATTCTTTGGAAGAGTGTTCGATCTAAAGCAAGCAAAACGCATAATAGGCGGTATCGATACGGGTCAGCTTGTAGCATCTATCCTCGCCCTTTTCGCAATTGGTTTTATTATCGACCGCAATTGGATTGAAGCTGTAGACTTGTTTCTGGTAAGTATGATAGGTATAGGCGGAATGCTTTTCACAGCCATTCGAATTAAAATTTCTACTGCATTGCAGTCGCAGCATGTGGGTAGTGTTAAAAAAAGAACCGTATCAATAACGAAAATATTTACAGGCAAATACACAGGCCTCATGGCCGGCTTCGTCCTCATCTCACTGGTCTGTGTAACTTTTATCGATTACTCTTTCCTTAATGTGATTAATGTACAGTGGGAGACAGAAGGTGAAAAAGCATCGTTCCTCGCCAACTTCGAAGCGACCGTTGTGATCTTCAGTTTCCTCTTCCAAACCTTTGTTACCGATTGGGTAATTGAAAACTACGGACTTAAGATAGCCCTCCTCGTAAACCCCTTCCTTGCCGTTATCCTCGCCGTTGGGGCCGTTTTTACAGGATTTGCACTAGGTTATGAGCCCGGACCGGAAATTGATTTAATATGGTTTTTTATCGCGATAGCGGCCTCTAAGCTTTTCGTCGACTCTCTTAAAGATGCCCTGGATGGTCCATCATTCAAGCTTTACTTCCTCCCTATAAACCCAATGGTTAAGTTCGATGTATCTACGAAAATCGAAGGATTTATTACCGCTCTTGGAGGTTTGGTAGCGGGTGCTCTTCTTCTTCTCATGAACGAGCTAAACCTATCCTTGATTTACATAAGTATTGGGGTTATACCTATTCTTCTATTATGGTTCTTTATTACGAACAAGATGTATACAGGATATCGTACCACCTTAGTAAGTGCCTTAGAAGAAGGAAAGTCTAAACGTGCAGCTGAGGCAGAGGCTGCCTCGGAGTTGACCGTGGAAACGGCCGAAGAAATTGCCAATCTCAAGCTTCTGGAGAAGACGGAGCCTCTTCGTTTCGAGGAGCGAATTACAAAACTTGCCGAAACGGAAGATAAGGAGATGAAAAAGTACGCCGATCGTAAAATAAGTGCCCTCGATCTCCATTTTGAGCAAAGAACCAAGACACCCGAAGGTGCACGAGAAATTCGAGAGCTAGCCAATCAGGCTGCTGATAATGATGATATGATATCGATTAGCTCGGATAGACTCTATAATCTGGCCAAATCCTATGAGGCAAAAGATCGCATACTTGCTGCTAAACTACTACGCAGCCTCGTTAACGATAGCAACATCTTTGTGCTACTGGAACTGTTACGAGATCCTAATTACGAAGCCAGACATCAGGCCATACTAACATCGCGCAAGGTTAAAAGGTCCGAGACCTGGCCACTGCTCATAGAGTTGCTCAATAATAAAACATTCACCTACGAGGCTGCTTCCGCGCTTATTGCTGCAGGAGAGCCTGTACTACCCATCCTCGATAATGCCTTTCACCGTTCGGGTCAGACCCAGCGCGTAATGCTTAAAATCATCAATATCATGGATGAAATTGGCGGTAAGGATGCACATACAATGCTTTGGCAAAAAATCGACTTCCCAGATCGTAAAATTGTCCGTCAGATCTTGCTTGCTCTTGCTAACAAACGACATAAGGCGACATCGAAAGAAACGCTTACTCTTACCGATATTCTTACCGAGGAGATTGGCAAAGCCCTTTGGAATATTACAGCTAAAGAAGAACTTTCCGATACCGAGTATAATAACCCTCTTCAAAATGCACTAGATGAAGAAATCGTAAGTAGTTTCGATTTTATCTACATGCTTCTTTCGATTATGTATGATGCCGATTCTGTGGAGCTGGTAAAAGAGAATGTTGAGCTCGGTACCATAGAAGGCTCGGCCTACGCCATTGAGCTTTTAGATATTTTCCTCGATAAAGATCTAAAACCAAAGCTATTCCCGCTTATCGACGATATCTCGGCTAAAGAGAAATTGGATAAACTACAGGTATTTTATCCACGTCAATTGTACGAAGAGCGTGATACCTATAATTACTTACTCAATAGAGAGAGCAGCAACGTAAACCGTTGGACCAAAGCTTGTACCCTTTACGCAATAGCCGAAAACAAGGAATTCGAAATCGATGATAGCATTGTAGCCCATATGTTTAACCCCGATCCTCTTCTATCGGAATTAGCAACCTATATCACCTATCGCAGCAAACCAGCACAGTACCGTAGTGTACTTAAACGAATGTGGGACAAGGCCGATACCATGGATAAGATCATCCATCGCGTAGAATCCAATCAACCACTTGTATTTGATATTGTACTGCATCTAAGAAGTTTGCCAGAATTTAAAAACTTTTCAGGACTGCTTTTATCACAAATCGTAAGCGAAATGCAGTTGGTTCGCCTAAAAGCTGGTCAAACGCTAGATATTTCGGGTCATGACGATGAAATCTTTATTGTTCAATCGGGCAAGCTCAAAACCAAGGTGGGCTCAACTACTTTTTCAAACCCTGAAGATAGCAATGCGATTGGCGTACTCTTCTGTAACGACGAGGAAACGTCAATAATTACCGAAGCAAAGGAAGACGCCGTGCTTCAAAGCATTCAAATAAACACTTTATTTAATATCCTTACCAATTACCCTGAATTGGTAAAAACCTTTACCGCAATTGTAACGCAGCAATACATTAAATCTGAAATTACTACTTAGTACTAATCAATGGAACACGACATTATTATTAATTACACCGCTAAGGATAACGAAGCAGCCAAAAATGAAAATGGCTGGGTTAGCGATTTTTCCCGTTTCTTAGAGCTAATGCTTACTCAAGTATTGGGTAAGAAGCCCAATATCGTCCTTAAATCAGATACTTCGGCACTAACGGCTGCTGAGCTGAGTAGCACTGGTGTGCTCATCTCAATTGTTTCGCCCCACTTTATAAACTCTGGTCAGTGCTTAGACGCTATCGAAGAATTTTATAAAGGCGTTGCTAATTCTAAAATTAACAGGCTCTTTAAAGTGATGAAATCACATGTGTCCTATGAGGAGCAGCCCGCTAAATTAAAAGATGGCCTAGCCTACGAGCTTTATGACCTGGATTATGATTCAGGCAATTCTGTTGTATTCGATGATTACTTCGGTCCCGCTGCGGAAAACGTGTATTGGATGAAGATGGTCGATCTGGCCTACGATGTTCACGAATCGCTGGTCATGTTGCATGAGGAATCATCGAAAGCTGGTGTTAAACCCCTTTATAAGCGAGAAACTATATTTCTTGCAGAAACAGGCCAGGATCTTAATGTACAGCGTAATGTAATTCGTCGTGAACTCCAGCGCCATGGCTATAAGGTCCTCCCCGATCATATGCTGCCTCGCGATGCCGTTACGGCCGAAAAGGTAATCCAGGAGGAGCTCGCAGAGAGTGTAATGTCGGTTCACCTCATTGGTAACTCTTATGGTGAAATTCCAGAGGGTAGCGATCGTTCGATCGTTGACCTTGAAAACAAGCTGGCAGTGGAAAAGGTTAAGAATAACCCCAGTAATCGCAAATTACAGCGCTTGATTTGGATTAATCCGCATCAGGAATCTTCCAGCGACCAGCAAAAGAACTTTATCGAGAATATTCAGCGAGATCTAAGTGCGCTAGAAGCCTCCGAGATCTTTCAAATACCACTGGAAGACTTTAAAAATACCCTTCGCGAAGAATTATTCGATAGTGAAAATACCGCAGCACTGGGTAGTGAGGTTAAGGCCGATGAGAATAAGCTTAATGCTTATCTGATTTACGATAAACTCGATCAGGACGAGGCTATTGGTGTGGCAAAAGAAATGACCAAGGCCGGTCTTAATGTCTTTCACTCTGATTTTGACCAGGATGTGCTTAGCCTTCGCAAAACGCATTTAGAAAAATTACGTCATTTAGATATTGGCGTTGTATTTAAAGGTAAGGTTAATGACAATTGGGTTCGTATGAAGCAGCTCGATTTGCTTAAAGCCCCGGGCCTAGGTCGTAATAAGCCAATACTAGGAAAAGCTATTGTCGGCGGACTAGGTGTTGAGTTACACAAAGAGCTTTACGAAGATTTTAATTTAGAATTAATGAGTGTTGATCGCAAGGAACCTTTATCAGCACAGATGGATACATTTATTAAAGGCCTAAATAAGTCCTTATGAGTACAACACTAGCAATTAATACCAAGATTTCTAATCCCTTTCCCGGATTACGGGCCTTTCACATGGACGAGAGTCACCTCTTCTTTGGTCGTGAAGGCCAAACCGATGAGGTTCTGATGAAACTTTCCGACCATCGCTTTGTTGGCGTTATTGGTCCTTCGGGTTCAGGTAAGTCGTCGTTTGTATACTGTGGCGTGCTCCCTATTCTATATGGTGGCTTTATGGCTAATGCAGGACCCAATTGGGATGTAATCGTGGCTCGCCCGGGTAATAATCCTATCGGAAACCTTGCTGAAGCGATTTTAGAGCAGGATCCAGAGTATATTAATGCTGAAGAGGCCGATCGCAAGGTAAAAAAGACCATTCTTACCACCTTAATGAAAAGTAGTTCGCTAGGACTTGTTGAGGCTATTAAACAGGTAAAGAAAGTCACCAATAAGAATTACCTTATCCTCATTGACCAGTTCGAGGAACTGTTTCGCTTTAAAGACAGCGAGACATCGGATGCCAGTTCATTAAATGAGACCTTGAATTTTATCAACCTGCTGATGCAGGGAATTAATAACGAGGAGACTCCTATTTATGTAACCATAACGATGCGCTCCGATTTTATTGGAGAATGTGCCCAGTTCGCTGAATTAACCAAAAAGATCAACGATAGTCATTATTTAATCCCACAACTTACCCGCGACCAGAAGCGAAGAGCTGTCGAAGGCCCAGTGGCCGTAGGTGGTGGCGAAATTGCTCCACGCTTAGTTCAGCGTTTACTAAATGATTTAGGCGATAATCCCGATCAGTTGCCTATTCTGCAGCACTCGTTAATGCGAACCTGGGATTTCTGGACTAAGAATCGTGAAGGCGATGAAATTGTTGACTTAAAGCATTATGAAGCCATTGGCACCATGGCCGAAGCTCTTTCAATGCACGCCAACGAGGCCTATGATGAGCTTACCGATGAGCAACGTTTTATATGCGGAGTGCTTTTTAAGACAATTACTGAAAAGCGTGGCGAAAGTTTTGGTATCCGGCGCCCTACCCGCTTGGGTGAGATTGCAGCCATTGCCGATGTTTCGGTAGAAGAAGTTGCTGAAGTTATTGAGAAATTCAGTGAGCCGGGACGTTCGCTCTTAATGCCACCGGTGGGTAAACCGCTGGAAGATAATACCATGATCGACATCTCGCACGAAAGTTTGATGCGGATCTGGGTAAGGCTAAAGAACTGGGTTGATGAAGAAGCCGAGTCTATTAATATGTACTTGCGCCTGGCTGAGGCAGCAGCAATGCACCAGGCCGGTAAAGGAGGATTATGGCGACCACCAGATTTGCAATTAGCCCTTAACTGGCAGATTAAACACAAACCTACCTTGGTTTGGGGCCAGCGTTACGATTCAGCTTA
>CBDUMS010000007.1:0-60524 GCA_965368405.1 uncultured Cyclobacteriaceae bacterium
TATGTGCGGCATAACAGGGATATATGCTTTTAATCAGCTAGGTAGGCTGAATATGATCAATCTGGCTAAAGCTACAGAAGCCTTAGCTTCGAGAGGTCCCGATAATCAGGGTCACTTTCATAATGATTTCGTTGGACTAGGGCATAGGCGGCTGTCAATTATTGACACTTCTGCCGAGGCTAATCAACCCATGACAGACAGTACGGGTCGTTATACCCTCATTTTTAATGGTGAAATCTATAATTTCAGAGCGATACGCGCATCACTTGAGGCGAAAGGTGTTCAATTTTATACCAATTCAGATACAGAGGTCCTCCTACAACTTTATATACTTGAGGGGGTCAGCGGAATCGAAAAGTTAAATGGTTTCTTTGCTTTTGCCGTGTACGATAAAAACGAACACGAATTAATCGTTGCCCGAGATCGTTTTGGTATTAAACCGCTTCATTACTTTATCGATCAGGATAAGTTTTTATTTGGATCGGAGGTGAAGTCGATACTCGCCTATGGCATCGAGAAAAAGCTAAACACAACAGCTCTTTATACTTATCTTCAATTGAATTACTTGCCTGCACCAATTTCGATGTTTGAAGGTATAAAGAAGTTGCTTCCAGGAAATTACATCCGAGTAAAGGACAATAATTGCAGCATAGCGTCATATTATGATGTAGAGGAAAGAATTCAGCCCTTCTCAGGTAGTTTCGATGATGCCGTTAATCAGTTTCAACAACTAATGGAGGATTCGGTGACCGACAGGCTTATTGCAGATGTACCGCTGGGAACGTTTTTAAGCGGCGGCCTCGATTCTACGGTGGTTAGTGCCATTGCAGCAAGAAATATTGATAAGTTAAAAACCTTTTCCATCGGGTTTAAGGACGAACCCTTTTTCGATGAGACGAACTACGCGAATAAGGCCGCTAAACTGCTGAAAACGGATCACCATGTTTTTAAATTAAGTAATAATGACCTCTATGCTCATCTTCATGATATGCTTGATTATCTCGACGAGCCATTTGCAGATTCATCGGCGTTGGCGGTTTATATTCTTAGTAAAGAAACAAGGAAAAAGGTTACAGTAGCCCTATCAGGCGATGGTGCAGATGAACTATTTGCCGGATATAATAAGCATGCGGCACTCCTAAAGATGTACCAAGGAGGGGTCGTGAGTAATTTGGCAACCGGCTTATCTTCACTTTGGAAGTTTATGCCTAAATCAAGAAACGGTGCATTAGCCAATAAAATCAGGCAGTTAGACAAGTTTGCAAAGGCGGCAAATATGAACCCTCAGGAAAGGTATTGGATGCTGGCTTCTATTGCCGATAAGCAGTACGCGAGCGATCTATTAGTACAGAACATTGATTCACTTGATTTCAATGCCTTTGACGAATTACGGAGTAGTTACCTTAGCTCTTTGCGCGATAAAGATATTACAAGCAATCTGTTGGCGGATTTAAAGCTCGTCTTACCCAATGACATGTTAACAAAAGTAGATTTGATGTCGATGGCACATAGCTTGGAAGTGCGAGTTCCTTTTCTGGACCATCGTATTGTGGAGTTTGCATTTGGACTTCCAGATTCTATGAAGATCACTTCTAATTTAAGGAAACGTGTTGTTCAAGAAGCATTTAAAAGCTGGATTCCACCTGAAATCTTTAATCGAGGGAAAAAGGGATTTGAAGTTCCACTACTGAAGTGGTTCCGTACTGAAATGAAAAGTACGATAATGGATGATCTTCTTGAAGATCGGTTTATACTTGATCAAGGGATATTTAATCCAGTTATGGTTAAGCTGCTTAAAAAACAGCTTTTCTCGCGAAATCCAGGTGATGTGCATGCTAAAATTTGGGCATTAATTGTTTTTCAGCACTGGTGGAAAAGAAATTTCCTTCTGAATAGCTCTACATAATTTGACTATATTTATCTATGGGAAATAAAGGAGATACTTTATCGGGGGAATCAAACCTTGCTGCTCAATATTGGGTAGAATCGATTGCATCTATTGGTGAGATTACAAACAAGAAAATGTTTGGCGGCAATGGGATCTTTCATTCCGGCAAGATGTTTGGGATTGTGGATTCATCTGGAAAATGTTTTTTAAAAGTAGACGATACTAATCGGGCAGACTTTGAGGAAACAAATGCTGTCCAACATAGTAGAATGCCGTATTATTCGGTTCCAACCGATGTTCTAACCGACTCCGATAAGCTCATTGAATGGTCGATGAAATCGATAAATATTAAGAAGTAATTTTTAAATATGAAATTATTTACAGGAATTCAATTGATTGCGATTTTAATATTTCTTCTCCACCCTGTTATAGGATGGAGTCAGGATGGTGTCCAAGACTCACCTAAATTATTTTCATCAAACGAGGTTCTTGCAATTACTATAAAAACGGATATGAAAGGACTCCTTAAAATGTCAAAGGAGGATAAATATCAAAAGGCAAATCTCTATGTTGATGGTCAAAAGCTTAAAATTCGAATCAGACCAAGAGGAAATAATCGCTTCGAAACCTGTAGTTTCCCTCCAATAACGCTCAACTTTAAGAAAACTGAGTTTCCAGATTCTACCTATACACAATTAACGAAGCTTAAACTTGTTAACACTTGCAAGCTGCAGTTAAGTTATGAACAATTTATACTTCGAGAGTATATGGTTTACCGAGTTTTTAATCTTCTTTCCGACTATAGTTTTAAAGTCCGGCTGCTTAAAATAGAGTATATAGACTCCGAAGATAAAATGAAGCCTATTATTCGCTATGGTTTTGTTATTGAAGATGCCGATTTTCTGGCCAAAAGGTTCAATGGGTTTGTTCTCAAGAGCAAAGGGCTTGCCGATAAAGCGACTAATCTTGATCAGATAGTGCTTCTCTCACTTTTCGAATATATGATAGGAAACTTCGATTGGCAGGTATCTGCTCAACAAAATTTAAAGCTTATTAAATTATTCGATATCAATGAGCCTGCCCCTTACGTAATTCCCTATGACTTTGATTATTCTGGCTTAGTTAATGCCAGCTATGCTATACCTTCAGAAAAACTAGGAATTGAGTCGGTTCTTGAGCGATTGTACTTTGGGAAATGCTATACCGAAGACGAGCTTGAAAAAGCTATCGCCATTTTTCTAGATCGAAAAGAAGAAATATTCGCTTTGTATTATAATTTCCCATTACTGAACAAGGCGAGTATAAAACATTCAATAAATTATCTTGAAAGTTTTTATAAGATTATTGAGAACGAAAAGTCATGGAAATACCAATTCATAACGAAATGTAATCCTTAGCCATATTTTAAAAACGTATCATTCTTTTGGCATCAATTCCTTAGTAACTTAGTGTAAAACCAGCAATAATATAATATGGAGTATAGAAATTTGGGTAAATCCGGACTTAAAGTGAGTAGACTTTCTTTTGGTTCATGGTTAACATTTGGTTCTGGAATAAAGGACAATACGGCTGAAGACCTTATGTCATTTGCTTATGAAAACGGTATTAACTTTTTTGATAACGCGGAAGTGTATGCGCATGGTAAATCAGAGATCGCTATGGGCGAAATCCTGAATAAGTTTAACTGGCCCAGAGACTCATACATTATATCAAGCAAAGCTTTTTTTGGAGGGGTACTTGACCCTTTACCCACGCAGCGTGGTCTAAACCGAAAGCATCTCACTGAAGCATGCGATGCTGCACTCAAGCGTTTACAATTAGATTACCTCGATCTTTATTTTTGTCATCGCCCTGATAAGGAAACTCCGATGGAAGAAACGGTTTGGACGATGCATAATCTCATTGCACAGGGTAAAATTCTGTATTGGGGTACATCGGAATGGAGTGCTCAGGAAATAATGGAGGCTCATATGGTTGCACGGGAAAATAATTTAATAGCGCCAATTGTTGAGCAACCACAGTACAACATGCTTACTCGTGAGAAAGTTGAGGTAGAATACAGTCAGATTTATAAAACTGTTGGGTTAGGAACCACTATCTGGTCGCCATTGGCCTCTGGGATACTTACGGGAAAATACAATAATGGAATTCCTGAAGGAACACGGTTTGCCGATGAGCGAAATGCCTGGCTTAAGGATGCCCGCTTTGATCAAGAATTGGTGGCGAAAGCAAATGAGGTTACAAGCATTGCCAACGATCTTGGTATGTCGGCTTCTCAATTGGCTATTGCATGGTGTTTAAAAAATGATGATGTAAGTACCGTAATCCTGGGCGCATCGAAAGTGAGTCAGCTCAAGGAGAATATTAACACTTTAGACTTGGTTGAAAAGCTAGATGATGCCATTATGGAGAAAATCGAGGAGGTACTTCAGAATAAGCCTGAGCACCCGCCATTTTAGCCACCAACAACCTCAATATTTTTACCTTCGGCAATTTCTCTTAAAGTTTCTTTAATTGATATAGAGGTGTCGGAGTCTGAAGAATAATCGAACTTCTCTACACTATCGTTGAGGTTAAAGACCAATTCGAATGCTTTAAACTCTATTTCCGAAATATCAGACCACCTAATTTTTTTATTACTACTCCAAAAGCTTTTTTTCAATCCTATACTGTCTTCGTCAATGCTGATTTTTGGCGAAAGTCGCGACTTTTCAGAGAGTCCCATCCAAGCATAAAACACATTAAATATGCCGGCGGCAATTTGCGCAATACCCAAGACAAGACCGATAGTTTCGAGAGGTTTCACGTAAACGTTTATCACCCCATTGAGCAAAAAAACAAACCCGAGAATAAAGAATAACCAACGGTTGGCTTTCAGAGAGAACTTGTTATTGGTGCCTAAGATGAACGTCTTCGACATAAGCTATTTAGTTTTGGTTTGGAATAATGATATAATCTACATTCTCTTTTGTAAGAAGTTCTTTAAAGCTTACAACTTCTGTACTCAGCACCTTATCGTACTTTTCCTTAATTGTAGAGTACTCTTTCTTAACATCATCGAATCGTTCTACCACTCCCGCGGTAGGTTTGCCTTGAGCATAAGTTAAAATGCTGTAGACTCTACCAATATGATTTGTAAACTTTCTGGGGTAATTAATGGCATCTTGACTCGTCTGAATTTTGTTTTGAATAATCAAATCTTCAACTGCAGTAAGGGCTAGATCGAGCGACGCAGCCGATTTCTTTATCTCGTCGGAATGCCCAACTTCCACGGCTCGCTTAGCAATATCATTTGCCTGCATTCTAATCTCTCGAATGTTTTCTAAAGCTTTATGAGACTCATCAATCATTGTTGCAACCTCTACACCCATATCATATTGTAAGCGCATATCTTCTGCCGTAACATGTGTCCAATTTGGGTCAATTTTTATCGTTAGAGGCGCTTCTTGTTCCCAATCGTTAATTTTTAGCTTCACTGTGTAATCTCCGGGAGGTACCATGGGTCCTTGAGCTGGGTTGCGTAGGACCATCGAGACAAAATCAGGTACTAATTCAGGGCCATTTACCTGCATATTCCATGATAAACTGTTGTAGCCTTGAGATATTTTCAGTTCTGCTTCGGCCTTATCTTTATCAGGATTAGACCTAAAAGAATGAATAACATTCTTATTCGCATCCATTATTTCTATGAAGGCTACAGTAGAGGAGTCGACTTCGTCAGCAATATAATAGACAATCATTGGATCCTTTCCGTATACATCGGTTCGATATGCGATTGCTGGCTCGAACAACGCATTGGTTTTCTTCTTTACTATAGCAGCGCCTTGTACTGGGCCAAGGTCATTTATAACCCAAAATGAGCGACCTTGAGTACTTAGGGCTAAACTATTGTCTTGTACTTCCATATCCGTTATGGGCACAACAGGTAAATTCTGCTGAAACGAGTCCCAAGATTTTCCATCATCAAATGAGATATAGGCTCCAAATTCAGTTCCAGAATAAATTAGCCCACGAACCTTGGGGTCTTCTACAACTGCTCGAACAAAATGATCGTTAGGAATTCCGTTACCTCCATTGGTGAGCAATTCCCAGCTTGTTCCATAATCATTAGTTCTAAAGATGTATGGCTTAGGATCGTTATCACGGTAGCGATATACAGCTGCAAAGGCGCGACCTTTGGAATGAGGGGAAAGTGAAATCTTGTTCACGGTTCCCTCTGAAGGCATAGCTGGTGGCGTTATATTTTGCCATGTAGCTCCTGCATCACGACTGATATGAATCAAGCCATCATCACTTCCAGCCCAAAAGACACCTTCCTCAAGTTTAGAAATCTCGAAGGTGAAGATTGTTGAGTAAATTTCTACACCAGTGCCATCGTGCTGGATGGGGCCGCCGGGAATATCATGATACTTATCTAACGCTCTAGTGAGATCAGGGCTTATTACCTTCCATGATTGACCATTATCTACGGATTTATGAACGAAATTAGAAGTGTGAAATACTTCTTGTGTATTGAAAGGATTTATAGCTATTGGAAAATTCCATTGCCAGCGGTATTTAAGATCACGCTGCTCAGTGCCTTCGGTATAATGCGGGTAGGCCGTTACCTGTCGAACATAGTTCTCGCTTCTGTCCATAAAGGTTATTTCACCGCTATAGGTACCTGCATAAACAATATTCGGGTTCTCAGGATTAACTGCGACATCGCCACTTTCACTACCTCCAGCATTAAACCAATCTTCGGAATTCGTTAATTTATTGCTTTGAAAGCTAGGAACGGATATCGTGCTATTGTCTTGTTGTCCTGCGTATAACCTAAATGGAAATTGATTATCTACAGTAACCCTATAAAACTCGGCTGTAGAATAGGTGTGTTGTGATGACCAGGTTTGACCTCCGTTTAGCGTAACGTTCGCTCCACCATCATTACAATTAATCATTATTCTGGTATCATTTGGATTAATCCAAACTCCGTGATTATCTCCATGTGGCGTTCGAATTCGTTCAGAAAAGGTTTTACCGCCATCTATTGATTTATAAAAACCAGTATTTGACGCATATATGGTATTTTCATCCTGGGGATCGGCAGTTACATGTGAGTAATACCACCCGCGCTGTCGTAATTTATGATGACCGTTAATTAACTGCCACGATTTGCCACCGTTATCAGACCGATAAAGGCCGCCATCTTCTTCTACTTTGGTCTGGATTTGGGCCCAAACTCTTTTAGAATTTGCAGGCGAAACGGTAAGCCCGATTCTGCCCAGAAGGCCAGTGGGGAGTCCGCCGCCCAATTTATTCCAAGTATCTCCGCCATCGATGGATTTCCAAATACCACCTTCTTCGCCACCATCTATCATCGTCCATGGCTTTCTTTCGGCACGCCACATGGCAGCATAAATTATCCGAGGGTTATTAGCATCAAGGGCTAGGTCAATGGCACCGGTATTATTACTTATAAAAAGTACTTGCTGCCAGGTCTTGCCACCATCGGTCGTGCGATATACACCACGTTCTTTATTGGGTCCGAAGATATTTCCCAAAGCCGCTACAAAGACTACATCAGGGTTTGATGGGTGAATTTCAATTTTTCCAATTTGGCCTGCATCAGGGAGCCCAATGAATTCCCAGGTTTCCCCTTCATCTACAGATTTGTACATCCCAACCCCGGAAGATACATTGCCGCGAGCGCAAGCAGATCCTGTGCCCATATAAACAGTATAATGGTCGGAAGGGGCAACAGCAATTGCTCCTATAGACCCCGCGGCTATCTGTCCATCGGTTATATTATCCCATGTTCTGCCAGCATCATTTGTTTTCCACACTCCGCCACCGGTTGCTCCCATATAAAAGTCATATGGTTTACTTGCGACACCGGCAATTGCCGTTGCTCTTCCTCCGCGTGAGGGCCCTACCGATCGGTAAGATAATCCACTATATAAATCAGCGTCAACCGATTGATTTACTGGTGCTTTCGATTTATTCTTTTTGCGTTGAGCATAGGAATAAGGACCTATGGCAAGGAAGATTATAAGTACTAGGGATAATTTTTTCATGATTATTTAATTAGTCTTTCATCTCCGGAACCACTATCAAGGGTAGGCTCGCGGCTTCAAGTTTTTGATTAATTGAAGTTGCGGCAGGTATAACATCTGCATCGAAAGCTTTAGAAATTGTGGCTAATTCTTCATGATGTAGATTAAACACAGCAACTTGCTGGTCTGTTGGCTTAAAATCTCCTTCTTGAACCTGTCGAGCAAGATTCATAAGTTTAGAATAAAGCATAGTAGGACCTCTAAGGTCATCAGCAAAGGTTCCGGTT
This sequence comes from uncultured Cyclobacteriaceae bacterium, assembly GCA_965368405.1. Taxonomy (GTDB): domain Bacteria; phylum Bacteroidota; class Bacteroidia; order Cytophagales; family Cyclobacteriaceae; genus S012-113. The sequence continues at coordinate 8,211 of CBDUMS010000007.1, forward strand.
AGGGTAAGTTGGAATAACCTTCCTTCTACACTAATACAAGTACTATCAAAAGAATCTAGTTCACTGCCCATCCCAGCTTCAATTTCATCATTCATTAGTTTAATGTCGTCTATTTGCTTTCTGATCCATTCAAGCTGGTTCACCAAAGTAGCCACAGCTGAAATATCATCCCTAATTTTTAAGGCGAGCTCAGTTTGTTCAGCAATTTCGGCTTCGGTGCCCGATGTGTTGGGGTCTTTAAGAACAGACAAGCTGGTCGATAATTCCTTGCTGCCATTCGTAATCTTCACTGTATAGTTACCCGGCTTCACCAGTGGCCCTTCAAAACCGCCATAGCCCCAGGTAACCAGTTGTCGCCAACCTTGCTTGTTTTCTCTTAATCTTTCCGGAACAGCTGCGCCATCTTGGGCCATACCCAATGGCAAGGTTCTCAATTTGGGTTCGGTGGCTCGGTCGTGTCGTAAATCCCATTGCACTCGATTTATTCCCTTTTTTGTGGCTCCATCTAACTCAGAAATAAGATTATTATCCTCATCGTAGATAGCTATTTTAATCGAATCTTCTGCCTCTTTCAAATAGTAATTTATAGAGGCACCATAACGTGGGTTACGGCCATCTGATGGCAACGAGTTGCCTTGGCCAGGCCCGGAACGGTATTGAAAACGATATGCTGGTCGCTGTTCAAAGAGGTGGAGATCGCTGGATAATACTTTATTATCCAATTGACGTAAGGCTGTGATGTCATCCATGATCCAAAATCCTCTGCCATAGGTAGCGATAACGAGGTCACTAAAACGATCCTGAATTTCCAACCAATGAACAGGGGCATGTGGCATATTGGCCTGAAGTGGCATCCAGCTTGCGCCGTCATCCACCGAGAAATAAATACTATTCTCTGTACCCAGATAGAGCATACCTTTTCTTTTTGGATCCTCTTTTATCACATGCACATAGCTTAGTTCTGAAACAGGAATGCCTGATGTGATTTTCGTCCAACTCTTGCCAAAATCAGTCGTTTTATAGGCATATGGATTACGGTTATTTTCCTGGTGAGCATCTACACTTATATAGGCTGTTCCTGCAGCATACTTACTGGGCTCGATGTTGCTGATTGTTCCCCAATTTGGTAAGCCTGGGATATTTGCGGAAACGTTTTGCCAATTATTACCGCCGTCCTGGGTGATTTGAACCTGGCCATCATTGCTTCCTGCCCAAATTACACCTTCCTGTACGGGAGATTCTGCTATTGAAAAGAGCGTTGACCCAAAATCCACCCCAATATTATCTATTGTTAATCCACCTGAGGTAACCTGTTTCGATTTATCATTCGTAGTAAGATCGGGGCTGATTTCTTGCCAGCTCTGGCCACCATTAGTGGTTACATGAACATGCTGGCTACCAACATAAACCTTATTATGGTCGTGGGGTGAAATGTGAACTGGGAATGTCCAGTTCCAACGATATTTAAGTTCTGCCGGTCCCCATCCCATAGGCTCATCTGGCCATACTCTAACCTCGCGTGCATGACCTGTTCGGGCGTCATAACGCGTTAGGGAGCCATCGTAACTGCTCGACCATATGATGTTAGGATCTTTATGATCGGGTAGGGTATAGCCACTCTCGCCACCGCCAACTGGGTGCCATAAAGCGGTTGATATTCCTCGACCCATTCTTGAATTACTTGGACCCTTGGTTGATGGTCCATCCTGCCGATTGCCATAAACATTGTAGGGCACTTGATCATCTACGGCAACATGATACATTTGGCCTGTTGGCAATTCGGGTCGCAACCATGATTCACCATGGGTAGTAGAAATACAAATTCCACCGTCATTGCCCACTAATATTCGATCGGGATTCGTAGGGTCTATCCACATATCATGATCGTCGCCACCAACACCTGGCAGGCGAGTGGCAGTTTTACCACCATCTTGTGTTTTCCATACGCCATGTGCCATGAAATAAACCTCATCGGCATCAGTGGGCGAAATAGCAAGTCTTGTATAGTAGTGGGGCCTTTGTGTATACTCCTGATCGTGACTAACAAGCTGCCATGAATTGCCACCATTTGTGGACCTAAATAGTATGCCTGCAAAATCGTATTGTGCTGTTTCAATCAAAGCATACATTTTATCACTATCCGAAGGGGCAATACCCACTGCTATTTTTCCTAAAGGCGATCCTGGCAATCCCTTTCCTGATAACTTTTTCCAGTTCTCACCACCATCTTTCGAAATATATAGACCACTACCCGGGCCACCACTTTTCCGAACCCATGTTTTTAGTTCTATCTGCCACATTCCTGCTATCAGAATCCTTGGATTATTGGCATCCATAGCGATATCAGAAGCTCCGGTATTCTCATCAACGAACAGTACTCTTTTCCAAGTTAGGCCACCATCGACAGTTTTGTAAACGCCACGTTCTTGCTGAGGTCCATACGCATGACCTAATGCCGCAGCATAAACAGTATTAGGGTCTCGAGGATCTATAATAATTCTGCCTATTCTTCCAGTTTTAGTCAAACCCATATTTTTCCAGGATTTACCACCATCCTCCGATTTGTAAATACCATTTCCTATTGAAATATTACTTCGGATAAAGGTTTCTCCAGTTCCTGCCCATATTACATTATTATCTGATGGTGCAATGGCTAATGCACCAATTGATGAAACATCCTGATCATCAAATATTGGCTCCCAATTAATACCACCATCTATCGATTTGAAAATGCCACCCGATGCAGCCCCAGCATAAACAACATTATTATTACCTGGCTCACCTACCACAGCTATAACCCGGTTTCCATCAGGACCGATATAGCGGTAGTTTAAGGTAGAGTATAGTTCTGGTGCAATAGAAGGTCCGGCTGCTTCTTTTGTAGACTTTTTCCGTCTTTGTGCATCTGAGTTTATACTTATGAGTAGTACAAGAAGAAAGCAGATGTAGAATTTTAGAAGTTTCATGGAAGGTATAGGTTATATGGTTCTAGCAATAATACTTAAGAAAGATAATTTACTTGGATTATCAAATGTTTATTATTTAAGTGGTCATCTCTTGAATCTTATGAGGACTACAAAGCAAGGAGCTATGAAAAACTTCCTATATTTAAGCTATGGCCTATGACGAACTTCTTGCAGATAGAGTGCGCGTAACGTTTAGTGAGTTTAAAATTCCTGCCACCGAGAAAAGAATGATGGGAGGATTGGTGTTTATGGTAGACGATAAAATGTGTATTGGTCTTGACAAGGATAAAAAGACAGGAGAAGATAGATTAATGGCAAGAATAGGAGAAGCTGTTTATGAGGCCGCGCTTAAAGAAAAAGGTTGTCGTAGAATGGATTTTACAGGTAAGCCAATGAAAGGATTTGTCTATATTTACTCCGACGGTATCGATACAGACGACGATCTTCGATACTGGATAGAAAAGGCTGTTATCTTTAACCCAGATGCAAAAAGGTCTTCTAAATACTAACTGGATTTTTTGCAGATTCTTCGAAATGAACAGTATGTGCACTCTTTGATGTCTTCTGTTTGAGTAAAAGGAATACTGGGATTTAAAATCTCATCAATCATTTTTGATAACCTGGCTTCAAAGTTATTGATAAGGTTTTCTTCTATAGGCGAGGCTGTTTGTCTCAAGTACGATACTCCTTCATTAACATTCTTAATGCCAATGATCCCACCATTTAGGCGCCTACTTGGGTGGGTTCTCTTTTGAATTAATGAATAGAATAATAACTGAAATCCCGATTTGTACTTCGGATTATTAAAATATGCATCAATATATTCCTCATCGGCGATTAGCTTACCATATTTTTTTGCTGGCTTTAATTCAAAATGGCCTGTTTTATAATCAATTACTCGATAAATGTCATTCTCATCTATTTTGATTTTATCAAGTCGATCGATCTTGCCACCAATGGGAACAGCAATTTTTTCATTTATTGTAAGAAGGTAACTAAGCGGCAACTTTTTCGATTCCAGGTCGATAATTGTTAGTGGAGCTATGTCTGCATCATTAATTAGGCTGATACGAATTAAATTCTGAATAACTTGCTTCGTAAATACTACTTCACCCAGATCATTATCATAATGATCAAATGCTACTGCAAGGCTTTTAGGTAGTTCATCTTTTACAAGTTTTAGAATAGCTTCCTTGGTTAGTAATTTGCCAATCCATGGCTTGTAAATCGATTCGATCACATCGTGATACAGGTTCCCAAATACGCGAGCATCGATTTTATCGAGTGGCTCATCAGGTTCTTTTATTTTAAGAATCCGTCTAAAGTAATACTTGAGTGAACAGGACACATAATCTAGAAGAACAGTCGGTGTAAGAGGGTTTTCGTGGTTAAAACTTGCAAAGTGAGCATCTATCTGAGCGAGAACATCCTTGTTTTTTAGAATTGTTATTTCGGGTTCTCCATTAATAGCCGGTACCGGCGGCACCATAGTACGCTCCAGAAGATTAATATAAGGGTGATTCTTACCAAAATTGTGCAATAGTTGTAATATATACCGACTTCGTTCTCCTGCACCGGTTATAGAGAGCTTGGTACTATAGATTAGGGTAACATTGGTTGCTCTTTGTAGGAGCCTGAAAAAATGATAGGCGTAAAGACTATTATGTTCAAGAAAAGTCGGCATTTTGAAGGCCTTTCTAATACCAAATGGGATATAGGTGTTTCCACTCGATGATGCAGGCAGTAGGTCTTCATTTACTGAGGATACCACGATGTTATTAAAATCGAGAGATCGTGACTCAAGAAAGCCCATGACCTGCAATTCTGCAAGGGGTTCGCCAGAGAACGGCACAGTTAATTTTTTTACGGCATCTCGTACAATTCGCTCAACGCTCTTAATGTCCAGATTAAGGTTGATGTCTTCAATAAACTCTTTAAGATTCTCGAGAAATGTAACGAGCTTTTGAACCACTCCTGTATCTAAGGCTGAAGTTGCGTTGCTTTCGAGGCCATTAAAATATAATTTTAGTAAAAGGCTGCCTGCTCCATCAAGCGTATTTTTTAAGGCAATTATTGGTTCAAGGGCAAGTTGAAGAAAAGGCAAAATGTTTGGGTCAGAATCAGAAAGGCGATTCCTGATTTGCTCAAACGCTAAATAAGTCGACTTACCATTACATAATGCCATGATTTTAGAATCAATAAATGGGCGAAGCAATGGCTGTTCAACTAAATTCCTGAAAGCATCTCTTTGTACAAACTGCTGTTTACCCTGAGATGAGGTGGTTATCGAAGCCTGGTATAGCAGATAGGATGATAGTAGATTCGAGTATGACGAGATTACAACGGGGTATCCCATTGTGATATTCACACTTTCGAAATTATCGGGAAGTGAATAGAGTAGGGGAGGTAGTAAGTTCTCATCAGCCAAAACAATTGCCGTATTTGCTCCTTGCCAATCCTTTTCATTTATTAACTGGGCGATTGCTTTAGCCTGTGAAGTTTTTTGCTCTACGCCAATTATTTCAATATTTTTTGCTTGGTTAAAACCATCGGTTATTACCCAATGTACACGGCTATTATTGCGATACCTCTTCTTATATCTGCGCTGAAATAATCCAGCCTCTTGCTTATCGTCATTGAGGTAATAGCGGTCAGCATCAAAATAAACTGTGGCCACATCACGCTCAATCAAACTATTAATAATTATTTCTTCAGACTTAGAGATAGCATTAAAGCCCGCAAATACTACTTCTTCGTAGGGTAGCTTTATATTTTCATTTTTTAAGTCTTCCGCAAGCTGGCGATAACACATGCCATTGTAGGCCCAATGTAAGGCCATGAGCTCTGCCTTAAAGGCAAAATATACCTTACCAATAAACTCCCAAGTATTTTTAAACTCTTTGAATAAGTCACTTTTTTCAGAGGTTTCTATAACCTGCTGAAAGCTCTTAAGGGCAGCGATCGCATCTTCGTTGGGGCCAAGGATATTTTCAAGTTCTTCGAATTGATTTAGGTTCTTATAAAGCAAAGAAGCATCGACCATGTACCTGTCGAGCTCATCAAAGTCATTCAACAATGTTTGACCCCATTGTTGAAACACATCGAATTCCATCGTTGACCCTAATTTCCTATAAATCTGATAAAGTTTAAAAAGCAATTGGATCGGGTCAACAACGGTAAGGGTAGGGCAACTCTCCTGAACAAATTCTTCGATGCTATAAACTTTCGGCGCCCAGGCTGTCTGGTGAATGTTTTTTTTATGAAGGAGATCAATGAAGTATAGACTTGCACGTCGCGAAGGAAACACAAAGCATTTGTCCTTTAGTGACATTGCACTAGAAAGATCGAGATCGTCAACGATATGATTTAGAAAGCTTATCATTTGACCTCAATAAGATTTTGATCATCGATATAGAGAAGGTACAGCTCTATCGGTGTATAACCCATATCTGCTAATACCTTGCCATAGGCCTTAACCTGATTGATATGTTGCTGGGATTTCTTCTCGCGTTTATAATCGACAATAATGGCTGCATTATTCTTAACCATAACCCTGTCGGGAATCAGCACTTCTCGCTTGGCAAAAATTTGACGTTCGTTTATAACTTCATATTCATCAGAAAACCACCCGGTAAGCTCAGGGATCTTCTTAAACATTGATGCTATCTTATTTCTGATCTCGGGGAGCTGATTTTTGTTAATAAGTCGCTCCGTGGTCAGTTGTTCAAGAACAGGGTCTAGATCTTCTAGCGATTTAATTAAGGAAAGAACCTTGTGTAAGATTATTCCCTCTCTTACTTTCTCCGACTTCTCTGAATGCACCGTTAAAAAGAGTTGACTCTTGTTTTGATCTACGACCAGACCTTCCGGTATAGCACTTGAAGGAGCATTTAGTAATTCTGCTCGTCCCACTTCTTTTTCTTCGTTCTCAGAAGGAGCGAGATCGCCGTAAGTGAACACTTTGGTGTTGTGGTCGTACATGGCTGAGAGTTCGAAATTTTGATCTTCCAGCACTCTTTTAATTAAGGTAGCTGAAGCCTTATCAGAAGCAGATTCAGGAGAGAAAATATGCAATCGCTCTTGTGGCCTGGTAAAGGCAACATAGAGTAAGTTCAGGGCTTCGAGGGCAGAATCAAAATAATGCTTGTAATAAGCGTCTTTAAACCCTGTATTCGACAAGTTTTCATTGAACCTTACTGGCAAACTCCCCCAGGTTTTCATCCCGTCCGGTAAAGGTTTAGCCCAAAATACATCAGACTTAGGCTTGATGTTGTCATCGGCGAAGGGGATAATAACAACTGGTTTTTCGAGTCCTTTCGCCTTATGAATGGTAAGAACAAACACGGCATCATCGCTTTCTGGGGTGGTGATACTAAATTCGTCGCTTTGTGAATCTTCCTGTTCTGACCACCAGTCAAGGAAATCGATGGGTGAGCTATTGCCTCGCAGTGCTTGATCGAGCGCCAGATCAAGAAGCTTCTGAACATAAATATCAATCTCTTTCTCCATCTTAAAATATAAGATTAGCTCTTCCAGAAGCTCAAAGATGGACCTATGGTGGAGTTTTGATAGTTCTTGGACTTGAGGAGCTTTATCAGTGTACAGGGCAGTCCCAAGGTTAAAAACTTCAGAAGCAAAGGCATTGTACTCGGCCAGTGCTAGTGCATTTCCCGGGTTAATGTAGTATCTGATGGCGCTAATGAGCAACTGTACTTTCGCAGAACTGGTTATTCTAAGGGCTGTTTCGGAAAGAGCTGGAATTCCTTCTGCGAGCAAAGCACTAGCAATATCTTTCGACTCATCTTTTTTACGTGTTAATAAAAGGATATCCGAATAACGATAGCCGTCTTGTATTGCTTGCTCAATTGCTTTTTTTGTTTCTTCTTTTGCTTGGTCCTTCCATAAAGAATCATCAGTATTCGAGAAAAATTTTATTTCAACATAGCCATCATGTTTTTGAAAATGGTGCTGCGCTACATCAGCATATGCCAGCTTAAAATCTGATTGAAATTGTTCAATCTCCTGCATTTCTGGAACAAAGTCTGCCGCCATAGAAAAGAAGCTATTATTAAAACTGATGATATTTTTTGCGCTGCGATAATTGGTGTCTAGCTTAAGAATATTCTCAGAGGGCACCTTGATATCTTGTTCTACTTCTTTTAGAAGGAGACTCAGGTCGCCGCCACGCCAACCATAGATAGATTGTTTTACATCACCAACAATAATCAGTTGGCCTCCATCGGCAAGTGCATTACTAAAAAATGGCAGTAAACTTTTCCATTGATAATAGGAGGTGTCCTGAAACTCATCGATTAGGATGTAGCGATATTTGGCGCCAATCTTTTCATAAATAAACGGTGTTTCCGCATCTTTAATAACCTTGTTTAATATGAAGGGCGAATCTGAAATAAAGATTAAGTTATTGGTGGACCTATATTCCTTTAAACTTCGAGCAAGAGCCGATAAAACCCCATACGAATGAATATAAGCTAAGACCGCCTTGGCTTCGATATATGCTTGTAGTTCCTCACCTTCATACATATTCACAATCTTAGCGTGGCATGAACCCATCCCTTCTTGAAATGCTGCGGTAATCTCATCGCTCTTTTCAGCACCTTTTTTATACCATAATTCTGGCGATAAGGCATTCATGAAGGTTTTACTGGGCGCCTTAGCAAAATCATTGGATTGAGATGCTAGTTTTACGAAGTTAGAATAAGGCATGCCAGCCTTAAAATCATTTTGTTGCAATCTGTATTTCTGTGCGATCGCTAAAGCCGATTTTGCTTCCGCAATAACAACCGTTGTGAATGCTTCAACAACTTTTTTCTGGACTTTGATAAATTTGCTTAGTTCAGCTGTGTTTTCAGATAATGCCGATTCGATATCCATAAAGGATTCCTGAAAAAGCTTCCTCCCTAGATCAAGTATATTCTTCCGAATGTTCCAACCTTTCTCATTCGTAATTTGGTCCAGTGCGAAGTCGCTCAGCCATTTCAACAAATCTTCATCGGCCTTCTTAAAAAGCAATTCAACTGATTCTGTTAGTGCCTTACGACTATCTACATCTAATTCGTACCCAAGATTAAGTTTAAGCTCTTTGGCAAGCTGACGAATAAGTTGCGTGAAAAAGTGATCGATTGTACTAACATTAAACCGAGAGTAATCATGGAGTAAAAGATTCAAGACCGTATTGGCACGAGGGGTAATTACATCTTTAATGCGTTCTACTCCCTCACGTTCAAAATCTAGCAAGATCTCACGGCGCATATCGCTTTCTTCACCTTGAGCAAGTTTGGTTAATTCTTGCACAATTCGCGTTTTCATCTCCTCTTTTGCCTTGTTGGTAAAGGTGATGGCCAATATTTCATGATACCGGGAAGTATCGCGTAATACTAGTTTAAGATATGCCTTGGTGAGTGTAAATGTTTTACCAGAACCAGCTGATGAACGGTAGATATATGCTTTACCCTCTTCGGGTTCAAAATCAAAGAATTGTTGACTCAAGAAAAAGATGTTAATGAAGAACTAATATAACATCAAAAGGAGACTAAAGATATACTAAACCTTAGTTATTTATTCAAGCCCCAGCCTAACCCTGCAGTAATACTCTGCATGTCCATGCGAACCTCGTATGTGCCATCCACATATTCAAATCTTCGGCCAAAATCATAGTCGAATTTGATCTCTAGAAATAGGCGATCTGATAAGGCCATTGCTGCACCTACTCGAGCCTTAATGCCTACCTTTCGGGTACTGTTAACCTGTGCTGCACTGGTAAGTTCCTCAACTGCTTTTTCAAAACCTTTATTATCAGAGGTTGTAAAAAATATGCTTGGCCCAAACGTAAACCAGAAACTATCAGAAGACTTAACGCCAAGCATTAGGGGGATCTCCATGCGTGTGTAGGTTTGTAATCTACGGGCACTCGTCTGCTGCAACAAGGATGTTACATTTATTTCGCCACTCGTGTAATTAAAATTTAGTTCTGGGATAAAAAGCCAATGATCGTTTATTTTCATTATTGCTTCGCCGGCGATGTAGAAAGCTCCACTATTGGTTGCTGGTGCTATTTGCCAAACATTATCTACATTCTCAGGGTCTACTATAAACACTTTGGGGTGAATAATCCATGAAGTGCCACCGCCAGCTTTTATCGTCCATAAAACCTGACTATAACTTGAGGTCACAGTAAATAACAGTGCTACTATCAAAAAGGATAAGTATTTCGTTAGTTTTTTCATCCTCGCTTCTTAATAGGTTTCCTAAAACGATAGCCAATATTCCATTCGATGTATTCTGCCTGTCCGAAATTAACGGCTCTAATAGCAACACCAATAATAAAATCGCGCATATGATACTTCAAGGCTAAATGTTGGTAGAAGTCTGTCGGCATATTTTCATATTCTTTTCTAATTATTCTATAGCCAGGTTGTGCGTAAATTGACACATTATTTAATACGAACTCATAGGAAACGAATACTCCAACTTGTAAATAATCGGCAAAATCATACTTTACGGGTTGTACGATGCCACCCGGTCCTCCTTGTATGTCGGCGTTATAAGCTCCCCAATAGATAAAATCTAGACCGCCTCCGAATTTTCCAGCCCAACCGTAATGGTACTGTGCTCCAAGGGATATATTATAAACAGGATAACTTACACCAAGTCTGGAATTCACGCCGGTTTGCGCAGAATCAAAAAAGATCTGCCGGATACCGTTTCCCAGTGTAACGTAATACTCCATTGACTTATCCGTGTATTCGGGCTTCGGAACATCTGGAAATTCATTCTTCTCACCTCCATTAAAATTATAAGTAAGACCAACGTGGGGGGTTAAGAGGTTCATACCTGAATTTGGCAATGAGCTTTGTCCATTTGAAAAATGGGCGAATTTGAACCCGACGCCAGCATTTACTCTATCGGAAACTCGATATTCTACTTCCGAGCCAAAAGCTATATATAAATTCCTATAAGAACCTAATACTAAATTCGCGGGATTCTCAACCGGGTTATTGGGCTCCCAGTTATAAGACATACCCAATCGAATTATATAATTGATAGAAAAGTTTTTCCAACGCTTATAGGGGGCATTTAAGAACATATAGAAGGCATTCGGATAGCCAAGCTCAGTGGTTTGTGGAAAACCATATGTTAACAGCCCAAATCCAAATGCCGGATATTTAAGAATGGGATCATAGACATTGCCTCCTCTGGCTCGCCATCCGGCTTCGATATTTCCGCCACCTACCTGAGTTATTGGTGCTCCAGTAAGGTTTTTCCCCTTTAGAAAATCATCCGTGGGTAACACATAACCAAATTCTCCATCTACTCTGATAAAAAAGTTCGGAGATATTTTAACCTTCCCCTTATCTTGAGCACTTACGTCAAGCGCTAAACTCAGGGTTATGAAAAAGACAAAAATAATTCGATTCATTGCTGCGAGATAACAGTGTAAATCTACAAAATGACGAAATGTTTATCAACTGAAAAGGTAAACATGTGGTTAACTGCCGGATTTTAATTTCGCCTTAAAGATAGGCACTGTACTACAGGGCTCACCGTACATGATCGACTTTGCAACAGGCTGTAGTTTTCGAACGATTTCAGTATAGGCAAATATGGGTACCGGGATATCGCCACAACCCTTAATAACAATTCGTTGATCAGCATAATCTTCTGCATTTATATTAGACAACGCTTGCTGAAAAAGAGCCTGTTCCAAGGCTTCGAGAGTGCCAAAGACCACAATATTGGCGTGTGGGGAAATTACAGATGCCAATAACATATATGCCCAGGTTGGCACAATTACATCAACAGAGCAAATAATGGATACATTCTTGCCAGCAAACTCTTCCCATGGGTATGTCTTCACAAAAGCACGAAAGTCTCTTTCTTTCAAGATCAAATCCTGGAAAAGGTTTTGTCGGAGATCATATACCACCCTTTCTCCAGGGTGGTAGAACTCTTCCAGATTTAAGGTAATAAGACCACTATTGGTAACTTTATTTACAATTTCTGTACTCATGCTAATGGATTTTTCGCTTTAATCGCGTGATATGGTTTTAAATAATCCGGTTCAAAATACGCCAGGTCAACGAAATTCTTCGCATCTAGTTTAGTCGTTGCTATTTCTCCTATATTCTTCGCTTCGGGCGTAATGTTCTCTAAAAAAACGGCATTATCACTGCTAATTACTGACTTGCACTTTTCAGAGCCATTACCAATAAATAATACCTTTTCGCCTTTCAATTGATTTTCAAAACTATGTTCATCTACAATTAGAGCATGTGTTTCTTGAATAATGGCTGATGCATTATACCCTAGAAGACAGTAAACTTCCATTCTTCTTGCATCAATCATTGGGCACTTAAGATATTCGGTATAGGAGTCAGGTAAGCCAACAAGCATAGACTCCAGGGTGTTAACTGCAATTAACGGGATATCGAGGCTGTAGCAAAGCCCTTTAGCCGTAGAAGTGCCAATTCTTAATCCAGTGTACGACCCCGGTCCACCAGATACTGCTATTGCGCTAAGGTCTTTCTTATCGACACGATTAGCCGCAAGCAGGTCAACAATCATAGGGGCTAATCTTTCGGCATGAGAATATGCTTCGGTTGATATCGTTTGCGCTACCAGCGTATCTTTACTATGTAAGGCAACACTACAAATATCTGTAGAAGTCTCTATTGATAGTAACACGATATTATTGGTTTTTAGCCAGCAAAGCGCTGTACTTATTTGGATTGTTCAAAAGTGCTATCGCTTCAGAAACATCCGGATCGTGAGTGATAGAATTTGCAATTTCACCTTTCAGTAGGTAATAGCGAGCAATAATCTCCTCTGCCAATAGCGACCTAATTTGATCTTGGTGCGTAATTAAATCTTTTTCTTGGCTATGCTGTACAGCAAGTTTTAGCTGATTAAGCTCATCCTTTAACTCATCGAGCTGATTTGATTTTTCGGCCGCTGCCTCGAACTGATCCACCGCATTTTCTAAATCACTGGCATAATCAAGATGCACATCTTTAACCGTAGCCATAAACTCTCGATAGAGCTCATCACTCACCTCGAAATTATTCATGTCTGGCGCTTGTGGGTGAGTATAATAAAATTGGGTGGCAAAATTAAATATATGAGCATTTGTCATAAGGCTTAATGCAATCGACGACAAATATTCTGATGGTACAGTGATGTCTGGGGTTATGCCACCACCGTCGTAAACCGTGCGACCATTGTCTGTTTTGAAAGCTACTTTAAGAGAATCTGGAATTTTGCCAACACTGCCATCTGGATTACGCAACGAGTAATCGATAGCCTGTATACATCTGCCACTTGGAGTATAGTATTTTGCTACTGTAAGCTTTAGCTGACTATTATAACCAAGTGGTCTTGTGGTTTGTACCAGACCTTTACCAAAGGTTTTCCTTCCAATAAGAACTCCGCGATCATAATCCTGTAAGGTTCCGGCCACTATCTCTGCAGCAGAAGCACTACCACTACTGGTGAGAACAACCAATGGAATTTCCATATCAACCGGACGATTACTGGTTCGGTATACATTATTCCAATTAGGAGTTTTGCCCTTTGTTTCAACCACAACTTTTTGTTTCGGGATAAAAAGGTTACAGATTTCTACTGCTTCTTGTAAAATTCCCCCAGGGTTGCCCCGGACGTCAAGGATAATTTTGGACGCCCCAGCTTTTTTCAAATCGGTTAATGCCGTCTTTACTTCTTTTGCTGCGTTTGTTGTAAACTCTGTAAGTTTTATATACCCTATATCATCGGCAATCATTCCGGAATACGGCACATTATTTATTATTATTTTGGCTCGAGTAAGCTCAAACGACAAGTTTTCATCGCCGCGCTTCACCTTTACTGTTAAGTTGGTTCCTGCATTTCCTTTTAACAGGGCACTTATCTCGGCCGTATTTTTACCAACTGTATTCGTCTCATTTATTTGAACGATTTCATCACCGATCTTAATGCCAGCTTTTTCTGCGGGGAAACCCTCATTGGGCATGGTTACGATTACCTTATTATTAAGATTGCCAATCATGGCGCCAATACCTCCGTACTCTCCGGTGGTCATTGTTACATAGGCCTCCAGGTCCTCTTCGGGGATATAGTTGGTGTATGGATCTAGCGACTCTAACATCGCATTGATTCCTGTTCGTATGGCTTTTTGCGGATCTACCTCGTCAACATAATACGCATTCACTTCTTTATAGAGTGACGCGAAGATGTCGAGGTTTCGGGTAATCTCGAAATACTTGTCGGTTGGGATTACAAATGCAGAGCTGATCGCCAGGGTTATGGCAAGAATCGAAAAGTATAATTTTTTCTTATTTTTCATCTGCATCAGATATTACTTCTTTTAAACGCAACAAAGATTGAATTAGTTTACTTTCAATTTGATCGAATGGCAGGATCTCCTTAAAAGTATAAATATAGGCAATCGCATGTTTATTCTTGAGCGACGAAATTATGTGTTTATTACAGCGGTAAGCTTCTCTTAGAAGCCGTTTGATTTTGTTGCGATCGACTGCTCTTTTAAAATTGCGCTTCGATACTGAGATTAGTACCTGATGGTGGCCAATAGACTGGTCTGGCAAGGATAAAAACCGGATAATAAAAGGACGATGACTTAGACTTTGCCCTTGAGTAAATACAGAATCAATGATTTTTTGACTAGAGAGCCGTTCTGACTTCGGAAAGGTTCTATGAGTTTCGTCTTTCAACATGATTATTTGAAAAAAAACAACAACCCACGAAAAACCGCAGAAAGCTTATTGCTTATGCCTTCTCTCGTCGGATACCGTTAGCTTTTTTCTACCTTTTGCTCTTCGATTGGCCAAAACCGATCGTCCGCTAGCGCTTGACATACGCTCTGTGAAACCATGCTTATTCTTACGTTTCCTTTGTGACGGTTGGAATGTTCTTTTCATCTTCTCTAATTCTTACAGGGCTGCAAAGATAAGGAGCTTTATTTATTATGCAAACCTGTGCTAAGGGATTTATAAGTTTTATCCCGATTTATTTTAATTATATTTCTGATGGATTTGAAATTTTTAATAAGATCTCATCTATTTCGGCTTGTTCTAGTCTTGGTCCAAATTTAGAAACAATTTTAGAGGCCGCTAAGCTGGCGATTTTACCAGCCTGAGCACAAGAATGACCATGAGTAAGCGCATAAAGAAAGGCTCCTGCAAACATGTCTCCGGCGCCATTTGTATCGATAGCCTCTACAGGGAAGGATTCTATATCGATAAAGGTGTCTCCATCGAATATCATTACACCATTTTTACCCATCGTTATTGCAAATCGTTTTGCTACAAACTTAAGTTTTTCTCGGGCATCTAATAAGTTGGTAGTATCGGTAAAGGTTAGAGCTTCCTCTTCATTACAAAAAAGGAAATCAACACCTTCTCCAATAACCTGTTCAAAGTTGTCTTTGAAAAATGAAACAATGCTAGGGTCGGATAAGGTAAGAGACGTTTTTACACCATGTTGCTCAGCAATCTGCTTTGTTTTCAACATGGCTTCAACTCCTGTAGGAGAGGTTACCAGGTAGCCTTCTAAATAAATATATTGCGATTCCTCAATCGACTTTTCGTTTATTACGGCGCTGTCCAGTGTAGAGGAAATCCCCAGATAGGTATTCATGGTACGGTCTGCATCCGGCGTAATCATAACAAGGCACTTCCCAGTAATTCCTTCAGGTAGATTTTTCTGATTTAAATTTGAATCTACACCTGCCTCTTCCAAATCGTTCATATAAAAGCGGCCATATTCGTCGTTAGCCACTTTGCATGAGTAAAATGCTGATCCACCAAACTGACTCAAGGCAATAACTGTGTTCGCAGCGGAACCTCCCGATTGTTTTTTGACACGCCCGGCCGATATCTGATTTATCAGGTAGGCTTGCCTTTCGGCATCTACCAATGTCATTAACCCTTTTTCAACTTTGTGTTTCTCAAAGAATGCCTTATCCACCTCAAATTCGGTATCTACCAGCGCATTCCCAATTCCGTAAACGTCGTATTTAGCCATGTAATCGTTTCATTAGATCACAAAGGTATAACTCTTACTAGAATCTTAATGAGATTATTTCCGATTTCCTTTTGTTCTATTTTATATGAAACCAACAAGGGGTTTGTCTAAATAGATTATGCTTTTTTAATTAATTACTATACTTGAACTAGTGTACGCCATTATCGATATAGAAACCAACGGGGGTAGTCTTAGAAATGCTAAGATTACCGAGATTGCAATCTTTTTGCATGATGGCAATAAGACGGTTGACAGTTTTATTTCTTTAGTTAATCCTGAAACGAGTATTCCACCTTTTATCACCCAATTAACCGGGATTACTGAAGAGATGGTGGCTGATGCTCCAAAGTTTTATGAAATCGCTAAGAAAGTAGTTGAAATTACGGAGAATACGATTTTTGTGGCGCATTCCGTCTCGTTCGATTATAATATCGTGCGAGCGGAGTTCAGACGGCTTGGATTCGATTTTAATCGTGAGAAACTGTGTACGGTTAAGCTGAGTAGAAAATTAATGCCCCTTCAGGCCTCATATAGCCTAGGTAAACTATCCGATAGCCTAGGGATTGAGATCAATGGCCGACATAGGGCAGGAGGTGATGCAGAGGCTACTGTGAAGCTATTTGAAATACTTCTTTCACTGGATAATCAGAAAACGACGTTTGGTACGCTAAAAAGAGAGCATTACACTTTCGATAACCCTAATATCTCTTCAGAATTAATTGAAAGCTTGCCCGAGGAGAGTGGGGTCTATTATTTTTATAATAGCGACAGAGAGTTAATTTATATTGGGAAAAGCAAAAACATTCGAAAACGTGTTGTCACCCATTTACTCAATGCAAAATCGAATAAAGCAATTGCCATGCGCAACGATATTACCGATATCGATTTCGAAGTAACTGGTTCGGAGCTAGTAGCATTATTAAAGGAATCGGAAGAGATAAAAAGCAAAAAGCCATTTTATAATGTGGCGCAAAAACGTACTTATTTTCAATATGGCCTTTTTACAGATCAACAAATCGATGGCTATATCAGGCTGGAAATGAAAAGAATAAAAGACGGTTCGCTGCCTCTAACCGTGTACGCCTCTCGTAAAGAAGGAATAGACCATTTCTATTATCTGAATGAAAAGCATCAACTCTGTTTAACAATGACTGGTTTGAATAAATCGAAAGGTCCATGTTTTCACTACTCTCTTAAGAAATGCAATGGTGCCTGTAGAGGCGAGGAATCGGCCGAAGATTATAATACCAGGGTAATGGAAGCTCTGGAGTCATTTCAGTTTAAAAACCAAAACACCCTAATTATCGATCGAGGAAGGAAGATTAATGAAAAAGCCGTAATCCAAGTTAAAAATGGCAAGTATGTCGGCTTTGGCTA
This sequence comes from uncultured Cyclobacteriaceae bacterium, assembly GCA_965368405.1. Classification (GTDB taxonomy): domain Bacteria; phylum Bacteroidota; class Bacteroidia; order Cytophagales; family Cyclobacteriaceae; genus S012-113. The sequence continues at coordinate 25,607 of CBDUMS010000007.1, forward strand.
TACCGACGTCGCCACCACCACAAAGCAGATAGAAAAGATTATGTCTTGCGTACAGCCTTTTCAGAACAATAGAGATGTTCAGCAAATCATCAACTCCTTCTTAAAAAAAGAGCAAGTAGAAAAGGTGATTGAGTATTGAAGTTTGATATGCTAAGCCTGACAGTAACATTTGGAACTTTTGGTCGTCTTACGAGTGTTGAAGCTGCCTAATATCAGTATGACTTACTTTTGCTTTTTATGATTAGATTTTACGTACTTATTATTTTTTCGATTTTCCTAACAGGCTGCAAGTTTGAAGAAAATGTCGAATTCAAGAAAATTGACAATGTGAAAGTGGAAAGTATTATTGATGGCATTGTCAGTTTGTCGGGTGAGGCGGAGTTTTACAACCCCAACGAAATTGCCGGTAAATTAAAAGGAGTTGACATTGAAGTAGCCCTCAACGAGAAGGTTTTGGCTGAGATTTCGCAATCTCAAACCTTAAAAATCGAGAAGGAAGCAGCCTTTCAGGTACCCTTTACAGCGCGTTTTAAGCTCGAGGATGTCCAGGATGGCCTGTTGAGTAACTTGCTCAACATTATTCGTGGGAACAAGATAAAGCTTCATTTTCGTGGTGAGATTAAGGTGAGCACATGGGGGTTTACCCAGAAAGTACCTGTTGACTATTACGAAGAAGTGAAGCTCCAATAGGTTATTAGAACTTCACTTTTCCATTATTCGGTACACTGTTTTTGACCTTTGAAACTGGTTCCGTATCCTTAAGAGAATACTTTAGATTAAAAAGTTTTAGCTACTGGTAAATTTTATTGCTAAACCGGAGCTTAATCATTTCTGATCTAACTGTTTTCTTTGGCCGCTTCTTTAGCTTTCTTTTCTTCAATAATATAGGCCAGGCCAAGACCGGCACCACCAAATACAAAAATCATTGAGAAATAGGCAACTTCTTCCATTCTAAATAACGAATCAAGAAAATAGCCAATCAATAGGCCTAAGCCAAAGCCGATAAATAATAATGCGAATCTTAATGGAATAGAGGTGTTTGATTGTCTTACCTGATAAGGTTGTTCACCTTTTTCAATCAATGCCATTCGCTCAATATTCGTGTATTTTCGTAAGTACACGATCATGATCAACGTTCCAATACTAAAGAGCATGAACCAAATTATTCCTAATATGCTTTCTTCCATGATAATAATGTTTAAAAGAGTTTTCCTTTTTTGTTATGTATTGGTATGACGCCGCTTTGCTTGTGCTGGTTACAGCCGGGCCTAAAGTTTATACGATTTTATTTCTGATGGCCTTGGTATAAGAGCGGCTCACTGTAAAGACTTTACCGGTCTCCATTTTTGTTGCCAATCCACCGTTGCCAAACTTCTCGATCTCGACGAGTCTTTCAATATTGATTATCGTAGAACGATGTATGCGTAGAAAAATAGCAGGATCAAGCTTTTCTTCCAAGCGACTAATACCTGTAGAAGAAACAAACTGATCATTTTTAGTACTTATTATGGTGTAATCTTTTGAAGCCTCGAGATGAACAATATTTGTAACAGGAAGGTTGATGAGCTTTTCAGACTTTTGAACAAAGATATTCTTGCTGTACCCTGAGGACTCCTTGCTCTGCTGCTCATCTGCAATATGCATGAAATTAGACTCATTTTGTTCGATTTGCTTGGTCGCACGCTCTACGGCCATATTAAAACGGGCCTTGTCTAAAGGCTTGAGGAGATAGTCGATCGCGTTCATATCAAATGCTTTTATAGCATATTGGTCATAGGCCGTACAGAATATCACAAAAGGATCGGTCTTAATATTTTCTAATACGTCGAAACCATCTGTGCCAGGCATTTGAACATCTAGAAATACGAGATCTGCTTCGAGTTGATCAATCTTCTTAATAGCATCCTTGCCGCCAGCACATTGGGCCACAACTTCAATATTGTCATGATCGGCAAGAAACTCAGCTAAAAGCTGACGCGCCAATAATTCATCGTCTACAATTACACATTTAACCTTCTTCATCTACTGGAATATTAAATTGTACAAGAAATCCATGCTTTTCAGCTGAAATTCGAATTCTTGAATTACCACCATACATGTTTTGGAGGCGCATATCAGAGTTTACGAGCCCCACACCGCTATTACTCGATTCATACTGTGTTTGGTTTGATAAGCCTACACCATCGTCGGCTACGCGAAATTCTACATGACCATTGGCTCTCTTAATTGATAACGTAATGGTGCCCCCTTCCTCCTTAGGCGTAATGCCATGCTTAACGGAGTTTTCTACTAAAGGTTGTAGAACCATGGGGGGGATTGTAAGCGCGAGACAACTTCGGTCTATTTGTTCTTCATATTTAAGTCGCTCTCCAAAACGCACTTGCTGTATGTTTATATAGTTACGGATAAAATCCAGCTCATCGCCTAAGGGTACCTGCAAAAAGCTATTAGAATCCAGCGCATAGCGCAGCACATCGCCGAGCATCGTCATCATCTGCCTTGCTTTGTCTTTATCTGAATTCATTAAAGTGCTTATGCTATTGAGGGTATTAAATAAGAAATGAGGATTAATTTGAGATTTCAGAAGCGAAAGCTTCATTTCGTTGTTGGTAATCGCAAGCTTAGCTTTTTCATTTTCTTTCAACTTTATTGTATCAATATATTTTAGAATATAGTAGACAGCAATTGCCGTTACGTACTCAAGATTATAAAGCACAGATTTTGAGCCAAATTGTTCCCAGATGTATTCCTTCCATTCATCCAGAGTTTGAAATCCATCGACATAGTATTCTAAAAAATAGCTGATTGAAGCGGCAATATAAAACCAGGCTACTATACCTAAAATATGCCCGGCAACCTGAAAGGGAACGGAAAACTGGAAAAGCCATGCCGAAAGTTTCCAGGATAAGAATGCCATAATACAAATACTTATCCCGAGCAGGATACCATTGAGTATGGTGGATGTAAATGGTCTGAATACGATGTACTCAAAGGTAGTTGCCACCATAAAATTGAACAGAAACCATACACTTAAAAGGATGTATGCATTTCGCCAATATCGTGATATGAAGATGCTGCTTTTAATAGTCTTCGGTTACTTTTTGTGTCAAATGTAAATTAATATGCACATAAACCATTACTATTTTGTATTACCAAAACCAATCAATTGTAACACTAGTTGGCTTGTTATTTCTGATTGTTCTGTTTCCTTCCTATAATTTGAAGGCAGATCCACTCATTATTTCCGGTAAAGTTTTAGACGCGGAAAATGATGAACCTCTTGCTTATGCAACGATTGCTATTGCCGATTATAAGATAGGTACTGTAAGTAATTTGCAGGGCGAATTTGATATTCATATTAGCGACGATTTACAGGGCGAAGAACTAGTGGTGTCAATGCTCGGCTATATCGATTTTAAGATTAAAGTATCTAATGTACCTGCAAATTCTGATTTAATAGTACGTTTAGAACCGGGTAGGCTCTTATTGGATGAAGTAACTATTGCAGAAACCTTATCTGGAGGAGAACTTCTTAAGATCGCCTTGGCTAGAATCGAGATGAACTATCCCATGTCACCTACGGCGATGGATGCCTTTTACCGGGAAACTAAGATGGTAGATGGAGAATATGTAGACCTGCTTGAAGCAGCAATTAAAATATATGATAAGGATTATAGTGTTCCTAGAGACAGGAATAAACTCAGGGAACGAGTTGCCTTGATTGAAGTTCGTAAAACGCTTGAATTTGAATATGAGCTCGAAAAATACTTTAGCAAGTATAATGTGTTGGAAGACTTGCTTTTGGAAAACCAGGTTAAGTATAGATCGTTTAGCGAAGATCAGGCCTTTTACGATATTATGCATCGTGAGCAAGTGGTTGGCTATAACGGCAGACCCATTGAATTAGTTTCTATTACACAGACTGGTTACAACCTTAAAATCTATATTGATGACGACTACGGTATTAGAAAAATCAGCTTTAAGTGGGGAGATGGCAAGACCCCGCTTTATACTTATAGGAAGTCGGGGAAGCTCGAAAATCAGGTAATCCACATTGAGAAAGAGGTAGAATTTCAGAAAATTAATGGAAAACTTTATCTGAAATATATTTCGGCCAACTATACCAATCGGTGGCATAACCTAAAAACAGGCGAAATCGATGTTGTGACAAAACGCGACCAGGCTCTGCTTGTAAATGCGATAAACTACACAAACCCAAGATGGGTAGGAACGTCAGAGAAAATGAAGCGCTATGGTCTTCAATTCCAACACGATGAATATAATAAGGCCTTCTGGGATAATTACAATGTGATTAAACAAATGCCATTGCAGCAAAATGTTGTAATGGATTTAGAAGAATCATATTCACTAGAGGAGCAATTTGAATTTTTCAAATAAATGACATGTAACTTGTCGAGATAAAATGCAATTGGTCGGACATTTCGTTCGTTAGTCGATTTTCGTTTTATGAAATTACAGACTTGCTATACCTTAGAGTGCAAGCCAAACTAATAGAAAGTAAATCCCCTGTGCGGTAGTCTTAATCAGCTATCGGTACAGGGGATTTCTAATTTTAGAGGATTGATTCCTGCCAGTTTTGTCAATCGATTATTATTTTTCTAATAACCAATTAACGAAGGATATTGCAACTCGTCGACCGAATGAGCGGATGGTCGAAAAGTCTTTTGAATCCGGGCACCCTAGCTATACCTTTGATTATAAGCCAACTAGTAGAAAGCAAATCCTTCGGGCGATAGACTATAAACGCTATCAGCTCGGAGGATTTTGCGATTTAGGTCGATAATGAAATAAGGTCCTTAGCACTAGCAATTGCACTTTCGGCAGGATTGTCACCGCCAATCATCTTTGCAACTTCCTGAACCTTTTCTTCTTCTGATAATTTTTTAATTGTACTAACAGATCGCTGGTCGCGAAAATCTTTGTAGACAAAATAGTGAGCTTGGCCTCTGGCGGCAATTTGTGGCAAATGACTTATTGTAATGATCTGATGCTTTCGTGCCATAGTCTGGAGCATAGAGCCCATTTGTAACGCAATTTCACCCGAAATGCCAGCATCTATTTCGTCGAAGACCATTGTAGGCAAGGCTGTTTTATCTGCCAGTATATATTTAAAGCAAAACATTAGTCTAGAAAATTCACCGCCAGATGCTACTTTACCTAATGGCGAAGGTGGCACACCTTTATTCGCAGAAAACAGAATAGCAATATCGTCAATTCCATTTTCAGAATAATCCTTAGGGTTTGATTCGATAACTATCTTGCCATCAGGCATTCCTAATTGCTGGAGTAATTCAGCGATTTCATGCTGAAGCTCGGCGAAAGTCGAAGTTCGTTTCTTACTAAGCTTATCCGCAATCATTTTTAGGTTCGTCTCGGCAACTTCTAAACTCGATTTGGCCTGCTCAATTTCAGATTCAAGATTATTTGCAAGAAATGTTTCTTGTTCGAGGCGCTCTTGTATTTCAAGAAGCCCCTTAATGCTATCTACATGATGTTTGTTCTGAAGGTGATACACCATGCTTATCCGGTCACGTAAGGCTTCAGTCCTTTCCATATCCACTTCAAGGTTGCTGTCCTGAAGCTCTATTTCGTGCAATAGGTCTGTTAGTTCAATGAAGGATTCATTCAGTCTCTCTGATATCGACTTGAGGTTTTCACTATAGCCACTTATTTGGCTGCTCAAGTTGCGAGCCTCCTGTAGCATTGAACTAATATTTGGTTCATTTCGGTCGAGTAGTGCCAACATATTGACCAGATTGGCTTTGATTTCTTCAGCATGCTCTAGAACCTTTAATTCCTCCTCTAGGCCCTCTTGCTCATTTTCAATAAGGTTTGCCTCTACAAGTTCTTTTAGCAAATAGGTATTATAGTCAGATTCTTGAGCAATTCGTTCTGCATTTGCCTTTAACTCCGCTAGCTTTTTGCTTGCCTTTTTGTAATTAGTATATTTTTCTTGATACGACTCCAATAATTCTCGGTTGCTGGCGTAAGTATCTATGATGTTTAATTGAAAATCGCTTGTGCTAAGCTGCAGGGTTTGATGCTGCGAATGAATATCCATCAGATGAGATCCTAAATCTTTTAGTATCTCCAGAGTTACGGGAGTATCGTTTACAAAAGCCCTCGATTTGCCACTAGGTGTTATTTCGCGCCTTATAAGCGTAGAGGTTTCGAAATCAAGATCGTACTGAGTAAAAAGGCCTTCGATATTATATGATGCTATGTTAAATTCACCCTCTATTATGCATTTACGATCGGTATTGTAGAGGACCTTGGTGTCCGCCCGGTTGCCAAGGAGTAGTCCTACTGCCCCAAGCATGATCGACTTACCTGCGCCCGTTTCACCGGTAATAATATTCATCGCTGCATGTGGTTGCATTTCCAGCGATTCAATTAAAGCATAGTTCTGAATGGACAGTCGAGAAAACATATGCGATATTATATAAATTACCGCAATTCAATAAATGTTTAAGCTAAAATGCTAATTAATAATGTTGCTGTACTCCTCGGTTTTGTTTGGATTTAGCTCTACCAGTAAATTGTAGGCCTTCCGTTTTTCTTGCATGGAGCCATCTGAGAAAATATTTATGAGCTCATCTGATTTTGCATCGAAGAAAGAGATAACGAAAATTGATGCTGGGTAGCGATCTTTGATCTTTTTAACCTCCTCCAATACACCGATAACATTGTTCTGGGCCTCCTCAGGAGACTCAGTAAAAACGTCTAGCCCTTGTCGGTGATATTGATAGAGACCTTTTCTTAAACCCTGCATCTGCTGATTGGTAAGGTCTTCGATTAAGGCGAACCTATTTCGGGTACTGCCTAGACCACTCCAACCCGGGAAACCCGATTGAGCGGCATTATTTACAATTACTTGCGCTATTTGATAATATGGATCGCCCGCATTTTCACCGAAGGTGTCGTAATCCATCCCAAGAATAATATATGCGTAAAACGCCAACATCGAAGTGAGATTAGAGGTATAGCTGTTTTCATTAAATTCTAAAGGCATCGACTCAACGTAATCAAAATTCCAATCGCGATCCGCAAAATTTAGAACGATTGACTCATAACTTGTGTTGTAGACCGGCCTGGAGCTCCTAATTTGTACAGTGGCATTGAAGCTTCCTATACGAGGCATATCCACAAGGTTTATGGAAAGGCTACAATTTATACGTTCTTCAACTTTAAACTCGTCAGGGGTCCAGTCTCGCCCATTCATAAAGTTTTCAATCGCGTTTTCCATATCCTGAAATACCCTGCGGTCGGTTGTTTGGATCTGGTCGGCATTGATGATGACATCACAATTAAGATCCTGAGCTATCGCTCCGGAATGGTATAAACCTAATATAAATAATAGATTAAGATATTTTCTTAGCAACTTCATCGATGATGTCTTTGGCAACCTCCTCTTTAGATTTTAACTCGAATTTGAGTGTATTATTATCCTTATCAATAATTGTTATCTTATTTGAGTCATGCTTGAATCCTGCACCCTTATCATTCAGCGAATTTAACACTATCATGTCCAGGTCCTTTTTCTTGAGTTTTTTCTTCGCATTATTTAGCTCCTCTTCGGTTTCTAATGCAAACCCCACAATAAATTGTGATTCCTTCTCACCGCCAAGTGTTAAGGCGATATCGGTGGTTTTAATAAGGGCAAGGTTTAATTCAGCCGTTCTCTTTTTAATTTTTTGTTCTGAAATCTCGGAAGGGGTATAATCGGCAACTGCGGCCGCCCAAAAGACAATATCCGATTTGCTAAACTCAGCCTTCGCGGCCTCATACATTTCTTTAGCCGAGACAACATCTATTCTAACTAGCCCCTCAAACTCATCTTTCGACAAACCATTAGGGCCTATAATTATGGTTACATCGGCACCTTCAGCACGCGCTCTTTTTGCTAAACTCAACCCCATTTTGCCACTTGAATGATTACCGATAAAACGCACCGGATCAATAGCTTCGTAGGTCGGGCCAGCAGTAATCAGGACTTTTTTCCCTATCAGTTGCCCTGTCTTATTAAAAAAATCTTCGATGTAATCTAGGAGATTTTCGGGCTCGGCCATACGTCCTTCGCCAACGAGTCCACTTGCCAGCTCACCATATTCCGAATCTATAAAATGGTTACCGAATGATTTAAGTTTTCCTATAGCCGCTTTCACAGACTCATGCTGATACATATCGAGATCCATTGCCGGAGCAAATATAATAGGGCATCTTGCAGAGAGATAGACGGCATTTAATAAGTTGTCGGCAATGCCATTAGACAGTTTGCCTAAGGAAGTCGCGGTAACCGGAGCAATAAGGAAGACGTCGGCCCACAAGCCAAGCTCTACATGGCTGTTCCATTCGCCTGTTTCATCCTTTTCGAATTGTGTATAAACAGGATTATCGCTAAGGGTAGAAAGGGTAAGGGGGGTAATAAAAGTTTGTGCCGAAGCAGTCATGATAACTTTTACTTCGGCACCAGATTTTTTAAGTAGACGGACAAGAGTAGCCGTCTTATATGCAGCTATACTACCGCATACTCCTAATAATATTTTTCTACCTCGGAGCATGCTATAAAGGTAAATTATAATTCGGAGTCGTCCTCGTCTTTTATTTTATCGTGAAATAAGACCTCGTCATTTACAAACTCTTCCGTAGCCAAGATAGTTGGCTTAGGCATACGCTCGTAGAATTTCGAAATCTCAATCTGCTCACGGTTTTCGAAAATTTCTTCCAGATTATCGACAGTAGAAGCAAACTCTGCCAATTTAGAGTTTAACTCTTCTTTTAGACCTGCGGAAATTTGTCTTGATCGCTTTGAAATAACTGAAACTGACTTATAAACACTGCCAGATTTCTCAGCAATTTCTTCCATGTTACGGGTATGAATTGATGGATTAACACTCATTTTATAATAGTTTTTGAAGTTTTTCTAATTGGTTTAACGCGTTATCGTAATATTTTGCCGCATCGGCTAAATAACTACTTTCAGGATAATCATCTTGATATTCCATATAAAGATCAATTACATCCTTAAAACGCTCTTTCTTTTTTGATGGGATGCTTTGCTCAGCCATCATGAACTTAGATTCTAGTTTTAAATATTGCAATTCATTATTAAATCTAGAATCAGGATAGTTTATGGCGAAATTATCGAATGCTGTAATTGCACTATTTAAAACACCAATTTTATGATAAAGTTTTGCACTATGATAATCCTTGGTCTCAAGCTTTATTTGTAATTCCTTTAGAATTTGACTGGCTTGTGTAACATACTTACTGCCTTGATTTCTGTTAATAAATACCTGAAATGCTTGAATTGCCTCTTTAGTACTAGTTTGATCTAGGTTATAAATAGGAGAGCTCTGATACAAGGAATATGCATACATGAAATGTGCTTCATTGGCAAATTCGCTTCTGCTATAAGTTTCGTAAAATGATTTAAAATAATGCGCACTTAGGATAAATTGCCGGTCGTTATAATGCGCATAGGCATAATAGAATTGTGCGCGCTCACCTTCTGCTTTTCCTCTGGTTACAGGTAGCACTTCCTCAAACAGAGATATTGCTCTATAATAGTCACCTTCTTCATAATAGGCCATAGCCCCATCGTATTTGGCCTTCCAATCATTCGACTTCTGCAACGATCTAAATTCGCTGCATGAACCTAATGTTAAGACCAAAAAAGAAAGCAGAATTACTTTATATATCCCTCTTTTAAACATAAGCGTGCAAATATAGTGGAGTTTGACATGATTTCAAACCTGATATTCTCCTTTAATAACTGTGAAATGAGCCGATTATTTCCTGACTACCAGTTTTTTAGTGGCCACACCTTCATTATCGATGTAAAGGCTGTAGAAGTAAACCCCCGGATTAAATTTTTCTACAGAGACCTTTAACTGCTCTTCGAAAGGGTTTAGTTGAAATTCGCCCGCAACGGTGCCGAGAACATTATGAATTATTATTTTGGCCTCTTTAGAGTCATTTTTAATATTATAATCGAAAAAGGCTGTTTCAGTAACCGGATTAGGGTAAACATCACGGAGATCAACATTTTTAGAAGAATAAAGAAGGCCATTTTCGACGGCCTCTGTCACTTCATATTGAAACTCCAACTCAACCCTGTCTGAAGGATCCTTAATATTTTCAATACTATATAAAACTGAACTGACAGCATCTACCAACCCTGCCTCTAACACAACACTTATGGCATCGTCAGTTTCGCCTGGGTTTATTTTACGTACGAGCCCAGAAGATCTTTCTTCACTGCGGGCAATATTATCTGTAAAGCAATCGTTATTAACGCAGATTAAGCTTTGCTGACTAGAGCCTATCTGTTTATTTAACTGAACTACCCTATAATAGATGGGTTCTTCAGAAATGTTTTGGATGAAAAGGGTAGTACGTATCTCTTCACCAATAAAACCCTGTTGTACAGGATTGGTGTCGACGACCTTTAAACTCTGAGCTTCTAAATTAAAGCTCAAAAGTGAAATCAGGGTCAATATGATCAGATACTTGCTCTTCATTGGGTATACCATGCCTAGTATATCAAATATACGAAAAATAGCAAGTTCTGTTTAAAGATTACCGAATTTATTCTAATTGAAATTTTCGAAGCCAAAGCTCAGATCAAAAGCCTTGATCTAGCCTAATTTAAGCCTTTTTTTGAGTCTCGAGATCCCTTGAGTTCAAGATCGATGGATTCGTTTTTGGGAGGGGGCTCTAAGGGAACTTCAGGACTTTCTGAAATCCGAAACTCACTGAGTCTAGGTCGAACATCAATCATCCACTTAAAATCTTTGAGTGTTTTATCTTTCTCTGTTAATTCATGAGGGGGAATAAAGTCACCTTCGGGGTTTACAAGAAAAGCGGCATCGATTAGTCTTTGGTTTTCAAACTTGAGGGTGATATCGCTACAAATAATCTTATTCATTCCGACAAGATCGAAGGTTTTTTCGTCGTACATGTAGAAAATGCTTTCACCATTACCATAAACATTTACCTTATCTAAGGCATTAGACTTAAAACGTGCCACCATCTCTCGTCCCTTTATTTGATTAAAGTTGTCGGAGGAATCTTTAGTAATTACAAAGGCTCGATTTTGCAAATTGAGTACATCTATGGCCTTATTACGTATAACCATATTAATCGAATCGGCACTAAGCTGATTGCCGCCTGTCCAAAGAACCGGGTCGGTATAGAAATACATTGTAGAATCGGCTACACCATATGCGAGGGAGTCGGCTACAGCCTGTAAGTTAGATTTAAACACCCTAACATTATTGTAAGCGAGCAACCGTTTTTCACTAATAATTTCGCTATCGATTGAAACAAGAGTATCTGCCCGTAAGTAGAGCGTATCTTTCTCAGTAACCATGCGCATCATGGCATTATCAAAGATTTTAGTTATTGATTGTTTCTTATAGTAGACCGATTTTTGTCCGGTAATAAAGATGTCATCTTCTTTTGCAATCATAAGAACATCGCCATCAACATGATATATGGCTCGAATATCATCGAGTTTGAGGTTATTGCCTTTTAGAAAATAGTCTTCCGTCTCGACCCTTCCCATAACATACGAGGATCGCTTTGCTTTAGAGTTGTACTGGCCGCCATCATGAAGAAATACGTCGCCATCTACATCGGTGAGCTCTGTCGGCGCAACAAAATATACTATGCCTGTTTTTGTGTTATAAACCAGCGTATCGGAGACCATAGTATAGTCATCGTTCTTACCATGCACATTGGTTTTAAACGAGGCCATATTTGAGCGAGTATTGTAGTACCCTTTAGTACTGGTTAGAACGTTTGTTGAATCTACGATTTTACCTTTATTAAAATAGGTTGCTATCGAGTTAGTCCTGTCGAAATCCAGAAAGTTGGTGAAGAGTTGCATCCGATCGAGCTGGGTTAGCACCACATTCGATCTCAGCCTAGCTATCCGAGTGTCCCCGTCATAGAGCAGTTTTCCTGCAGTAATAGTTAAGGAGTCGCCATCGAGAATTTTTACATGGCCATATGCCTCCAGATAATTAGTCTTTTTAGCATAAACGGCGGAGTCGCAGAAAAAGCGGGTATCGCCTTGTGTAAACTGAACATTATCAACCACAATATTATAACTCACTCCATCTTTTTTAATACCCTGGAGCTTACCAGCACCTGGTTCAAGCTTTATTTTCTTCTGACTAAAGCTCGGATGCATTCCAAACAGTAGAAGAATAAGGGCGATATGAATGATTGATTGTTTGATGGCTTTTTACACACAATAATCATGCAAAAGTACAACTCTAATTGCTGTTAGTAGTACCCGGTTATGGGATAAAATCATACTTTTGATGGGTGGATACGCGTTTTGGACAGGAACTTGATCAGATTCTTTTACCTTTTTCTCAAGAACATATAATTCTTGCAGTGAGTGGTGGAGTAGATTCTGTAGTACTGGCTCACCTCCTTTCAAAGACTGATTATAGCTTTTCAATAGCCCATTGTAATTTTAAGCTGCGGGGCAAGGATTCCGATGCTGATGAAGATTTTGTTAAAGAGTTGGCTAAATCGCTGAGCGTTGAGTATGTCTCAAAGGAGTTTGATACGCTTCAAAATAGTGTCGACAACGGCGTTTCCATTCAAATGGCGGCGCGAACGCTTCGCTATGAGTGGTTTTATGAGATAGCCAAAGAAAAACAAGCATTGGTGGCTACGGCTCACCATGCCAATGACACCGCCGAAACAATTATTTTTAACTTAGCCAAGGGAACAGGAATTGCAGGGTTTCATGGCATAAATCGAATAAGAGGCATCTTTATTCGTCCTTTGCTATGGGCTTCTAAAATCGAGATAGAAGAATATGCCCAAAAGAATAAAATTAGCTGGCGAGAGGATAGCTCTAACAGCTCAGATAATTACCAGCGCAACCTTATTCGGCAACAGGTTGTGCCTGTACTCGAAAAGATAAATCCTAACTTTATCAAGGCAGCTACTAAAACCAGTAAGCGTATCCGAGAAACCGAAGCGCTTGTGCGTTATGGTTTGGAGCAATCGAAGGTTAAAGTAGAAAGTGGCGACAAAGTGCTATTTGATATTGATGTTTTACGCAAGCTTCCTGCCCTAAGCACTGTTTTGTATGAGCTTTTGAAAGAGTACGGTTTTTCTTACGACCAGGCAGAAAGCATTGGTGCAGCCTTAGATTCTACCGGGGCTCTTTTCTACAGTAAAGAATACATCCTAAACATCGATCGTAGCAAACTAATTCTGGCACGGGACAAAAAGGAAAAGGGTACGGCCGTGGTTCATTCAGAGGACCGTTCCGCAAGTTTAGGCAACAACATATATGATCTCGCTCGTAAAAAGGCCCCTGCGTATGTAATCTCGAGCAATAAGAAGATAGCAGCTTTGGACGCTGCAAAACTTAAGTTTCCTTTACTTGTGCGGTATTATGAAGAAGGTGATAGCTTCTATCCTTTGGGGATGAATGGATCTAAGAATCTTAGCGATTTCTTTATTGATATTAAGATGCCTGTTATAGATAAACCGCAACAGCAAGTGGTGGTTTCGGGGAGTGATATTGTTTGGGTTGTAGGGCAAAGGGTCGATAATAGGTATAAAGTGACTTCTTCTACGAAAGAAATTTTCGAAATCCAGATAAAGAAAACTGAAGAAGATATTCAGGCTAATGCCGAGTAATTACTTGGAAGAATCGCGGATTAGATGTCTCTTATTCACTATTTTTGTGACTTCGAAAAACGATTATTAATTACAAAAAATTAACGATGAAAGTAACCGTAGTAGGAGCTGGTAATGTAGGCGCAACATGTGCAGATGTTTTAGCTTATCGAGAAATCGCGAATGAAGTAATCCTGGTAGATATTAAGGAAGGAATGGCCGAAGGTAAGGCCCTGGATATTTGGCAAAAGTCACCAATTAATCTATATGATACTCGTACCACAGGATCTACGAACGACTATTCTGTGACTGCTGGATCGGAGGTAGTGGTAATAACTTCTGGCCTACCAAGAAAGCCAGGTATGACGAGAGATGACCTTATCCAAACAAATGCAGGTATAGTAAAATCGGTTACAGAGAATGTAGTGAAGTATTCACCTGATGCAATCATTATTATTGTTTCTAATCCACTTGATGTAATGACTTACCAAGCGCATATTACATCGAAACTGCCTCGTACTAAGGTTTTTGGAATGGCTGGAATCCTTGACACTGCAAGATATAGAGCGTTTCTGGCTGAAGCGCTCAATGTTTCAGGAAAAGATATCCAAGCATTATTAATGGGTGGCCATGGAGATACAATGGTGCCATTACCTCGTTATACAACGGTAGGAGGAATTCCAGTTACACAATTAATAGACAAAGAAACACTGGATGGAATAATTGATAGAACCAAGAAAGGTGGCGGTGAATTGGTGAAACTTATGGGTACTTCAGCGTGGTATGCACCAGGATCTGCAGCTGCTCAAATGGTAGAAGCAATTGTACGAGATCAGAAAAGAGTATTCCCAGTATGTGCAAAACTTGAAGGCGAATACGGAATTGATGATTGCTATTTAGGTGTACCTGTAATACTTGGAAAGAATGGTATAGAAAAGTTCATTGAAATTGACTTGAATGAAGAAGAATCGAAAGATTTAGATACTTCGCGCTCTCATGTTAAAGAAGTGATGGATGTACTAGATCGTATTAATCAATAATTTCTCGTAGACGCGAGAACATCATAAGTCTTAAATTACTACTAATGTAAGGTCCTTCGGGACCTTTTTTTTGTTTTGGTGCAACCTATTAGGTCAAGATTGAGTCTAATATTTGAGTTGAAAGTAAGTAGGGATAGTAACGATGTGAGCATTTTTAATTGTGACAATTAGGTTAATCATGTTTTGCATAGTGTATAAAGTCCTGAGTTATGTTCTGAATAATTTGGCATAACCGATTACCAGATACTCTTAGGCAATCAAACATAATCGCTATGCTCAGGAACTACTTAATAATTGCATTACGCAATTTATTCAGACAGAAAATTTACTCAGTCATTAATATTGGAGGCCTTGCTATCGGAATTGCTTGTTCCGTACTCCTTGGGCTTTATGTTCAATCTGAGTTTAGTTACAATAAATTTCACGCAAATGCCGAAAACATAGTAGTTGGAAACCTGATCTATGACATGGGCGATGGAACCAAGCAAGAGGTTCATCTAACCCCATCGGCTTTATTGCCAACGATGAAGGAAAAAGTCGCTGAGGTGAAGCGCGGCTCCAGACTTTATTTTCCGGGTATTTTTAAGCCCGTCATTTTTTCTTATGAAGATGTAGCTTTTCAGGAGAAAGGATTTTGTTATGCAGATAGTGCCTTTTTCCAAATGTTTTCTTTTAATCTAATTAAGGGTGATGCAAACTCGGTGCTGGATGACCCAAACAATATTGTTCTTACCGAAAGTTCTAAACTCAAATACTTTGGAGACGACGAGGCAATCGGTAAGCTGGTGCTAGTAGATGGCAAGCCATTTACGGTAGCAGGGATTGCCGAAGATGTTCCATCAAACTCAAGTATTAAATTTGACATGGTTGCTCCTTTTCATTCTTATTGGAAACGAGATCCGATCTGGTACAGTGCAAATTTCTTAACGTATTTAGAATTGAATAATGAAATCGCTCCGGAGATACTTTCTTCGAAAGTGCAGACAGAGCTTCGTGCACAGGGGTTATCAGAGCCAGGCGGCAATGGCTACTTTGGATTTGGCTTTACTCCATTCTTAGATATACATCTTTATTCTGATGTACATCAGGGTGGAGATGTAAGTACTCTGTATGTCTTCGCGACTATAGCACTTCTAATCTTGTTGATTGCGATAATTAATTATACTAATCTGGCAACAGCAAGGTCTTTTTACAGGGCTAAAGAAGTTGGGTTGAGAAAAACTTTAGGAGCTTACCGGAGTAGTGTTATAACCCAGCTTATTGGAGAATCGCTGATAACCACTTTCATAGCCATGGTGCTTGCCTTAGTTCTTGTAAAGTTATTACTCCCCTTCTTCACCTTAGTAAGTGGAGCAATTATTGATTTCACAACACTCACTCAACCGAAAATGGTGATTGGATTAACGGTTCTCTATTTACTGATAACAGTTCTATCCGGTATTTATCCAGCAATTAAAATGGCCAAGTTCAATCCGGTAGATATCCTAAAAGGGCAGTACGTTGGTACGCGCCAAGGCTCGAGGCTACGAAAATCACTGATTGTTATACAATTCTTTATCTCATTGAGTTTAATAATTGCTACAATAATTATTTATAATCAGCTGGGCTATATCAATCAGAAGGAGCTAGGTTATAATAAAGATAACTTGGTTGTATTACCGGTGTCGGATAAGATTATAGCGCAAGCCTCCCAGTTCAAACTTGGTTTAGAGCAAAGCGGTTTAATAGAATCCGCCACTATAGCGGGAGAAACACCAACTAATATCCAGGGAGGGTATAGCTTGAATCTTAACGATGGCAGATCATTAGGTGTTGTGGCCGCAGCAATTGATGAGACTTACATTAAAACAACAGGGGTAAGTCTTCTGGCAGGACGGACAATTTCAATTGATGATATTGAGCGGGCCAGGTCGACCAAAGAATATTCATTTATAATTAATGAGTCCACGGCTGATTTATTGGGCTGGACATCAGAAGAAGCCGTAGGCGAACAAATAGAGCTTAATGGTAGGAGTGGGGTAGTTCAAGGCGTGATAAAAAACTTTCACTTTAGGGCACTTTATGAGGAAGTCACCCCCTTAGTTCTCTTTACAGAAGCCGAATGGGCTTATAATTATGCCTTGATAAGAATTAATTCCAATAACCTTAGCGATGCTCTAGGGGCCATTGAAGCTAATTGGAAGCAAATTGATGAAAAAACGCCATTTTCATATAGCTTTTTAGAGGAAGAATTTAATGAGTTGCATTTAAATGCTACGCGCTCTGCAGAGTTGCTAACAGCCTTTGCGCTATTGGCAGTACTTATTGCAAGCTTGGGTTTATTTGGAATAGTATCGTTTAGTATGGTACAGCGAGCCAAGGAGATAGGGGTACGGAAAGTACTAGGAGCATCTGTGAGCTCAGTACTTGTTATGACCAATAAGGAGTTCTTAATATTGATATTTATCGCTTTTATTTTTGCGGCACCCATTACATATTGGATTATGAATGAATGGCTTAGCGGATTTGCCTATCATATTTCCATTGGGGTGTTCCCAATTATAGGCGGACTGGTAATTACCCTAATTGTGGCTGTCGGTACTATCTCTTTTGAAAGTGCAAAAGCTGCCCTCCTAAATCCGATAAATACCCTAAGAAATGAGTAAATCTTCTCGAAGATTCCGCAGATGTGATTAATTCTTAACTTTGCGCATCTAGCGTAATGGGAATTAATGGTAGAAAGAGACTTATTTATTGCTCCTTTAGTTTTTATTATAATAATCGGATTAGCCTATTTGATTCGACCACTGGTAACTTATGAAGAAAATCAAAAGTTTTATTTTCCAGCGCTAATTCTTAAGCTCATTGCTGCCATTTCCCTAGGTGCACTATACCAGTTTTATTATGGCGGTGGCGACACATTTGGTTATTATACCTATGGCGCAGCCAAGGTTTATGATGCCTTCTTCGAGGATCCGTTTTTAGCCATGAAGCTAATATTTGGTTCTAACGATTATAGTGATGGCACCTATGCATACGCTTCTCGCATTCTCATGTACCCCGACGATACTTCGTACATGGTGGTTAGAATTGCTTCGATTTTAAGTATTCTAAGTGGAGGGACCTATGCCGGAACGGCAATGCTATTTGGTTTAATTTCATTTACAGGACTTTGGGCAATGTACATGAAGTTTAGCAAGTTATTCCCCAATTATGTATTTGGTTTAGCAATAGCCATCCTTTTTATCCCTTCAACCATATTTTGGGGGTCGGGGTTATTGAAAGATTCAATTACCTACGGTCTTCTAGGCTGGAGTACTGCGGCATTAATTTCATTATTGTATAGCCATCGCAGGCCATGGCTTTGGGCGCTAATTTTAGTTTTTTCTATGTTCTTTGCCTTTAAAATTAAGGAGTACATTGTGCTGAGTTTTATACCCGCTGCTATGATTTGGGCTTACTTCGTGGTTATTAGGCAAATGAAGAATAAAATGATCAGAATATTAATAGCTCCCGCTGTGGTCGCTGTTATGGTCGCGCTGGCATACTACACCGTCTATAAGGTCGGTGAAAGTTCAGCAAAATACTCGCTCGATAATATTGCCCAAACCGCTCGAATAACCGCCTATGATATTGGCCGTTGGACCGGTAGGAACTCAGGAAGTAGATATGACCTTGGTAATTTCGACGGCAGCTATATTAGTATGTTAAGGCTAGCACCTGCTGCGATTAATGTGTCATTATTTCGCCCTTACCTTTGGGAAGTAACAAATCCACTCATGCTGTTGGCTGCATTAGAAAGCTTTTTCCTCATGGTCATAAGCATTATTATCCTTTTTAAGATGGTTCGGTACCGAATCAATATTTTATCAAGCCCAGCCGCCTGGTTCGCCTTAGTATATTCAATGACATTTGCTTTTGGCGTAGGTATTTCCACGTATAATTTCGGAACATTATTTCGATATAAAGTGCCGCTAATGCCATTTTTTGCCATTTTATTAGTTCTTACCTGGGAGAGCTCTCGGTTGCTCGTACAACAAAGAAGAAATCGCGGATCGGACCTAACGCTGCAACACTAATTATTTTAGAACGTTAAAATCTAATTACCTTCGGCGTACAATACCTTAATTAAGATGATTAATGATGTATTTTAGTGACTTTGAAGAAATCGCTGAATGAATTTATTATACCCTTCATTTTTAATTGGATTAATCGCGATACTAATCCCAATTATCATCCACCTGTTTGACTTTCGACGAACAAAGAAGGTCTATTTTTCAAATACTCGATTATTAAATCAAGTTAAAGAGTCTACTCGCTCCTTTTATAATCTTAAGCACCTTCTTATTCTTGGTGCAAGAATCCTCTTTATTGCTGCATTGGTTATAGCCTTTGCTCAGCCTTATTTGCCTGCTTTAAATGAGTCTGGCTTAACTGCCAACAAAGTGGCAATATTTATCGATAATTCGATGAGTATGTCCAATAAGGTTGATGAAGATGAATCGGGCTTAGATCTGGCGAAATCTACAGCAGAAGAAGTTATTAACCTGTACCCATCAGGTACGGAGTTCATTATTCAGACAAGTTTTGATGAGAAGACCAATTACTTATACCGAAGTAAACTCGAAGCCCAAGAGTACCTTTCTGAGGTAAACTTTTCTTCAAATTATAGACCAATAGGTTTAATCTTGTCTAATTTTCAGAAAACGTACACAGGTGTACCTCCTAAGGAGATAATCATTATCTCTGATTTTCAGAAAGTGACTTTAATGAAGAGTGATCTTAGGGCTGATTCTGCAATAAGTCTAATTCTTGCTCCTATACGATTTCCTGCTTACAGTAACCTTTCGATAGATACGGCCTATATCAGCAACCCGTTCGAATTAGATAAGAGTAAAACTAATTTAGTGGTAAGACTCAGAAATCATTCAGATTCAGAGGCCAGCGATATTCCTGTGAAAATGTTTCTTGGTGAGCGACAGCTTTCGGTTACCACAGCTGCAGTTGAAGGTCTGAAAACAACCGATATTTCCTTTAATATTGGATATAACCTTACCGATGAGCAAAACGGGCGATTAGTAATTGAAGACTACCCTCTTTCATTTGATAACGAGTTGTTTTTCACCTTGCGTTCAATCGATAGAATTAAGGTTGTTGAGATAAGTGGAGCCAGGCCTAGCCCCTTTGTCTCTGCCGTATTTGGCAACAAGTTGCTCTTCGATTTTAGCAAGATGTCATCTTCAAATCTTAACATAGGTCAATTAGAAGATGCCGATTTAATTGTTCTGAATCAATTAAATACCGTTAGTCAAGGTGTAACAACGAGACTGAATGAGCTGCGAAGGGGAGGAGCTAATCTATTATTAATTCCCGGACAAAATCCATCTGCAGAATCATATAAGGGGTTATTAAGCCAGATCAGCCTGCTGGAAGGAGATTCTCAACGAATTGGCCTGCAAACACCAGATTTTAACCGCCCATTTTATCAAAATATTGTAGAAAAAGTTCAAGACAATCTTGCCATGCCTACAGCGCGGCCGGTTTGGCAGTGGGGCGGTGATAGAAATGCTTTTCTAAAACTTATTGACGGCAGGCCCTTTCTTTCGGAGCTAGAAAACGGATTATTTGTTTTGGCGTCTCCATTAGTCGATGGCTATACTAATTTTCAAACAAATGCAGTCTTTGTTCCTATCATGTATAGAATTGCATCAAATAGCCGACAAAACTTACCTGCACTTTTTAGTAGGCTTGGTGAACAAGAAATAACGATTGATGCAGTTAATATTACACCACAATCTATTGTGAAGCTCTCCAATGGAAGTATTGACTTCTTGCCAGACCAACGTATGAAAGGCAGAAAATTAGTAATGGTCCTGCCGTCTTCTACCATGACGCCCGGGCATTATGATGTCCTTAATGATGAAGAATATATTTCATCCTTGGCCCTTAATCTAAATTCCGCAGAATCTGATATAGCCGTACTTACGGAACGAGAAATTGCGGCTAATTTCGCTGGATTTAGATATAATATTGTGGGAGGGTCGAATAAAGCAGAGATTATCGCAAAATTTAATGAAGATTATAAGGGTATTGAGCTTTGGAGGTATTTTCTTGGATTAGCTTTAGTATTTTTGCTAGTAGAAGCATTATTGATTAGACTCCTATAGTATGTCGGTACTTATAACAGAAGTTAAGATTTTAGATACGCAATCCGCTCATCATCGTAAAACTGTTAATGTACATGTTAAGGAAGGTTTAATTCATAGTATTGGCACATCTAAGCCAAGAACTGATGAGCGTATTGATGGCAAAGGGGCCTATTTAACACCGGGTTGGTTCGATTTACAAGCTAACTTTAATGATCCAGGCAATGAACATAAGGAGGATTTAAACTCAGGACGGAAATTGGCTGCTGCCGGAGGATTTACGGAAGTAGCCTTATTGCCAAACACACAGCCGCCCATTCAAACGAAAAACGATGTAGAGTACATTAGCCGTGGCAATAATAATAACCTGGTGCAACTCTTTCCTATTGCTGCTATATCTAAGGACCTAAAGGGCGAAGATTTTACTGAATTGCATGACTTGAGTCATGCCGGAGCTATGGCTTTTTCAGATGGTACTGTGCCCTTATGGAACACGGACCTTTTGCGTAAGAGTATTCTTTACGTTCAAAAGTTTAATGGTTTAGTGATTGATAGACCAGAAGATTATTGGCTTTCTCAATTTGGAGTTATGAGCGAGGGTGTGAATAGCGCTTTACTTGGAATGAAGGGAATCCCACACTTATCGGAAGAGGTTATTGTCGATCGTGATATAAAAATTTTACAATATACCGGAGGCAGACTCCACCTCTCGAACCTGTCTACAGCGAAAGCAATTGCTGCTGTTAGAAAAGCTAAGAAAAAGGGGCTGAATATTACCTGTGATGTAGCCATCCACCAGCTTCTCTACACCGATGATAAGGTTCTTGATTTTGATGCAATCTATAAGGTAAGTCCACCTTTACGCACAAAAAAAGACATAAATGGAATGGTAAAAGGGCTTAAAGATGGCACAATAGATGCCATTGTTTCCTCCCATCAACCACAAGATGAGGAAAATAAAAAATTAGAGTATGATTTGGCAGCAGACGGGATGGCTAATATGCAAGTGGTACTTCCCATGCTCAATTTGATTTCCAAAGAAGTTCCTTTTGATTTGCTACTTCAGAAGCTTACAACAGGACCACGTAGTATTGTTGGTAAACCCCAGGCTAAGATTGAGAAAGGCCAGTTAGCCAACTTAACTTTATTCAACCCTAAAACAGCTTGGAGTTTCGATTCGAAAACTAACCTGTCGAAATCTCAAAATTCGCCCTTATTTGGATCTAAGGTTACCGGAAAGGTATTGGCGGTGTTTAATAATGGACAACACGTCGTACTTTAATGTTAAAAACACATAATCCTCTGCTTCTTGTGCCTTTTAGGTTTGGTCTAATTGGTATGATGTTCAATATCTTGGCTCTGATTATATTATTTTATATCGGACGGCATCCACTTCTACTCAACCCGCTGCTCGATGCCAGAATTCCACTCTATGCTTTAATTGTTTTTGTGTCCATCAAATCGTTTAAGGATAATTATAGTGGCGGGATAATGCATTTTTGGCAAGGGTTAGCCATGGGAATGATTGCGTATTCTGTAATGGCGTTAGGAACTGGGATTTTTATTTTTATATTTAGCGAAATTGAGAGTACAAATTTTCTTCAAGAGTATATTCGAATTGCAACTGGGCAGCTTGTCGCTAATAAGGAATTGTTTATTGAATCTATTGGCGACAGCACATATTACGACACACTAGCACAACTGCCAAAAACAAGATCGATACATCTTGCTGTCGATTATCTTTTGAAAAGTATGCCGATTGGGCTATTTTTAACCCTACTTTTATCAGTCTTATTAAGAAATAAATTTTCATCTAACCAATAAAACCATGGAAGAAGAATTACAGAACGAAGAAACAGAATCGGCAAAATCGCCTATACAGCACGCTGCTAAATTTGGAGCAATTTTAGGGGTAATTGGTGCAATAATAACATTGTTATTATACGTTATTAATCCTGCATTACTTATAAATATATGGATGCTTGCGCTCCTACTCGTCTATATTGCACTCGTCGTTTATGGAGGAATTACATATCGAAAAGAAATTGGAGGCTATATCGACTTTGGACCTGCCTATCTTCATGGGTTTATTACTTTCGTCGTAATGGGGTTAATCTCATTATTGATTAATTTTTTACTCTATAATATCGTTGATTCTTCACTACCGGAGGTGCTAACCGATGCCTCAATGGAACAAACGGCCAGCATGATGGAGAGGTTTGGAGCTCCAGAATCGGCTATTGAAGATGCATTGGAACAGCAGCGTCCTGAAATCGAGGCTGGTTTTACAAATTTCGGTCTTATTAAAGGGTTCTTTACTAGCTTAATCTTTTATGCTGTTATCTGTTTAATCACGGGATTGATTGTGCGTCGAAGAGAAAAAGTCTCGGACGTATACTAAAAATGACAAATATTTCTGTTGTTATACCTCTTTTAAATGAGGAGGAGTCATTACAAGAACTTGTAAACTGGATAAGCCGTGTGAATGAATCGCACGGCTTTAGTTATGAAGTGCTCTTGATCGATGATGGCAGCACCGACGCCTCCTGGGAGATTATCAAGTCTTTAGCGAAGGAAAATGCACACATTAAAGGTGCTCGCTTCAACAGAAATTATGGCAAATCTGCCGCCCTGGATACCGGGTTTAAGATGGCAAACGGTGAGGTAGTTATTACTATGGATGCCGATCTCCAGGACAGCCCAGATGAGATACCCGACCTCTATAATAAGATTAAGGTTGAGGGTTATGATTTGGTTTCTGGCTGGAAAAAAGAACGCCACGATCCGATAAGCAAAACTATTCCCTCTCGCTTTTTTAATTATGTAACCCGATTAATGTCTGGTATTAAACTCCACGATTTTAATTGCGGGCTAAAAGCATATCGTAGGGATGTAATTAAGAACATTAAGCTCTACGGCGAAATGCATCGTTATATTCCTCTAATTGCCAAATGGAATGGCTTTGGAAAAATTGGGGAGCAAGTTGTTTCCCATCAAAAACGGAAGTACGGCAAAACGAAGTTCGGTTTAGAGCGATTTATTTACGGTTTTCTAGATTTGGTGACCATTACCTTCGTCTCACGTTTCAGAAAGCGCCCAATGCATTTCTTTGGCACTTTTGGCGTTCTGTCTTTTCTCTTTGGAATAATTTCTGCCGCCTGGATTATTTGGGTTAAGCTAGAAGCGATATATATAACAAAATTGCCCGTGCAACGAGAGGTTGTGGATCAGCCGTTATTTTATTTGGCACTGGTGGCAATAATTGTTGGTGTTCAGCTTTTCTTAGCTGGTTTTATTGCGGAACTATTGGCGCGCCAGTCAGACTCTAAGAACGAATATCTAATCATTGATACCATTGGTGAACGATAATGCGATTTTACTCTGTAATAATCCCGGTTTATAACCGTCCGGATGAGGTTGATGAACTATTACATTCGTTAACCAAACAGACTTATTCAAATTTCGAGGTAATTATTATTGAGGATGGCTCAGAGCATCGTTGTGAATCTATAGTTGCCAATTATAAAGATCAGCTTGAACTCTCATATTATTACAAAGAGAATACTGGTCAGGGATTTAGCCGCAACTTTGGGTTTGAGCGAGCTAAAGGTGATTATCTTATTGTTTTCGATTCAGATTGTATTATTCCATCTGATTATTTAAAAAATGTTGATTCTGCTTTGGATATTGAGAACTGGGATGCCTATGGTGGTCCTGATAAGGCAGCGGAATCCTTCACGGTCTTTCAGAAGGCTATTAATTATTCCATGACTTCCATTTTTACAACTGGAGGTATCAGAGGGAAAAAGAAACATGCCGGGACATACCATCCACGAAGTTTTAATATGGGAATTTCGCGCGAAGTATATGAAAAGACTAAGGGCTACCAGATTACACGCAAAGGGGAGGATATAGATTTTAGTATTAGAATTTTAAATGAGGGGTTTAGGATAGGGCTCATAGAAGAAGCATTTGTATACCATAAAAGGCGAACATCGATTGTACAGTTTTATCGCCAGCTTAATTTTTTTGGGAAAGCTCGGATAAATATTAAACGGAGGCATCCTCAGGAACTTAAAATGGTACACCTATTTCCGTTAGCCTTTCTCCTAGGACTATTACTAGTCTTAATTAGTTGGTCAGCAATGCCTTCTTTAGCCAAGCCAATAGCCAGCATATATGCGCTTTATTATTTCATGATCCTGGCAGATAGCAGCATTAAAAACAAAAGCTTGGTCGTGGGATTTCTCTCATTAGTGACGACTTCGGTTCAGTTAATAGCCTATGCGATTGGTATGATCATAGAAGTTCTACGACCACAATCTTCATAAAGCTAATACCCATATTTGTCTTTCCAGAGATCTCTTAATCGTTTACGTATCTCATTTTCTCGAGCATTATCACCAGGCTCATAAAACTTGGTGCTTGTAATGGTTTCCGGTAAAAACTCCATATTCACAAAATTACCCGGATGGCCATGTGCATACTGGTACCCTTTACCATAACCTTGCCCCTTCATAAGTTTACTCGGTGCATTCCTTAGACTTAAAGGAACTGGAAGGTCGCCCGTCTCCTTTACTTTTTGAATTGCATTATCTATTGCCATATAGCTCGCATTGCTCTTTGCCGAAGAGGCAAGGTAGGCCGTGGTTTGTGATAAAATTATTCGAGCCTCGGGATAGCCAATAACATTAACAGCCTGAAAGCAACTATTGGCAAGCACTAATGCGGTTGGGTTGGCGTTACCAATATCTTCAGAGGCCAAAATCATAAGCCTGCGTGCAATAAATTTTACATCCTCTCCTCCTTCAATCATCCGAGCCAAATAGTATATTGCGGCATTCGGATCACTCCCTCGCACTGATTTAATAAAGGCTGAGATGATATCATAATGTTGCTCTCCTGATTTATCATAGAGGGCTATTCTCTGCTGTGCCAGGGAAACTAAAGACTTATCTGTTACGACAATCTTCTTACTTTCCTCAGAGTCTGCAACAAGCTCAATTAAGTTATATAATTTGCGTGCATCCCCACCCGATAAGTTAAATAAGGCAGTCTTTTCTTTAAAAACAATCTTTCTTTTTTTTAATTCATGATCCTCCTTAAGAGCCTTGTCTAAAAGCAACTCGAGGTTATCCAGCGATAGTGATTTTAAGGTATAGACCTGACATCGCGACAAGAGGGCCGAATTTACTTCGAAGGAGGGATTTTCGGTAGTGGCTCCAATAAGGGTAATAGTGCCTTTTTCTACTGCCCCCAATAAGGCATCTTGTTGAGACTTATTGAATCGGTGAATTTCATCGATAAATAGAATAGCACGAGAGAGTCTGGTTGCTTTCTGAATGACTTCTCTAACATCTTTTACTCCGGCAGATACAGCACTCAGGGTGAAGAACGGTGATTTTACTTCATTGGCAATAATGTTCGCAATAGTAGTTTTGCCAACACCTGGGGGGCCCCAGAGAATCATTGAAGGAATGTTACCCCCTAGTATAACCTTTCTTAGAACGCCGTTAGCCCCTAATAGATGTTCCTGACCTACAAGCTCATTAATAGCGTTAGGCCTTAATCGTTCTGCTAATGGCGTTTTAGAATCTAACAAAATACAAGAAATTAGTTTAGTACTCCTAAAATCGTAATTTCGTAAGAATTCTATGCCATCAAAGCTGAAAATACATTCTGCACTTTTAGCAGTTGGGCTGCTCTACGGAGCTAATTACACCATTGCCAAAATTCTAACACCGCATTTTATAGGACCTTACGGTGTAATATTATTGCGTGTTTTCTTTGGCGGCTTACTCTTTTGGGCGATTGGGTTATTTAGTAGATCCGAGAAAATTGTTTATAAACGAGATTATCTAAAATTGGCTGGACTCTCCCTGCTGGGTGTCGCAATCAATCAATTAACCTTCTTTAAGGGGCTAAGCATCACAACCCCGATAATGGCTTCTGTCTTAATGACATCGTCTCCAATTATTGTACTAATTGCTGCTTACCTGATTTTAAAAGAGAAAGTATCAAAAGTTAAAGTGTTTGGCATTGCGCTTGGGGCCACTGGAGCAATACTCCTTATTGGAATTGATGGGTTTGAGTTTACGAGCACAACATTTCTTGGGAACTTCCTTATCGTGGTTAATGCAGCGTCGTTTAGTGTTTACCTTGTTTTGGTAAAGCCCCTCTTAATTCGGTATAAGCCATTCACAATTATAAAGTGGATCTTCTTTTTTGGGTTCTTCTTTGTCTTTCCTTTTGGGATAGGTGAACTTCTCGCAGTTGATTGGCAGATGATGCCTCAGGATGCGTGGTTCTCCCTACTTTATGTGATCATTGGGGCCACTTTTCTTGTATATCTCCTTAATAACTGGGCGCTGCAGTTTGTAAGTCCTTCGTTAGTTGGCTACTATATCTATGTGCAACCAGTGTTCTCAACGCTTATTGCTATCAGTTTTAGAGGAGACAATATTAGATTAGATGAACTACTCTATTCCTTATTAATTTTTGTTGGAGTATATTTCGTGAGTATAAGAAAGTCGCGTTCGAAAGTTGAGCTTGAATAGTACAAAGAATTTGTAGCCATGAATAGTTGCAGGCAGTAATAATGAAAAAGTTAAGAAAACTAATATCGGCGCTCTCCGAAGATGATATTACTGCAATTAAGGAATCATTTTATAGACCCTCCGATAAGATGGCCCTCATGTTCGAGATGATTCTAAATGAAGAAAAGGATGATGTAATTCGGACTAAATTATCTCTTGGCATGAATGCGTTCACTACGCTGGCCTCACGATTAAAGGCAAAAATTCAAAATCACTTAATTGAATTGAGCGATAGTCCGAGAGAGGATATCATCAATAAACTAATTGCAATTGATAAAATAGTTTTTAATTCAGACCGAACGATTGTTCTGGCTACCTTAAGGAAAATGGAGCGGGAGTTAATTCGCTATGATTTATCGCATGAACTTACCATTGTTTACAGAAATCTTAAGAAGCTTCATATAAACAAACCTGAATATCTCCATTATTCTAAGCTCTATAATCGGCATGTTGCCTATAGCTTAGCGCTGGAGAAGGCGGAAGATTTAACCGGCAGATATTTTGTTCAGTTTGGCTACTTTTTCGTAATGGGTGACGCACAAAAGCTTCTAGCGTTGAAGGCTATTTATGAAGAGTTGCAGAATGTTTGTGGGCTGTACAAATCACATCGAATGGCCTTTTACCTGTCTATACTCGAGATTATGCATCGATTGTACGTAGAAGATGCGCTGAGCGAAAAAAACCAGAGCTTACCAATTGAGGATGTCTTTAATCAGATAGAAACGGTGTTTAAGCGCTATCCCGATGATTTAATGTATGAGAACTTAGGAGGGTTGATTCAAATTCTTCGCTTTGAATACTACTTTAAGTATTCAATTTATGATAAAGCTATTCAAATACTCGAGTATCTATTGAAGGATATTCCGCACGCTATTCAACATTTCGAGAACTACGGCTTCCCGGTGAAAATATTGTATAACTTGCTCCTGCTGAGGCAAAACAAGGGTGTTCAATCGGTTAAAATATTGCGTTATTCATTACCAGAAGATATTGATCTTGACGGGGTGAGCACACCGGCAAAAGTCATTATTCAGCTATACAGAACAATAGAGCATTTTAATAATGGCCAGCTCGATCTAGCTTCCAAATCACTTTATGTATTAACTAACCAAGTTAGTTTTAAGGAGTACGGTCATTTGTTGGCTGAAATTAAGTGTATCAACGGAATAATTAAGTTTTATCAAGGAGATCAGATTCTCTTCAGACAAAACTTAGCATCGATCCAGCGTTTGTTAAGAAAATATCATGATGATTGTCCTGACCACGTGCTTGTTTTTGTGAAGCTCTTAAGTATTCTAAACAGTAAGAGCCACCGAAATCGGGAGTCTAGGATTGAGGGTCAATTAGAAAAACTTAATAATATAAGAACCACTGGTTTCAAACCTGCGTTATGTCTTAATTATTCGAAAGAGGAATTATTGCGAAGGATTAATTAGGCTTTAGTTTCTCTAAATTTTCCTGAGAGAGAGGTTTATTAATATACTTCTTAACGTATTCGTATTTTTTCGATTTGTTCACATCAGCTGGGCTAATTGAAGAAGTAAGCATAACTACGCTGCAATGCGCTTTGGTTGGCTCATCAAGTTTCTCAAATTCATCGAGAAATTGAAACCCATCCATCAGTGGCATATCGATATCAAGAAAAATCATATTGGGTAACACATCTTTTCCTGCATCCCTCAATTTTTCCATATTCTTCAAAAATTCTATCGCACTACGCGCACCAGTATGCGTATAGATATGCTCGGTTATTCCAGATGCTTCAATCATTTTCTGATTAATAAGATTGTCAATCTCGTTATCATCAATGAGCATAACTGCATAATATTTTGAGTCGGCCATTGTGTTTGGTTTTGGAATTCCAATTTAGGACTAAATCAGATTAATACCAATAATTTTTTCATTATTGGAATAAGATTATAGTCCACCTTAGAAAGTTAATAAAAAATAAAACATGATTTAAAATCGGGAAAACTCCCGATTCTGTCATATTACAATTCGAACTTAATGCCCTGTGCTAACGGTAGATCGGCACCGTAATTAATGGTGTTGGTTTGACGGCGCATATATACTTTCCAGGCATCTGATCCAGACTCACGTCCTCCACCAGTTTCCTTCTCGCCACCAAAAGCACCTCCAATTTCAGCTCCCGAAGTGCCAATATTGACATTGGCAATTCCGCAATCAGAACCAGCTCCCGATAAGAACTTTTCCATATCACGCATATTGGTAGTCATTATGGCAGAAGATAAACCTTGTACTACACCATTTTGGTAACCAATTGCCTCTTCTAATGTTTTATACTTTATGAGGTATAATATAGGAGCAAATGTCTCATGCTGAACAATTTCATAATGATTTTCTACTTCTATAATCGCTGGTTTAACATAGCATCCTGATTCGTAACCTTCGCCAGATAGTACGCCACCTTCTACTACTACCTTACCCCCTTGTTCAACGGCGGCGGTCAATGCGTTCTTATAAAGCGCTACGGCGTCGTGATCGATAAGTGGACCTACATGATTATCCATATTGAGCGGATTGCCAATTTTGAGCTGAGTATATGCTTTTTGAAGTTTGGCTTTAGCATCGTCATATACAGACTCATGGATAATCAACCTGCGCGTTGAAGTACAACGCTGTCCGCATGTTCCCACAGCACCAAAGAGGGCACCCACAAGGGTCATTTCCATGTCTGCGGTTTCGGTAACAATAATGGCATTATTGCCACCAAGTTCAAGTAGAGCCCGACCTAATCTAGCACCAAGAGCAGCACCTACTTCTTTACCCATTCGAATCGATCCAGTAGCCGATACGAGAGGTACTCGTTTATCTTGCGTCATGAGTTCTCCGATTTTTCGGTCGCCATTTACGAGGCAAGATACGCCCTCTGGCACATCGTTTTTCTTGAAGACTTCAGCAATAATATTTTGGCAAGCAATTGAACATAGAGGCACTTTTTCAGAGGGTTTCCAGATGGCTACATCGCCACAAACCCAGGCGATCATGGTATTCCATGACCAAACAGCTACAGGGAAATTAAACGAAGAGATAATGCCAACTATACCCAATGGGTGATATTGCTCATACATTCGATGTTTTGGTCTTTCAGATTGCATCGTTAGTCCGTAGAGCTGTCGCGATAGTCCTACTGCAAAATCGCAGATATCTATCATTTCTTGAACTTCGCCTAATCCCTCTTGGTAAGACTTGCCCATTTCATAGGACACGAGTTTTCCGAGAGCCTCTTTTTTTGCTCGGAGAGCGTCACCGATTTGGCGTACCACTTCACCCCGTTTAGGGGCGGGTACTTCACGCCATTTTACAAAAGCTTCCTGCGCTTTTGTAACAATTGTTTCGTACTCATCTTCGGTAGAAACCGCCACGGTTCCAATATGTAGTCCGTCAACGGGTGAGGTGGAGGATAATTTATCAGAGCCATTTTCAATCCAATTCGAACCAGTAGAAGTTCCTGGATTATGCGATTGTACTCCTAAGCTTGCTAGCGCATCATGGATGCCAAATACATCTGTCATTTTACTTGATTATTTTTAAAACAAAGCTAGTTAGAATCGAGTGAAAAGAAGGATATATAATAAAAAAAGGGAGCAATTGCCCCCTTTTTTACTTTTTAAGATTAGCTTTTACCAATCGACCGAGAAGTACGATTTTGTTCCATCAGGAAAGACCCCAAGAAAGACGATTCTTTCATCTGTTTTTCGTGAAATAATCTCTTCCAGATCTTGCAATGAGTTCACTTCTTCTTTGTCAATATGTGTAATAATGAAGCCTTCTTCAAACCCAGAATCACGCCATTTTCCATTACCTAGATCAATTAGTTTAACTCCAGAATCTATGCTAAGGCGTTCTTTTTCAGAAGAAGAAAGTTCTTCAAATACCGAGCCTTCGAGGATAAATTCATCAGATGCCTCTACGAATGCTAAGGTACCAGAGGTGTTTTGGAGCGTTGCCATAACAGACATTTCTTTGCCATTTCTTAAAAAATCTACTTTCACCTGATCACCAGGTCTATGAATAGCGACCAATTCCTGTAAGCGAGAGGTATTGCGTACTTTTTCGCCATCAATACCAATGATTACATCTTTTGGCTTTATTCCTGCTTCTTCGGCGCCGCTGCCATCATTTACATTCGCAACAAAAACACCTTCAACCACACCAAGTTCCTCTGCTTCAGAGAGCTGGGCAGTTACATCCCGAATTTGAATTCCTAATAATCCTCGTTGCACCATGCCAAACTCCAATAAATCATCCATTACTTTTTTAACAAGGTTTACCGGTACAGCAAATGAATACCCCGCATAACTACCCGTTCGAGAAGCAATAGCTGTATTAATACCTACCAACTGACCATTTGTATTAATAAGGGCACCGCCAGAATTGCCAGGATTAACGGCGGCATCTGTTTGTATAAATGACTCGATTTGATAATTATTGGCGTCGCGCAAAATATTAATATTTCGTGCCTTTGCGCTTACTATCCCTGCGGTAACTGTAGAAGTTAAATCGAACGGGTTGCCAACTGCAAGCACCCATTGCCCGACGGTTACCTCATCCGAATTGCCGTAAGGTAAAAAATCAAGGTCAGTTTCCGCTATTTTAATAAGGGCTAAATCTGTAGTTGGGTCGGTGCCAATTACTTTGGCCGTAAAGCTTCTATTATCTTCGAGCGTTACATTAATTTCATCAGCATCTTCTACAACGTGATTATTCGTTACAATATATCCATCATCCGAAATTAATACTCCAGATCCGGACGACATTGCCGGCCCTCTTTGAAAATGATAGGAGCCTTGTCTAGCCGATTCATAGCGAGACTGTATATAGACAACACTATTTGTTGCTTTGGTGGCAATTTTTGTAAAATCGAGATTTATGGGTACGGTTTCGCCGTACTCGGCAATGGCCACAGTTTTCATTACTGACTCTTGACGCTCTTGAATTGATTTGTACGAAGGAAGTTCTTCTTCTAGAGTTTTGTAACCTCCGATGGCAATCATGCCGCCAAGGACAGCGGCGAATACAATTCCTAATATTGAGTTCTTATTCATAGCACTAAATATGATATTATTTGAGATTTAACATTTGATGCTAATAAAGATAACTAATCTTATCTCAGGCATCCACTAAATTTAAACGAGGTGATTGAACTTTCTGTTGCTAATATCCAGCGAATTATTAATAAACTCTTCAGGCTTATTATATCAACAACCCAAAAAAGCGGGCCTAAGCCCGCTCCTTTAACCTAACTCACAACATGCAAATTTTACTTTACTTTAATGCTTTTCTTAACAATCTTAGTCTCGTCTTTTGGTATTACAACCTCTAGAATTCCTTTATTGTATTTAGCATCGATTTTCTCTACCGCGATGTTTTCTGGAAGAGAAAATGATCGCTTGAATGATCCCCAACTTGTTTGAATTGATTTAAACTTTCGGTCAGAGTTTTCTTCTTCAAATTTTCTTTCCCCGCTTACCTCCAATACATTTTCGTCGATATTCAATTCGAAATTATCCTTATTAAACCCAGGAACTGCAAAATGTAATTCGTACGCTTTGTCAGACTCCATTATATCTACTTTTGGAGTAAATACCGCCTCAGTCGTATTGTCGAAATAGGAATCATTAAAAAACCTGTCCAGTAATGTGTTACCTGTTGTTGGGAAATAATTTGTTGCTCCGTTTCTATATTTTACTAAACTCATAACTTTAATTTTTTAAGTTGTACAATTAACTGCTCTCTGTATATTCAAAACTGTACCAATACCGATTTGGCGCTATTCAATTCAATAGAACAGACAAAATGACATGTTTTATTGAATCTGCATCAAATACAATGACAAAACGACAGTATTTTCATGTCATTATTGTCGCTTTTGTTTCCATATCTTTGGTTTCACACGAGCATTCAATCAATAAATGAAAAGGTTTCTTAAAGTTCTGGGGCCAGGAATCTTATTTGCCAGCACCTGTATTGGTGTTTCTCATCTGGTCCAATCTACCAGAGCAGGAGCAGAGTATGGTTTCTTATTGTTGGGGGCGGTGATTCTTGCCAACATTTTTAAATATCCATTTTTTGAATTTGCAGTGCGGTATACGAGTGCAACAGGGGTAAGTGTTATCGATGGTTATGCTAAAAAAGGAAAGTGGATTCTTATCGCTTATTTTCTGCTCTCGATTCCATCTATGGTTATTGTTACAGCGGCGGTAACGTTCGTTACTGCTGGGCTATTGAGCACTTTACTAGGAATAGAAATGGCCACGGATAATTTAGCTATTATAATCTTTGCCATCTGCCTTATCGTTTTAATAGTAGGCAAATACAAACTATTAGACAACCTATTGAAGGTAGTAGGCTTGGTATTACTTATATCAACAGTTGTAGCATTTATTAGTGCTCTTGTACATGGTCCTGTTGAAAAGGCAACAGCGTTCGTACCTGCTGAACTTTATTCTATAACAGGGATAATGTTTGCGATTGCTTTAATGGGTTGGATGCCAACGGCGGTAGATATATCTACCTGGACCAGTTTGTGGTCCGAAGCTAAGACAAAAGTAACGGGGTACCGTCCAACCCTTAAAGAAAGTCTGGCTGATTTTAATTTTGGCTATTGGGTAACCGCCTTCTTATCAATTTGTTTTATCACACTTGGTGCAAATATAATTTATGGTACAGGCACTGAGCTTTCTAACTCATCGGCTGGTTTTGCGGCGCAATTGATAAATATGTTTACTACAGCCATTGGCCAATGGAGTTATACAATTATTGCCATAGCGGCATTTTCTACTATGTTTTCTACTACTATTACAGTGGTCGATGGTTACGGAAGGTCTATGAATCGAACTTTCAAATTGATCAGATTTGGTGAGGGAAAGGAAGACAACCGCAAGGCATATATTATTTGGACTATTATTATTTCGGTGTCGGCATATCTGGTCATTGCTCAGTTTCTAAATAACTTAAAGAGTTTGGTAGACTTGGCTACCATTCTATCATTTATTATTGCTCCTCTCGCTGGGTTATTGAATTATATAGTAATTAGGGCCGATGAGGTAGAAAAAGAATACCGTTTACCAAAATGGTTAAATGCCCTAGCCATTGCAGGATTAGCGTTTTTAATCGTATTCACATTTATCTTTTTCATAGTGTGGTTTTTCCCAGCCTGGTTCGAGACGAAATTTCTCTAGAATCCTATGTATTTATTTTTTAGAAACGTTTGTGAAAATCATTCCATTCGCTAATATTGCACTCCGATTCTAAAGAGAGCGGATAATAACCAGAATATTCCTCCTTAGCTCAGCTGGTTAGAGCATCTGACTGTTAATCAGAGGGTCCTTGGTTCGAGTCCAAGAGGAGGAGCAATGAAGTGGATCGAAGATCACTTCATCGCTACGCAAAACCCCGACCACTAGGTTGGGGTTTTTTGGTTACAAAAATTGGGACGAGAAGTTTATCCCGATCG
>CBDUMS010000008.1:0-57113 GCA_965368405.1 uncultured Cyclobacteriaceae bacterium
GCATTATTACGTGGTATCAACAAATACTTTTTTTGCCTCCCATTTATATACTTTACGGACTCTCCATCGAAAAAGGCATCTTCTTCCAGCATGATCCGAATTTCCTTGCCCCATTCTTCAATATAGGTTGCTGCATTCAACTCAATTGAGTATGCGGTGTTTTTGTGCAAGGGATAATCGCCGGTATAAGGCACACCATCTTGTGAATCCCACATCCCCAAGGTTGTGCCTGCCGCATGTCCGTAATAACCAATTGGGTGGGTGTAGATTGATGGCTTAATGCCCTCGGCAATAGATTGTGCTCTTGATTCTGCCAGCACCTCATTTCCCGTTTTACCAACCTTAAAATTATTAGTAAAGATATCCTGTAGCCTGTTCCCATTAGCCAATGCTTGTTTAAGGTAATCTGGAGCATCACCCTCGCCTCTGCGCAAAACATACGCGTGCTGCTGAGTATCTGTGTTTAATCTTAAGTAGGTAATACCAAAATCTACGTGAAGCAAATCACCTCTTTGAATTATATCTTGCTCCGGGCGTTTGTCGAAGGTTCGCAGGTGCTCGAACTGCTCTGCATCCGCGCGTTGTACGGATACCGATGGGTGAAACCATGTGTCAAGCTTAAGCTCTTTTATTCGCTCTCTGTACCACCAAACCACATCATTGGTGCTTGTAACTCCAGGCTGAATGACTTGATCTGAGAATCCTTCAGCGATAATTTCATGTGCGATCTTTACGATCTGCTGATAGATATCCATTTCGGAGGTCGTACGTGTTTCCAACCAGCCTACCGCTAGTTTTTCGGCACTTACAATACGTTTTTGATACTTTTTGGGTAAAGAATTTTCAAATGCTAAATATTCGGAGTGGGTTATTCCATCGGCCTGACCGTAGTATTCCGACATGTTCAATCCGATTTTAGTTGGATTTTTTTCCTCGATTATTTCTGCCAATCTTGCCCATTGATTCGGCTGTTGCTCTTTATCCCATGCCTTCGTAAAAACTTTCCCCACATCATATCGCGCAACTGCGAGGCATTCTACCTCTTGCCCAGCGCCGGGGTTGTACATAACCAGAATTGTTCTTCTTCTAGCAGCATGCCAGATCGCGGGTAGCATGGTCCGAATAACCGGATCCTCATTATATTCTCTTGCCATTACAATCCACATATCAATCCCCTCTCTGCGCATCAGCTCAGGAAGAGTAGTATGAACTTTTTCTTCAAATAGTCTGTCTATGATTTCTGCTCGCTTTTGCAGCGGTAGGATCTCTGGTATTTTATTTTGACCAATTGTAGTTAAGGCAATAAGGAATAAAATAAAGCTGAATGTCAATTTCTTCATATCAATATTTTTAGGGAGTTCAAGTATACATTCCATTCTGTTATTATTGAAACTTTTTGTGTCAATCGGTAATACTGATACCATTCAGTACCTTAAAAACTCAACTCAGTACAGTTTTACAACCATCATGTAGGATCAGATCAGTCATTTTAGAATCTTTACCGTAGGTCAAACCCCAAAAATCATGTTCAAGCACAACTTACTGCAGAATTATCTTGTCACTGCTATTCGAAACATTCGAAAAAATCAACTCTTCTCCCTAATTAATGTATTTGGGTTAGCCCTAAGCATGTCTATTGGTTTATTAATCATTACTATGGTTACCGAATTACGCGGATATGATGATTTTCATGAAGATGGAGAGCGAATCTATCGGATTAACAATACGTATCAGTACTTAGACGAAGACCCCGAACTTTACGCCTCAACATCTGCACTCGCTGGCAAACGAATCCAAGAAGAAGTAGCAGGCCTTGAAGGAGCCACGTTAATTTATCGTCATTTTAGCAACGACTTTGGCAGCAGCGAACGAATGCTACCACTGTCTGGATACTTCGCTTCTGAAGAATTTCTCAGTCTATTGTCTTTTAACGTTTTGGAAGGTGACCCAACTACCGCTCTTCTTGAGCCATATTCTATTGTGCTTACTGCTAAAGCCGCAGACAAGCTCTTTGGTAAGGAAGAAGATCTAGTGGGGCAAATTCTACTAACTCCAGAGGAAAAACAATATACTGTAACCGCTATAGTTGAAGATCCTCCTTTCAATTCTCATTTACAATTCGAGGTTTTAGGTTCTTTTTCAACCAAAGAAGATATTGAAAAGGATAACGACGGTTTTTTGTCTTGGAGAAATATGTGGATGTACCATGTATATCTTAAAGTTGAAGAAGGGATAGATAAAGAAACTATTGAGGCATCGTTGGCGAGGATAAGTGCTGAAGAAAATGCGAAAATGGAACATCGTAAAATTCAATTGGGCTTACAGCCATTGCAATCTATTACTCCGGGTTTGGACATCTCGAATGAAATTGGTAAGACGACACCTCGAGAAATTCCCATTATGCTCTCTGTCTTCGCCTTAATTGTAATTGCCTCTTCTTGCTTCAACTATACTAACTTATCTATTGCTCGATCTGTTAAACGGGCAAAGGAAGTTGGTGTTCGTAAAGTTGTTGGTTCGAGCACTGTTCAAATATTGTGGCAATTTCTTGTAGAATCAATTGTTGTCGCCTTTGTAGCTTTATTCCTTGCCATAGGGTTATTCTACCTAATCAAAGAGCCTTTTTTAGGCCTGAGTGAATATTTAGCAGAACAATTAACCCTTCAGCTCACATGGCCATTAATTGGTCAATTCATTCTTTTTACGCTAATTACAGGAATTATTGCGGGAGGACTACCGGCCATCGTATATTCTAAGATTGCCCCTTCATCCGCATTCCGAAGCAATCTCTCGCTTAGCGGCTATAAAGGTGTAGCCTTACGAAAAGTACTTATTGTTGTTCAGTTTGCCCTTTCTGTCGGGTTTATTTTCGCGGCCATTATTGAGTACCGTCAATACAAGTTTGCAACCAATTTCGATTTAGGCTACAGTACCTCAAGTGTTCTCATCGTTGAGTTACAAGATAATGACATAGATGCTGTTAAGGGAGCATTCGCGGCTATTCCAGAAGTTGAAATGCAATCTGCATCCCTTATGATGACCAGCGTTGGAAGCTATTGGGCGGAGACGGTTAAGTATAAAGATCCACTAGATTCTGCATCTGTTTACTTCAATGGTGTTGATGAACACTATCTCAAATTATATGAGAACAAACTAATTGCAGGCCAGAATTTTGCGCCACTAAAAAACGATAGTGCCTCTTTGCAGATTATTCCTAATGAACAATTTTTGAAGCGGTTCGAATTAGGAAGCCCTGAAGAGGCTCTTGGTGAAATCGTAAAGTTCGATGACAAAGAGGCACGAATTGTGGGTGTTGTAAAAGATTTCCACTACGGTTCAGTCGATCGTAAAATAGAACCTTTTTTATTCACTTATGAGAATAATGATTTCTATAAAATCAGTCTAAAGCTTACCAAAGCTGCCAACCTTGTTGCTGCCAGAGAAAAAGTAGAAAGGGCATGGAAAAAAATTGATGAGCTACATCCGATAGAAGCCATGTTTTATGATGAACATCTTGAAAGAAGATATGAAGGACATTCAATAATGGTTAAAGTCGTAGGCTCGCTGGCCTTTTTAGCAATTGTTATCGCCGCCATGGGGTTACTTGGTATGGTTATGTTCACCGCCGAAACCAGATTAAAGGAAATTGGCATTCGTAAAGTTCTGGGAGCTTCAGAGCAGTCGTTAATCTATCTCTTGGGCAAAGGGTTTTTGGTGCTTCTTTTTATCGCATCATTAATTGCCGTTCCTCTTACCTTCCTCTTATTTAACGAGGTAGTGCTAAGTTCTATAGCCAACAGGGTAACCATCGGTGTTATAGATTCATTGATTGGTCCTTTGTTAATTATGCTGATAGGTCTACTAACCGTATTGGGTATTACCTTTCAGGCAGCTAGAACAAACCCTGCAACAATTCTCCGAAATGAATAATAATTTAGAACCCGGTACCAACAACTAGTTTTTCCCGATAAGTACGGCTAGTACCGTTGTCAAATACTATTGTAGCATGTACAATATAATGGCCCAGAGGAACAATGGCCCCCTGTGCATCGGTGCCGTCCCAGAAAGTTTGGAAATTGCGATTACCGAGGGCATTAGTGGTGAGTTCCTTTAACAATTGACCTTGAATATTATAAATGTTCACGGTCACTAAAGCATCCGAGGCTCCAAGGTCAATAGAAATTAGCGCAATATCATCCATGCCATCAGCATCAGGCACAATCACCTGAGGAGATATGGTGAGCTCTGAACTTACCCGATCTGACCTAAGCCAGTTCGCGTACCCCGGCGTTGCAAAATTATTGTCGCTTGATCCAGACACCCAATTTGAAGCTGCCACCCCTGCTTGGTTTGGACTAATTCGCTCTAGTGAGACTCCTTCGAAAGAGGTGAGGTATGAAAAGTGCCAGCTCTCATCATAGCGGATTGAATCAATGATATCTCCGGTTGCATTTTTAAGTACTGCTTCGCCGGACTCGTTAGTAAATTGTGGTAGCTCCTGCTTCCTGCTATACTCTAATCTCGCTAAAGGATAATTCGTACTAAGCGATAAGGTGTCGGCAGTTAGTACGAGGAATGCATTCGGTTCGAGCAAGGTGTAAAATTTTACCTCCTTTGCATTAACGTCATTATTAATACTCATTTCCTTAAGCTCAATGTACTTTGCAGATTGGTTATATAGTTCTATAAAGTCAGATCCCTCAGGGAGTGGATTAAATAATATTTCACTTATGACAATGTCGCCTGCTTTTGCGGGTTCAGGAAGTACAATTTCAATATCGTCTTGTGGGTTTACATTTCCAAAGCAGTCAGTGATATCATAGATTATAATTATATACGGATTGCTCGGGTTCAAGCTAGAAGTATGTAGCAATATGGCATTTTGTTGGTTATTCCAGTAAGAAATATCTAACACTGCTACCCCCTCTATCGACACCTCGATTTCATCGAGTAAGATGGGCTCACTAAATTCAATGCGTAAAACATCCTGACTCAATATACTGGCCGCGGTAATTTCAGGAAAACTGCTATCTACAGTGGCAGAAAACACAGAGTTTATCTCACCCGGTGTTCCTCCCACAAGACTTTGGGAGGCATGCCAGTTAAATGCTCCTGAACACGGATGCTTAGGGTCCACTCTTTCCAGGCTCCATCCCCCCGTACTTTTGTCCTCTTCTTTATACCACGAATCGCTATAGGCTACAAGGTCTATCAGTTCGTTATTGCCATTATGTAGAGCAATACTATCTGAAGAGTTATTCAAGGAAATCCAGCGATCGAGCCCAATAGTACTTGCTCCAACATACAATTCTTGGGCCTCACCGGTGGTGAGTAAAAGAATTTCATTTGGGAGAATACCCCAATCAGGCAATGTGATTTTACTTGCCTTGTCAGATAATGACCAATCAGTCATATATATGGCTTTGGGGGTTGTATTGATGAGTTCTATGTACTCATATTCGGGCAAGTCTTCGGGTGGACTCGGGTCAATCATCAGTTCATTAATAACGATATCGCCATATTTCAAAGGTAACTTTGAGTAGTGTATGAAATCAATCTCTTGTTCCTCCATGAGATTACCGGCAATATCTCGGAACCCAGAGGCACTAACAACATTCTGCACTTCAAGCGGTGAGGTGAGTGAAACGGTCACCTGGTTTTTACTAATCTCAAAACTACCTTGCAGGCTTTCGCCATTTAATTCAATCAGAGTTCCGCTTAAATCCTCAGGCTCAAGGTCTTCATCAAACATTAAGATTAACTCAGTATCAGAAGAGGTAATTACTGTATCAATCTGTGGTGGGTCCTTATCCTGGTAGGGAGAACCTGAAACGGTAAAATCATCAAAATAAAATTTTGTAGAACGGGTGGCGGTATAATTACATCGAATACCAAAATAATTAGATGCCACAACGCTATTATCAATTACTGATCCTTCAAGGTACCAATCTGTTTCACCCTCGAGCATTGAATACAAAATAAATTCATCGTTGTTGTTACGAACTACTTTTATGCTAAGCGAATTACTAGAATTCCCTAGTCTGCCATCCTGACCATCAATCAGCAAGGTTCTGGAATTCCCAGTTTGCTTGTACAGTGAAATATCATCACCTGTTGAACCAAGCCTTACATAATAACCATTCAAATCTTGTGACAAATCTTCGGAATCTGACACTAAATAGATTTCAGCATAATTGCTCGACGATGGATTGAAATCTAATTGACAAGAGAACTGCCACTGGGCATCGCTAATTACCTCTGATTGAGTCGATAAGTATGATGAACCACCAACCGCAGGTGCTGTCAGACGTAAGACACCTGATTCAACACTGAAATTCGCAGTATTTCCCAACCACGATGGGGCATTATTAAAATTCCCATCATCGAAATTATCGGTCCACTGCGAAAAACTACTATGCCAAACTAACAACAAGAGGAAAATGCCTGTTGCTTTCATTAGTTTTGCGCTAAGAAAATTATTTATACCAAATTACAAATTCTTAATTGAAATGAAAATAGCTGTAGTCGGGTCAACAGGGCTTGTGGGAGGCGAAATACTAAAAGTTATGGCCGAGTTTAATTTACCCATCGATGAATTAATACCGGTTGCATCGGCCAGATCTGTTGGCACTAAAATAATATACGCTGGAAAAGAGTACACCGTGACCTCGATCGAAGATGCCATTAGACGTAAACCTGATATAGCCGTCTTTTCTGCAGGAGGTCAGACCTCATTAGATTTTGCACCAATGTTCGCTGAGGTGGGAACCACAGTTATTGACAACTCTTCGGCCTGGCGTATGAACCCGGCATATAAGCTAATCGTACCAGAAATTAATGGCGACACTCTTACAGCGGCTGATAAGATCATAGCTAATCCTAATTGCTCAACGATTCAAATGGTGCTGGCGTTAAAAAATCTCCATGAAAAATATCAGCTGAAAAGAATCGTTGTTTCAACTTACCAATCGGTAACTGGTACCGGTAAAGCTGCAGTAGATCAATTAACTGCCGAACGTGAAAAACGAGATGCCAATATGGTTTACCCATACCCAATTGATATGAATGCCATTCCTCATATCGATGTATTTATGGAAAATGGGTACACCAAAGAAGAAATGAAGATGGTCAATGAGACGAAAAAAATCTTTGGCGATGACTCCATCCAGGTTACCGCAACAGCAGTGCGTCTTCCAATAATGGGCGGTCATGCCGAATCTATAAACGCAGAGTTTTACAATCCGCTTTCCTTAGAAGAGGCCAAAACCACTATATCGACAACACCAGGGGTTAAGCTCCAAGACAACCCAAAAAGCAATGAGTACCCTATGCCTCTGTTTGCCCAATATAAGAATGAGGTCTTCGTAGGTAGGGTGCGGCTCGATGAAACACAGGCCAATACCATAAATATTTGGGTAGTAGCTGATAATCTTAGAAAGGGAGCCGCAACTAATGCAGTTCAGATTGCAGAGTTTTTAATAAACAATAAAATCTTGAATGGATAAAAAGCTGCTATTAAGCGACGAAGTTCAGGCATTTATCCGGGAGCATGAGGATGACGATCTGAATAAGTTACTCTTACAACGTGAACGATTTAGCGCCTTTCCACTCACCGAAATTGTTAACCAAATCAAGTCACGCAAAAAGGCGAAAAGGAAATTACCTACGTGGTATAAACAAGAAAAAATCATCTATCCCACAGCCGTTTCTGTGGAACAGGCCTCCTCCGAACAAACTGCTAGGTTCAAGGCTAGTTTATACGAAGGAGATAAAGGGTTAGATTTAACCGGTGGCATGGGAGTTGATAGTTACTACTTATCCAGGAGATTTAACGAGTTCACTTATGTTGAGAGCAATGCTACTCTAACCGAGTTAGCGAAACATAACTTTACAGTACTCGGCGCAAATAACATTCGAACCAAGACAAGCATTGCCGAAGACTTTCTCCCAACCAGCAAAGACATATACGACCTCATCTTTATAGATCCCGATCGCCGGCCTGACGCAAAGCGTGTTGTGAGTTTTAGCGAGAGTACTCCAGATGTTCCTCAACTATTAGGTAAATTAAAAGCAGTCTCCAGGAAAGCAATGATTAAGGCTTCACCGATGATGGATATTCGACTAGGAATGGGAGAACTATCTCATGTCGCGTCTATTGTTATTATTTCCGTTAATAACGAGGTAAAGGAATTGCTCTATTGTCTTGATTTTACTAGAGAATCAAAACCCGAGTGCAGGTGTGTTAATATTACTTCTTCATCGAAATCTGAGTTTATTTTCAGCCTTGATCAAGAATTACAGGAAAAATCATCGATTGAAAAACTACAGAAATATTTATACGAGCCTAACGCCGGTATTCTGAAGGCGGGCGGCTTTAATTCAGTTGCATCTCGGTTTGGTATTGCAAAACTGCATCCAAATACGCATTTATATACTGCCCATAATCTATTAACAAACTTTCCTGGAAGGACTTTTAAGGTGCTCGCTAATATCAATTACTCCAAAAAAGAACTTTCTGGCATTATTGATAAGTCTCAAGCGAATCTAAGCGTTCGAAACTTTGTTGATACACCCCAGCAAATGAAAAAAAAGCTCAAGCTTAAGGATGGAGGCAACATGTACATCTTTGGCTATCGCGATTCCGACAATCGCAATAAGCTAGCCGTTTGTAGTAAAATCTAGAAAAGCGTGAGAATCAGTGCCAGAAAGTAGCTTGTTAAGGCAATTAATCCATAGTTTTTAATCACCATAAGTCTATTCTGA
This sequence comes from uncultured Cyclobacteriaceae bacterium, assembly GCA_965368405.1. GTDB lineage: Bacteria > Bacteroidota > Bacteroidia > Cytophagales > Cyclobacteriaceae > S012-113. The sequence continues at coordinate 8,764 of CBDUMS010000008.1, forward strand.
GTAGGCTTCCACCATAAAACCCACCATGGTTCGATTAGGCCAAGAACCAGTAAAAACAAAGAAGCCACCGCAGCACTTTTAAAGAAAAATGCAACAGTGGCCATTTTTATATTTTATCTGTTTTAAAGGGTTCGCTTGATTTCGCGTACCTCGTAAGATTCAACAATATCACCAACCTTCAGGTCATTAAAGCTCTTAATGCTTAAGCCACATTCGTAGCCATTTTTAACCTCCTGAACATCTTCCTTAAATCTTTTCAGCTGACCAATTTCGCCGGTATAAACAACTATACCATCTCTAATAATTCGAATGTTATTAGCACGCTTGATAACACCATCTGTTACCATACAACCGGCAACGGTGCCCACTTTAGAAATTTTGAAGATATCCCGGATCTCAACATTACCAACGATAACCTCTTCTTCTTCTGGAGCAAGCATGCCTTCCATAGCATCTTTAACATCGTTAATGGCATCGTAAATTACTGAGTAAAGTCTAATCTCTACATCTTCATTTTGTGCAAGTGTTTTAGCTCCTGCAGATGGTCTTACCTGGAAACCGATAATTACAGCATCTGAAGCAGTGGCGAGGAGTACATCAGACTCCGAAATTTGCCCTACCCCTTTATGAATAACATTCACCTGAACTTCATTGGTCGATAATTTCAACAACGAATCGGAAAGTGCTTCAATAGAACCATCCACATCACCTTTTACGATAACATTAAGTTCCTGGAAGGATCCAATTGCCAGACGTCGGCCAATTTCATCAAGTGTAATATGTTTCTTAGTTCGAATACTTTGTTCACGGGTAAGTTGTTCGCGTTTATTCGCAACTTCACGAGCCTCGCGATCTGTATCCATAACATTAAAAGAATCCCCGGCTTGTGCAGCACCATCAAGTCCAAGCATAAGTACCGGTGTTGCTGGACCTGCTTGCTTGAGTTTTTCACCCTTATGGTTGAACATTGCTTTCACTTTACCATAATGTGTGCCTGCAACCATAACATCGCCTACGCGAAGTGTACCTGCCTGTACCATTATTGTAGTGACATAGCCTCTACCTTTATCTAATTCAGATTCAATCACTGAACCAATAGCATTCTTGTTTGGGTTTGCCTTTAACTCAAGAAGCTCTGTTTCCAGAAGTACCTTCTCCAGCAATTCATCGATACCTTCTCCTGTTTTAGCAGAAACCTCCTGCGACTGATACTTTCCACCCCAGTCTTCGACCAGAATATTAATTTTTGATAGCTCCTCTTTAATCTTATCGGCATTGGCATTTGGTCTATCAATCTTATTGATAGCAAATATCATTGGTACGCCAGCCACCTGTGCATGGTTGATGGCCTCCTTAGTTTGAGGCATCACGCTATCATCTGCGGCAACTACAATAATTACAACATCGGTAATTTTTGCTCCACGAGCACGCATCGCTGTAAAAGCTTCGTGACCCGGAGTATCCAAGAAGGCGATTTTGTCGCCATTATCGGTAATTACGTCGTAAGCTCCAATGTGCTGTGTTATTCCTCCTGCTTCGCCTTCGGTAACTTTAGATTCGCGAATATAATCCAGTAGCGAAGTTTTACCGTGGTCAACATGACCCATTATTGTAACAATAGGCGCTCTAGATCTTAGATCAGCCTCGTCGTCTACGGCCTCTTCTACGTGAAGCTCATCTTCTGCGCTGGCAAATTCTACATTAAAGCCAAATTCATCGGCAATTACCGTAATTGCTTCAGCATCCAAACGCTGATTAATAGATACGAACATACCCAAGTTCATACAGGTTGAGATCACATCATTAACAGACACATCCATTAATGAAGCTAAATCACTTGCGGAAATAAATTCCTGAACTTTTAGGTTCTTAACATCTGCAAGATCCTGCTGCTCTTGCTCTTCTTTCGCCGAGGCTATTGCAGATCGTTTCTCTTTTCTATACTTGGCGCCAGCTCCTTTCTTGGTTCCACCGCTAAGTTTAGCCAATGTAGCTTTAATTTGCTCTTGTATTTCCTTATCGGTAGGTTCTTCTTTCTTTACTCTACGTCGCTGACGTTCCGACATTGGCCTTCCAGTAGGTCTGTCCTGCCGTTGGTTACCACCACGATCGCCCTGTGTTCCTATTCGCTTTCGAGGTCTCTTCTTCTTATCTTTTGATAGATCGGATGAAGCAACTGGTTTTGCTTTCTTTTCCGGCTTTTTAGGTAATTCTATTTTACCTACAACTTTAAGCCCTTTAAGCTTATCTGCTTTACCTTCGATTACATCTTCCTGTTCCTCCGTTGCCGGTGGAGCAACATCGGGAGTAGGTTCTGCTGGAGGAGTTTCTACAACGGGCTCTTCAGGTTCCTCTACTGCCTGTGGTTCTTCTTCTTCAACCGGTGGCTCGGGGTCGGGAGCAGGAGCAGGCTCTTCTTCAACAACAGTTTTCTTTTTAGGTTTTGTCTCAAGGTCAATCTTGCCGAGTACCTTAATACCCTTTAGCTTGTTTTTGTCCTCTTCTTCTGCGACCGGTTCGTCTTCTTTAGTCTCTTCCTTAGTCTCTTCCTTAGGTTCTTCTACCTTTGGTTCAGGATCAGGAGCCGTTTCTTTTTCCTCAGCCTTGGGCTCGGCTTCAGTTTCGGCTTCAATTTTATCTGCAGATAAATTCGTAATAAGGATCTCTTCGTCCTCCGACCTTGGTTTAGGCAGAGGCTCCGCGTCTGGCTCTAGTGTTAGTTTTTCGCGATGTTGTACCCCGATATGCAAGCTATCGGCCTCCTCCTTGTCCATAATGGAAGAAGCATATTCCTTAGCCAAAAGTGCATATTGGTCGCCTGAGATCTTAGTATTAGGATTACGATCTATCTCTATGCCCTTCTCTGCGAGGAACTCTACGATGGTGTCTCTCCCAACGTTAAGCTTCCTTGCCACCTGGCTAAGTCTCATTGCTTTTTGATCAGACATACTCAAATATCCTTTATTTAATGTTTATAAAAAAATTGACTACTCGAACTCCTGACCTAGTATTTTGAAGATTTCCATAATCGTTTCTTCTTCAAGGTCAGTACGTTTAGCCAAATCTTCAGCAGAAAGTAGCAGTACACTTTTTGCTGTATCAAGCCCAACTCTCTTCAGTTCGTCAATTATCCAGCTATCAATTTCATCTCCAAATTCATCCAAATCAACATCCTCTTCGTCAAAGTCACCTAGTTCTCTGAAGACATCAATTTCAAGACCAATCAGCTTGCTAGCTAGTTTAATATTTTGCCCACCCTTACCAATAGCGAGAGAAACCTGATCTGGTTTAAGATAAACCGATACTCTACCTTCTTCTTCGTTAACTGTAAGACTGGTAATTTTTGCAGGACTCAAGGCCCTTGCAATATATAAATCCATATTATCAGTAAAATTGATAACATCGATGTTTTCGTTTTGTAATTCCCGTACAATACTGTGAATTCTTGAACCTTTCATTCCAACACAGGCACCAACAGGGTCTATTCTGTCGTCGTATGACTCTACGGCTACCTTGGCTCTTTCTCCTGGCTCACGTACTACCTTTTTAATAGTAATCAACCCATCATAGACTTCCGGCACTTCGTTTTCGAACAGTCTTTCAAGGAAAACGGGCGAGGTTCGCGACAAAATAATCTTAGGCGATCCATTGACCAGGTCTACCCGAGCAACAACGGCTCGTACAGACTCTCCCTTTCTAAAGCGGTCTTTTGGTATTTGCTCCGACTTAGGAATAACAATTTCATTTCCTTCGCCATCAACTAATAGCACTTCTCTAGAAAGCACCTGATAAACTTCAGCGTTTATGATTTCTCCAATGAGGTCTTTGTATTTCTCATAGATAATATCACGCTCGAGATCTTTCACCCTTTGGATAAGGGTATGGCGAGCGGTCATTACAGCTCTTCTACCAAAATCAAGAAGTTTAACTTCCTCAGATACCTCTTCACCAATTTCAAAATCCTCTTCGATTTTTCGTGCGTCAGTCAGGCTTATCTTATCATGATCCCAGATGTCTTCTGAGTTGTCATCAACAATTTCTCTAAATCGCCAGATTTCAAGGTCACCTTTGTCGGCATTAATAATAATATCAAAATTATCATCATGCTCGTACTTCCTGCGAATCATTGTTCTGAACACCTCTTCAAGAATGGCGATCATAGTAGGCCTGTCAATGTTCTTCGATTGTGCAAAATCTGCAAACGATTCAATTAAATTTCCACTATCCATTATCTACACTATTTAAAAGAAACCTGTACCATCGATTTTTGGATATTATCGAATAGCACACTGTTGGTTTCGGTTGTTAGTTTTTTATTAACCTTTGTTTTTTGTTCTATTACAATTTTCTCGTCGTCAGCTTCAAGCAATTTGCCTAAAAGTTCATTGCCGTCGCTTGTTGTGAGCTTTAGCATTCTTCCTATTCGGGATTTATACTGTCGTTTGAGGGTAAGCGGATGATCGATCCCTGTCGACGATACCTCCAAAATATACTTTCCTGGAAAAGGATCGTCTATCTCCAATTCCGAGGCCATCTTCCTACTTACCTGAGCGCATGAATCGATATTGATACCTGAATCACCATCAAGCAATACAATTACCTTTCGGTTTTCATCGGTACCTTTCAGTACGATATCAACCAAGTAATGGTCTTCCGAAACAAGGTTTCGATTAACAAGTTCCTCAAGCTTTTTCTTAAGCTCCATTTTTATACAATAAAAGAGGGGACTAGTGTCCCCTCGTATTGAAGATCGTTATTTTCCGTGCAAAAATATGCCTATTTATTGAAGAAAGCAACATCCTGATGAATATGTACTGGTCAAATGGAATTATAAGAAGAAATAAAAGATGATGTACAATAAATAAAATAAGACATTAGTTTTGCAGAATGCTTGACAAACTCAGAGTTTACAACAGCTTATCAGGAAAGAAAGAGGTGTTTGAGGCCCTTAATCCTCCCTATCTTGGGATGTACGTTTGTGGTCCTACTGTTTATAGTGATGTCCATTTAGGAAATGTGCGCACATTCTTAAGCTTCGATGTAATTTATCGGTATTTACAATACTTGGGCTACAAAGTACGATACGTGCGGAATATAACCGATGTAGGACATCTTGAGAACGATGCCGATGAAGGTGAGGATAAGATTAGCAAAAAAGCACGATTGGAAAATGTCGAGCCGATGGAAATTGTACAGCGCTACACCAATGATTTTCATAAGGTCCTCGATAAGTTCAACTTAATACCGCCCAATATCGAGCCTTCTGCCACGGGCCATATTGTAGAGCAGATTGAAATGATTCAAGTATTACTCGACAAAGGACTAGCGTATGAAGTGAATGGCTCGGTATACTTCGATGTAACCAAGTATAATAAAGACCATAACTACGGCAAGCTATCGAAGCGTAATATTGAAGAAATGATGGAAAGTGGCCGCGAGTTGAGTAGCCAGGACGAAAAGCGAAATGCTATCGATTTTGCACTATGGAAAAAAGCATCACCAGAACATATTATGCGCTGGTCATCGCCTTGGAGCAAGGGTTTCCCGGGGTGGCATTTAGAGTGCTCTGTAATGGGCACAAAATATTTAGGGGAGACCTTTGATATCCATGGAGGGGGTCTTGATTTAAAGTTTCCCCATCACGAGTGTGAAATTGCCCAGTCGGTGGGCGCCTATGGCCAAGACCCTGTACGTTACTGGTTACATAGCAACATGCTTACGGTAAACGGCCAGAAAATGAGTAAGTCGCTCGGAAACTCGTTCTTACCCTATGAACTTTTCGCCGGCTCACATGAATTGCTTGCGGAGCCGTACTCTCCAATGACGGTTAAGTTTTTTATGCTCCAGTCGCATTATTCGAGCACACTAGATTTCTCTAATGAAGCGCTACAAGCAGCACGAAAAGGCTACAAAAAATTAATCAATGGATTACGATTAGTTAAAGACATGGAGTTCGCGATTGATGATGGCTCTTTTAACGAACAAGTGGTGGCTCAGATCGAAAAAATCATTGGTAACTGTCATTCTGCGATGAACGATGATTTTAATACAGCATTAACTATTGGACAATTGTTCAATCTGCTTAAGAAAATTAACTCCCTGCAAACCGGTGGCTTGAAATACGGGGAAATTGGCGAGGAGCTTTTTTCTAAAGTAAAAGAGACCTATATCGACTTTGTAGAAAAGGTACTTGGTTTAAGAGAAGAAGATCCGGCAGACCTAAAGAATATGGTTAACGCCCTTATGGAAGTCTACAAAAACGCTAAATTCCGTAAAGACTTTGAGAAAGTTGATGAAATTAGGGCAGTCCTCAAAGAGAGTGGCATCATCGTTAAAGACATGAAGACCAAAATAGACTGGGCTTATGAAGAATAGTAGATGGCATAGCTTCTCAATTGGTATTGTTACTTTGGTTCTAATCTTGGCTGGCTGTAATAAAACTTCAGCACCTGTTAATGACCAACCGAAGCGCATTGTTGAGGTTCCATCGTTCAACGCCGACTCTGCTTATTATTTCGTTCAAGATCAGGTGAATTTTGGGCCACGAATACCAAATACGGCCCAACATCGAGAGGCCGGCGATCGTATAATCGAACTCCTGGAACAATATGGAGCCACGGTTTCTGTACAAGCATTCGAAGCCACAACCTACGACAATGTTCGTCTCTCACTTCGCAATATCATGGGATCTATTAACCCACAAGCCAAGAAACGGATCTTACTTGCAACCCATTGGGATACCCGGCCATGGGCATCGAAGGATGAGGAAAATAATGATGCCAGGTTCGACGGTGCCAACGATGGTGCTAGCGGAGTAGGTGTGCTACTGGAAATTGCTCGTATAATTCAGGCCTCTAAATCTCCTGATGTGGGAGTAGACCTTCTGTTTTTTGACGGCGAAGATTGGGGTGAGGAAAACGGGGGCAGTCCGGATTCATGGTGTTTAGGATCGCAATACTGGGCGAAGAACAAAGGGAGCTATGCAGCATATTATGGCATATTGCTTGATATGGTAGGCGGTAAAGATGCAAGATTCCCGTATGAGGGCTATTCGAGACAATTTGCAAATAAAATACTAAAAGATGTGTGGCAGACGGCAGCGGATATCGGTTACGGGCAATACTTTGTTCCCAGGAAAGAAGCACAAATCACCGATGATCATTATTATGTAAATACTGTCGCGAAAATTCCCATGATCGATATTTTACACTGGGAGCCTGGGTCGGGGTATTTTGGCGACTGGCACCATACCACCAGCGACAATATGGACATAATCGATAAAAACACCTTGAAAGCTGTAGGGCAGACTGTGCTCCATGTGGTTTATTACGAGGAATAATCGATTTCGCTTTAATTAGACTAAAATTTCCTTTGCCAATTATTTCAACGACTATTGGGCGGGTTTTGGTTTCTGATTACCTTTAGCATTCGGGTAAAGAGCCCGGTTTTAAAAATACGTTAATCAAAACATCAATGAGACTCTCTGTAAACGCCCTAATGCTGGGAATTGTGGCAATTTTATTTAGTACAGCCAACTCTTTAGGTCAGACCACGGCACGAAATGGAATGGTTGTTTCTGCTAATAAAATTGCTTCTGAAGTAGGCACAAATGTTCTTAAAAAAGGTGGCAATGTAATAGATGCTACGGTAGCAACAGCTTTTGCCCTTGCCGTTGTGCATCCAACAGCAGGCAATATTGGTGGTGGCGGGTTTATCGTTTTCATGAAGGAGGGAGGCGATGTTACTACGTTCGATTTTCGAGAAAAAGCGCCTTTAGCAGCAAGTGCCGACATGTATTTAGATGATAACGGAGATCTAATGCGTGATAAAAACCTTTCCGGACGCGAGTCTTCGGTTAATCATATTGGGCTAAAGTCTGTTGGAGTACCAGGCACTGTTGCTGGCCTCTACCAGGCACATCAGAAATACGGTAAGTTATCTTGGGGGGAGCTTGTTCAGCCCGCAATTGATTTAGCAACTAACGGATTCCCGATGACTTGGAGTCTATATTCCAGAGGGCAATATTTTAAAGAAAACTCACCCATTGAATTTTTACAAAACTTTTTTAATAACGAAGCTGATGAAGTTACAGCGTTTGGAGAGAACTGGAAACAGCCTGCACTGGCAAGCACATTAAAGGAGATTCAAGCTAATGGCCACGACGGTTTTTACAAGGGTAAGGTTGCCAAGGCTATCGCAAAATATATGAAAGAAAATGACGGTATTATCACGACAAAAGATCTTGCCAAATACCAGGCGGTTGAGCGTGAGCCCGTTTCTACAACGTATAAAGATTTTACCATTTATTCGATGCCTCCACCAAGCTCCGGGGGTGTTGCTCTAATCGAAATGATGAATATCTTGGAACAAGCCAATATGGAAGAGGTCGATTTTAATTCGGCAAACTATGTCCATCTTGTCGCTGAGGTTATGCGTAGGGCATTTGCCGATAGAGCAGAACACTTAGGTGATCCTGACTTTAATCCTGAAATGCCCGTCGATAAGTTAACCTCAAAAGAGTTTGCTAAGATGCGCTTTGCAAATTTAGACATGAACAAAGCATCAGAAAGTGACTCTTCGCGTTTTGGGCAACTTTACGATGGTACGAGCACAACTCATTTTTCCATAATGGATAAGGATGGCAACGCAGTTTCGATGACCTATACCTTGGAGCACGGTTATGGTTCCGGCATGGGATCGCCAGAATTAGGATTTCTCTTTAATAATGAAATGGGGGATTTCAATGCAGTACCAGGAACCACAAATTCCTATGGGCTCATAGGTTCTAACCCCAACGTAATCCAGCCCGAAAAAAGGATGCTTTCAAGTATGACTCCAACCATAGTTGCCAAAGATGGAAGGCCATATCTGGCCATTGGTAGCCCAGGTGGCAGAACCATAATCAATACTGTTTTTCAAACCGTACTCGGTGTTGTGGAATATGATATGCGGGTTGACCGAGCCATTGAGGCTATGAAAATCCACCACCAGTGGCTTCCAGATCGTATTGTGTACGAAAGAGACCTGCTCTCACCGGACACTAGAGCCATATTAGAGAAAATGGGGCATAGAATGGTGCCAAGAGGAGGCCTGGGCGCACTAATGGGTATTCAATGGGATTCCGAAAATAAGGTGTTGCGGGGCGCTGCAGATTCTTCCAGACCGGATGGGGCTGCCGTAGGATATTAATTTATTGGAGTGCGCCACTCCAATGTATTAATCATATGCATTGCATCGATTTTCATATACTCAATGGCTGGCGCTAATGAATCGTTTTTGGTAGATGTTCTAAAGTACAGTGCACCTCGAAGAAAGTTGTTAACTGAATCGGTAATAAAAAATTGAAACTGACTAGGCACCTCTCCTTCCAACTCAGCGACAACCGCCGTTTTGCCATTAGGTGTTCGCACTACAGTCTCTTCGATAGAATATGCCTTAATCTGATGTTTAGAGGTTAATTTGTAAGAATCATTGACCAACTCTTCCATCAATTCCTTATCCTGTTTAAGGTTTTTAAAGGTGATTTGAATATTCGCTGTAATGTCCGGATAATAGATATCGATCCAATAGGGTTCTGCAATATAAGAGCTGTCTCTCAGAATTTTTGCGGCTTTGGATACCTTAAATCCGTAGGGCAAACTATCAGGAAGATCTACATATTCTCGATCTGGTAAATCAAGTCGATTATAGCCCTTTGGTTTAGGCGTAAAATCCGAATCACATGCCATAATGATTGGCAATAAGAAAGAAAAGTATATAAGTGTGTGTTTCAACCTAAGCAACTTTAACTCGTACTCTTTTAATTCTTCGCTTATCTACAGCAATTATAGTAAAGGTATAGTTTTCAAATTCAATGAAATCGTTGGTATTTGGAATCTGGCCAAACTCTTCAAGCAGCATCCCTCCTATAGTTTCGCTTTCTCCCTTTATGCTATCAAAAGTTGCAGGTTCAACTTTTAGCGCTTTGCTCATATCATATATCGATGTTTTGCCCTCGAAATCATAGACATTTTCAGCGATTTGTTGAAATATTGACTCGTCTTCGTCGAATTCATCACTTATTTCACCGACAATTTCCTCTAAAATATCTTCCATGGTAATTAAGCCTGAAGTACCACCATACTCATCAACAACAATGGCGATATGCACTCTTTTCTCCTGAAAATCCTTTAGGAGGTCATCAATCATTTTACTTTCTGGCACGAAATACGCCGATCGCGTAAGCTCCTGCCATTTAAAATCTTCTTCCTGTTCAATGTAGGGGAGCAGATCCTTAACGTATAAAATCCCATCAACCTTGTCAATCACTTCATCAAATACCGGAATCCGTGAAAAGCCCTCCTTATTAATAAAATCCATTACCTCATGAAAGGTCGCTTTGTTATCAAGGGCAACGATATCCATCCTCGAACGCATTATTTGAGTTACAGAAATTGTACTAAAGTTTACGATGCCTCGCAAAATATCTTTTTCTTCTTCGCTAATCCCAGATTTGGTAGTCATCTCCAATGCATGGTGAACTTCTTCTATGGAACTCGAATCGTATACGCCCTTTTCGAGCTTTCGTTCTACGATCGTGGTGAGGTTCACTAATAGCCAGGCAAGCGGGTGAACGATTGTAGAGGTTACATACAGGATACCGCTGGTTCTTCGAGCGAAAGTTACTCTCTGTTTATTAGCGTAGATCTTCGGAACAATCTCACCAAAAAAGACAATTAGAAAAGTAATAATTGCCGTAAGAGAAGTAATTAATGTTGCCTGATTGGCACCAGCAAATACTTGCCAGGTTACGTAGGTTGATATGGTGACGATGGCCACGTTGACAAAATTGTTCAGGATCAATATGGTCGCCAGTAAATATTTTGGTTTGCTCAGTAAGCGCAAAATGCGATTATCTGAACTATTTCCCGAACGACGAAAATCTTCAATTTCATGGAGATCAATCGCAAAGTATGCCACCTCCGAGCCTGATATTAAGGCTGATATCCCCAATAAAAGGACTAGCACAACGCCAATAAAAATGAAGTAAAAGAGGTCAGCCCCAACAATCTGAGCTTGCAGTAATTCGCCTATTAATCCTAATGCCAGACTCGGAGGTTCATCTACTAAACTTGTTTCCAACAGCTTTGGTTTGGTTAAAAACTATTCTAAAAGTTAATGAACTTGAATCTAAAATGGCAAGTCATCAACCTCAGTATTTGGCGTTTCTCCTCCTTGATCTGCAGATTGAGCAGGTGCAGAACTAGATTGAGCTGGTGCGGGACTAGATTGAGTTGACTGACTGGCAGGCTGGCTCGCTGGAGTGGACGATTGACCATCGTCGGTTCTTGGTCTACCCCCCAGCATAGTCATATTTTCACCAACCACTTCTGTGGTATACCGAGTTACCCCTTCCTTTTCCCATTGACGAGTTCGTAATTTTCCTTCGATATAGACCTGGTCGCCTTTATGCAAATATTTCTCAGCAACTTCTGCTAATCCACGCCAGAGGACAACATTATGCCATTCGGTTACCGTTTTTCGTTCACCAGAATTTCTATCATTATACGATTCAGAAGTAGCCAAAGAAAAAGAAGCTACTGGAACTCCACTCTCTAAATGACGAACCTCTGGATCCTTACCCAAATTACCAACCAATATAACTTTGTTAACTCCTGCCATAATTCTTTTAATCTCTTATTGTAAATGTATCGAATTCAAATAGGTATCCAAATAGTTTGATATTAAAACTGGTTTGGGTAATTGCTCTACTTGCTTCAGGCTATACCATTTAAACCCTTCCAACTCAAAATCTTTACTATCCGCTAACTCAACAACTGCAAAATTAACATTTAACAATTGGTGCGACAGTGCATGTCTAATAATTTTATCCTCAACCTGAATAATTTTCTCTGCATCCAACAGCCTTTTCAATAATGGGTGATTCAAGCTGTCTAATTCTTGCTTAGTCGTCGTCTCGATTAAAAACAACTCGTACAAGCCGTGCCATATATCTTTGGTTTTCCGGGCTCGCATCAAAATTCTTCCGTCATCAATCAGTAGAAAATAATAAAAGAATCGCTCCCTTACTTTCGTCTTTTTTGACTTGACCGGAAGTTGCGTCTGCATATTAGAAGCCTTTGCATAACAAGAGTCCTGTAGCGGGCATTTTTCACAGTCCGGATTTTTGGGAGTACACTGTAGTGCCCCAAACTCCATCATTGCCTGGTTGAAAGCGGCGGGATCTGCAGAACCTAATTGATCCTTCGCTATGGAATAAAACTCACGATAGGCCTGCGATGAACTTAGGTCGACATCAACGCCAAAGTAGCGAGCTAATAATCGATAAACATTTCCATCAACTACAGCCACTGCTTCGTTAAAAGCAATAGAAGCTATTGCAGCGGCTGTATAATTACCAATGCCCGGAAGTTTCTTTAGTTCCACAAAGGAGTCAGGAAAAACTCCTTGCTGCTCTTGGGCTATAAGCTTAGCGCATTTATGAAGGTTTCTCGCACGCGAATAGTAGCCAAGCCCTTGCCAGATTCTTAAAACCTCTTCTTCTGTTGCGTTGGCGAGATCGGCAACAGTAGGATATTTATTTACAAATTTCTGATAGTATGGCAATCCTTGCGCTACCCTTGTTTGCTGTAGTATTACTTCACTTAGCCAGATCTTATACGGATCATTGGAACTGCGCCAGGGAAGCTCGCGCTTATTTTCCTGATACCATGCAAGAATTTGGGGTGTAAAACTTGTGCTGCTCAACCGAGATTTTTGTTTTTAAAATTAAAGAGAGGCAAAAGTCATTGAATTATTTTTATATTAAAACTTTGCAGTTAACTTTGTGCCGAATTCATTGGCGCAGAGCCCTTTAAATATAAATTTTTAAACTTTTTTTAACGTGACTAAAGCAGACGTAATCTCTCAAATTGCTGACAAGACGGGTATCGATAAAGCCGATGTTAGTGTAACTGTTGAAGCATTTTTTAATGTAGTAAAAAACTCGATGGCCGATGGCGAAAACATTTATGTTCGAGGGTTTGGTAGCTTCGTAAATAAAAAACGAGCTAAAAAAATCGCAAGAAATATTTCGAAGAATACGGCTATTGTTATTGATGAGCATTATGTGCCAAGCTTTAAGCCATCTAAAGTTTTTGCCAATAAGATTAAGAACAGCTCGAAGGTAGGGTAGCAGCTTCTAATCCGTTTATTACAGATTTAATCATCGAGGGAAGATTTAATTCAGTAAATTTTTGCTTGATTTTCAAGAAAATAGGATAACTTTGCGCTCCCATTCCCTTAGAATGGTTTTAATTGCGAATACTGTAGGAGTGTCCTACATAAAATAATTATAGTGCCAGAATAAGTGGCCAGGTAAACATTAAAATTATAACATTATGCCTTGCGGTAAGAAAAGAAAAAGACATAAAATCGCTACACACAAGCGAAAGAAGCGTCTTAGAAAAAACAGACATAAGAAGAAGTAGGTTTAGGCAAATGAGCCTCGACTGGGCGTAGCATGCTTACTTTGCTACGTCTTAAAAGTATTTATTCATTAAAAGCATTTAAGTTTTGAGTAACGAATTAGTAGTTAGCTCAACTCAAAAAGGATGCCGAATTGCCCTACTAAAAGACAAAGGTCTTCTGGAGTACCATCGTGAAGAAGATGGAAATCAATTTACTGTTGGAGAAATCTATTTGGGAACTGTTAAGAAAGTAGTTCCTGGACTCAACGCTGCATTTATCGATGTCGGCTATGAAAAAGATGCTTTTCTACATTATCTTGATCTAGGACCAAAAATATTGTCGCTCAATAAGTTTACCAAGCAGGCCCAACATAAGGGGCAGGTAAAAAGCGACCTGAGCAACTTCAAAATACTTCCCGATATTAATAAACATGGGAAGATCAGTGAAGTGCTCACCAAAAACCAGAAGATATTGGTGCAAGTGGTTAAAGAACCCATTTCCACCAAAGGGCCTCGGCTTTCTTGCGAGTTATCACTTGCCGGCAGGTACATCATTTTAGTACCTTTTTCAAATACGGTAAGTGTTTCAAAGAAAATCACCAATAGCGAGGAGCGCAAGCGCTTAGTGCGCCTTCTTACCTCAATTAAGCCGGAGAACTTCGGCATTATAATCCGTACAGTCGCCGACGGAAAAGATGTTGCCGCACTACACAATGACCTCAACCACCTTTACGAAAGCTGGATCAATGGGATTGGTGGATTAAAAAAAGCCAAGCCTCGTGATGTAGTAATTGGAGAAGTTAACAAAACTTCTTCTATCCTCAGAGATGTTCTTAACGAGTCGTTCGATAGTATTACAATCGACGATAAAGAAATGTTCGATGAGATTAAGGCGTACACCAAAAAAATTGCGCCCGACAAAGAAAAGATTGTTAAGTTTTATAACGGTCGCGCAAAGCTGTTCGAATCTTATGGCATTGAAAAGCAGATTAAACTACTTTTCGGTAGATCGGTAACTGTTCGTGGCGGAGGATATCTGATTATTGAGCATACTGAGGCTCTTCATGTAATCGATGTAAATAGTGGTAACAAATCAAACTCAGAAGCCGACCAAGAGTCTACTGCGCTTGCCGTTAATCTTGAGGCAGCAGCAGAGGTAGCAAGGCAACTTCGGTTACGCGATATGGGTGGCATTGTGGTTGTTGACTTCATTGATATGCGAAAGGCTGAGAACAAGCGCCTTCTCTTTCAGAAAATGAAAGATGAGATGAAAGGCGACCGTTCGAAGTTTACCATATTACCCTTATCGAAATTTGGCCTGATGCAAATCACACGACAGCGTGTACGGCCTGAGGTTAATATAATTACATCAGAAAAATGCCCTACCTGCAGTGGAACTGGTCAAATTACAGCATCGATACAGGTATCTGAAGACATTGAGAATATGCTTGAGCACCTCCTTGTTGATCAGAACGAAAAGAACATAACGTTGGTAGTTCATCCTTATTTGTATTCGTATTTTACGCGAAGTGTATATTCGATACGATTTAAATGGTATATGAAATACCACAAATGGGTAAAAATTGTAGAGGATTCGTCCCTTGCGCTTACCGAATACCGGGTATTGAATAATGAACTCGAGGTTATCGAATTAGACTAGTTTCTTTAAAAGGGTTTACCAGGTAATTCTGTAGGTATTCTTCAGCTTTTTCATAATACCATGAGTGGTGCGGTATGCGCTCGAAGTAGATGGCTGCGTTTTTATAATGCTCGAGAATGGCATTTTCGTAATAGTCCCTATGTTGAAGCTTTTTCCGAGCAGAAAAGGAATTATATATCTCCAGCATTCTATGCGCTACCTCATACTTAAAAACACCACGCTCAAAATCGGTGTCGTCTAAAAAGACTTGCGTGCTTTCGTAGTACCTGCTGCTAGGTTTAATAAGGCTGAAATACAAGGCCGCTTCATCAAGGTTGTAAAACACAACTTCTTCTAGGCGATCGAACATTTGTTGATCATCAGCCGCAACGTCATAAACCGTTTCGAGATAATCTAAGGCTTTAAAGCGATATTCGAGGCCTATCTTGTAATTCGCATCATCATTTCTTGGGTTAAAGGCTTTGGCTTGTAGTTGGTAGGAAATTGTTCTTTCGTGAGCATTAAGTTCCAAATAATGTGCTAGACTGTCAGTATAATTATAATCATGAGCTAACCTTTCCTTTGAACCCGTCTCAAAGGCATTCTTAGTAATAGGTGACTCCAACAACTGCCAGGCTGGAATTTCAGGCAGGTGATCTTCAATAAAAGTAGAGGCTGGCGTTATAAAATACGCGCCTGTAAATGGTCTAATATTGGTCCGGTCATTGGTCTTTCGAGCAGCCCAGGTTACATCTATCAAATGCCAGGCATCATCGATATAGATGGCATTCCAACTATGATTTGCCACGTTAAATTTTTGCCCAATGGTATAGCCATATCCTTTCGAATAGCCCCGAATAATTTCACAGCGCACACCAGCTTCATCACATAGGTTCTTAAACAGCCTTGCATACCCTTCACAAACAGCCAATTTGGTGTGCAATACTGCCTTGGGCCTATAATCCGGTAAATCACCTGAGTTAAAGCCATGAATATCGTAGGTGATATTATTGGCTATCCAAACGTAAAAACTAAATGCTTTTTCAAAATCGTTACTTGTCTCTGCAGTAAGCGCGTCTGCGATATAATAGGCCGACCGTTCTGCGTTCGCGGGTACTTTTTGAGCTCTTTTAACTATTTTCCGATATTGTTGTGGTTCAAGCCAATCGATTGCTTGCCCAAAAGTTAACATTGGGAGGAGTATAAAAATAAAACTTAGTGCCCGCATCACAGATTAATATACGAATAGATATTCATTTACGTTTTGAGGTGATAGGATGCTGGATTATCATTGCACCGCATGAGAAAATTTTTGATAATACTATTTGTTGGTTTAATCGGCTGTGGAAGCGATGAAGAAGTTTGTATCGATGCTCCCACACCTGAATTAACTGTTGAGGTTGAAATCGAACGACTTGAAGATCGGCTATTTGCCGCTGAAAGCACCCAAGATGTTCTGGACTTTCTCTATGATTACCCTGTTCTAACCAAAGAGTTTCTGGGCTCTGACCAATATCCCTCGGATACAATACTCGCTCGAGAATTATTTCGAATTATTAAGAACCCATATACCGACACCTTGCTTATGGAAGCCCGACAGTATTTTGGTGGCATGGAAGACCTGCAGGCTGAGTTCTCGTCGGCATTTTCATTGATAAAGCATTACTACCCCAATTTTACACCTCCAAAAGTGCAAACCGTGGTTACAGGTTTTGGCAGCAGCGAAATGTATGTGGATAACGAGCAAATAATCATTGGATTGGATTTCTACTTGGGGCCTGAAGGTAAATACAGGCCTCAGGGTATTCCTGCTTACATTTTGCGGAGATACGACAAGCCTTATATTGTTCCAGCGACAATTCTGTTATACGCCAGTCGTTTTTTAAGGGAAGATCCCGCCGATAATACTATGGCCGCCGATATGATTTACTATGGCAAAAAGTATCTTTTCGCTAAAAATATGATGCCATGCACGGCCGACTCCTTAATTGTTTGGTACGATGCTAATGAACTAAACAATGTAAAAGAAAACCGACATCTCTTATGGTATCATTTCCTGGAGAATGAATTGGTCTATGAAACGAATCATATTGTCAAACAGAAATATTTAGACGAAAGGCCTAATGTTTTTGAAATAGGTAATAAGTGCCCGGGTCGTATTGGCGCCTGGATAGGCTGGGATATATTAAAAGAGTACCAAAAAAATTCTGATGAAATGAGCCTGCAACAAATCCTGGCTAACCCTAACGCTCAGGAAATTCTTAACGAAGCTAAATACAATCCATTCTAAAATTCTAGGTTAGCAATCAATAACTTCCAGCAACGGCACTACCTAATTTTAACTCTTGCTACTCACTTGGAATTGGTAATCCCTGTTGCCTTAAGAACGATAGTTTGTCCCAATAGCCGCGTTGATGTTTAATCTTTCCATCTACTATGTAGAAAAAACCACAACCTCGCAATCCTTTGGGGTCTTTCCATTCTAAGATTACCCAGTCGCCATCAACGAAAATATTCTCAACAATACAGGTCATATCCGCAATGCTAAATTCCTCTACAAACATTGCCCGTATGGCATCCCTACCATGAAGTGGTTCAATTGCAACTTGATGGTTTACGGCGTCAATATGATATAGCGCTGCCAGCTCTTCGGCGTTCCCTTGATTAAAAAGGACTACCCATTGGTTTAAAACTTCACGTGGAGATTTCATGATTTTGTATTTCCTTTAAAGTTAGTAAAAGTCAACCTTTTTGGGCATCTAACAATTATTGTCGTATTTGGCAACATGAAAAATATGCTCATAACTGTCTTCGTATTCCTGGCGCTTCAAGCGTGTGGACAAGGTCAAACAACTTTTATTCTGGTAAGGCATGCCGAAAAAGTGGCCGATGGCAGTAAAGATCCGGCACTAACCCAAGAAGGTGTACTTAGGGCAGAAAAATTCACGGCACTACTTAGCAAAACCGATATTCAGGAGATCTACTCAACGAACTATATTCGAACTAAAGAAACCGTTACACCGCTGGCCAACTTGAAAGGCTTAGAAGTTAAACCTTACAATTGGAAAGACCCCGAGCAATTGCTCCAAAAAATGATTGATGAGCATCAAGGGCAGACTATCGTAATTAGTGGTCATTCTAACACCACCCCTGTATTAGCAAATATCCTTCTAGGTAACGACCAATTTAGTCAGTTTGATGATAGTGATTATAGCAATATTCTCGTAATTACAACCGCTAAGCTGGGCGAAGGAAAGTTGATCCACCTTAGTTTTTAGTGCTTGGTTTATACCGCACATAGTTAAACTTTATCTCCGACTCTTTGCCATTATTATCTACAACAACATAAACATTAATCTCATCGTCGGAGATATACTCAAAGGTGAAATCATCAAAATATGCCTTACCTTTTTCTAATTTTACTAGTTTAAAATCAACGGTTTCATCCTTTTTTTCCCAGCCTTTGAGGTTTTCGTCAAAGTGCTTTAATCGAAATAATAATGTGCCATCGGTTTCAATAATTGTCATAATTTCATAAAAGGATATACCTTCCGAGGTAGATGCCTTAAAAACACCCATCATTGAACCATGCAATGGGGGCGACCAAATCTCTTCGGTGGATCCGCCGAATGCGGTGCCTCTCCAGTGACCCTGAATCCAAGCGATTTCTTCCAGGGTTGCTTTGGGGGATCCTTTTATTGAATCATAAGCGACAGTTTGATTATAATTGGTTTGACCCAGACTTATGAATGGGATCATTAGCATTAGAGCTAATAAAATTTGCTTTTTAGTAGGGGTCAAGCTTAAATTGTTCATAAGGTTTTTTTCTTTGTTGTTTCCCTCTATTATTCTTTTAGTGCCGCATTATAAGCTTTAACGCCACCTACAACAGGAATCTCTAAAACGGTGCCTCCTAAATCTAACGATAATTCGGTTCCTGGGTTCGGCCACAGTGTAAATTCGCGATCACTTGAAAAAATCATTAGTCCAATTTGTTGGCCAGCCGGAATCACCTGATCGTCTGGCTGTAGATCAAAGCTAAGACTATAGAACTTTCCTGGCTCGAGCGGTTCGCTTTCCGATAGCGACGTGTGGTTTTGGATATCGGCCCAGCCACGAGTAATTATATTATCTGTGATTTCCGCATTTGGGCCTTCTTGCCAAGGTAACGAAACCAACCATACCGATAGGTTTGCCGCTGGTTTGTTGGATGAAATCTTCATTGAAACACGAACCTTACCAGAAATGTGAACATCGTTTTTTAAAATGGGAGTTAGATACATCAAACGGTGATTCGTTACCTCAGCCTTAGCAAGGGTGGCTCCCGAAAATGAAAAGTTGTCAACAAAGGTTTCTGTACCTCTACTTGGAAAAGGTACCGGAGAAAGGCCACCATATTCAGGTGCGCCTCCAGTAAGCATGAATTTAACTGGGCTAGCCTCAGGGTTAGGATAGTCAGTGTATGCTGTCGGTTCTTTATTCGAACTGTTTTCCCTAACAATCCAGGCCCGGGGATCTCGCTCGACATCATTTTCAATACCGTGCAGATAACGCGTAAACCATTTGTTCATAATTGACATTGGCGGTGGTCCGCCATGACCTCCCTGATGATAATAAATCTGGGCTGGAAGGCCGAGTTCCTTCGCAGCCTCATATATTCGAAAACTGTGCTCTGGCATAACATTCCAATCGTTAAAGCCATGAGACATCAAAAGCGCCGCTTTCATGTTCTTCATTTGGTTAAGATAATCTCGACCAGCCCAAAACTCGTTATAGTCTCCGTTGACACGATCCATGCCCTCTGCCATTTCTTTATCGCGAATGTTTTCACGAGCCCATTGCCGTTTTGATTCGTCTCCACTATGAATAAAATCGAAAAGCACATCAATATCTTCCCCCAAATACCCTCCCGGACTTCTTACTAAACCGTTAGAGCGATAATAATGATAATACGATGTGTTTGGGGCAACGGGTATAATGGCCTCGAGCCCTTCAACACCGGTCGTCGCTGCTGCTAGGGGAATTGTGCCATTATAAGAAGTGCCTGTCATACCAACCTTACCAGTTGACCAAAATGCTTTTACTTCTTTCTTGCCATCTATTTCCTTAAACCCTTTTCTTTTACCACACAACCATTCAATTACCGCTTTAGGGGCCAGTGACTCATTTTCGCCGCCAACCGTTGGAGAACCCTGCGATAAGCCTGTACCGGGAGAAGAGGAGTGGACAACAATATAACCACGTGGCACCCATGTCCTGGTATGAGAGCTCGATATCACGGGTCGCTGACCTCTTCTCTTAACCTCAGGAGGGTGCATGCGTTCCGGTGATTGTTCACCTAGCTCCTGGCGCACATTCCAGAAATACTCTTTCGAGCCAGAGGCTGTTCCGGCAAAGTAGGGGCTTGAAATATAGATAACGGGTAATTTAAGCTTTTCAGTATCGGTTTGTTTTGGTCTTGTAACCGAAACGTGCATTCGATCCATTTTTCCATCTCCATCCGTATCAAAGTCTGCTTCCACCCATAAATCGTGTTGAATCCATTCTGAAGCATCACGAAACTCCGGTACTACCTGGGCCTCACCATTCTCGAATCTTGGTTTTATCGATTGGGCATTAATAAGTGCCAGCGGCATTATTGTTAGTGCAAATACAAGAATTAGGAGTTTCTGGATTTTATACATCTAAGGTTCAATTTAATCTTCTCAATAATGTCAGTTAAGGCTAACTCATTATTTAAACCAGCCATTTTTATAAAATAAATACAGACTGCCAAATGCAATTATTCCCATAAGCGAAAGGGATAGGAAGTAGCCATTTGTCCACTCTAGCTCAGGCATATTAACAAAGTTCATTCCATAAATTCCCGCGATAAATGTTAGTGGGACAAAGATTGATTGAATTATGGTAAGCGTGTTAAGTTTTGTATTGCCCTTTTCTTGCAGCAGACTACGGTTTCTTTGAAAAATATAGTCCAATTTGTCCACTGACCGCTCCATAATGGAAACGAGGTGATCCATACTTTTCTCTATACGCGATAAATTTTTTCCGATAGACCCTGTATCTCCCTCATCTATGGGTAGCAAACGAATTGTTGTAAGTTGATCTTCAAAAATTTCAGTCAGATCAATTACTTTATGATAGAGTAATTCTGAATCCGATGCGTTCCAGATAAAATTATCTCCAATTGATACTTTTAAAGCTTCATCCACTCGTTTGGTTACCTCTCTTGCAATACCAACATTATAATCAACCATTCTACCCAGAAGAGCCAAAACAATAAATTGATAATTATGTTTCCTTACATATTTAATAAGATTATCGGGTTGTAAAGAATCAGTCAATCGATGATCATTGCCTGAAATAGTAATTAAAAATTGGTTGGCAAAGACCAGTGTAACATATGCATTATTAATATCCTCGTTGCCGTAATTAATATTACAGTCGAGTAAGGCCGTATCTTTAATGCGTTCTAAGCGAAAGGTTTTACCTGGGTTTGCTAATCGCCTCAATAAGTCGTCATCAACATTTGATTGTTCTAGCTCGGCAATGAAATCAGATCTATTGGGTATAATAATATCAATCCAAACTAGATCTGGTTCAGTAAATAATTCACTCTCAAATTTCCTGCTCTCTATGGAGAAACTACCATTAATTGATTTTATTGCCGTGCATTGCATTTTGCTAGCATTTTTGTTCAACACTAAAGTTAGCAATTATGAAGCAAAGTGAAATGGATATCAAGAGAATGAACTAGCTCAGGATATCAATTAGCTTATTCACTTGAGCACCTCGAGCAAATTGATTTTCAGCCACCTTTCTTGCTCGCTTCTGTGACTCTTCTTTAAACTGTGCTGAGTGAATGTACATACTTATCTTCTCAACAAAATCTCTTGGCTCATTAGGATCATAATAGAAACCACATGGCTCTCCTTCAACAATATCTTTTACCCAGCCTTTTGTATTCGTAATTATTATTTTGCCTGCCGCAAGAGCATCGAAAAATTTATTAGGGCTATTGGTTTCCATAATTGGTTTGCTCGCGAATGAAACATAAGCTGCGTCGGTAATATTCAGTACTCTTCGGAGGTTGTACTTACTTTGGAATGGCAGAAATCGTACATTCGAAATACTAAAATGTTTGACCAGGTACTTCAGTCGGTCTAACTCAGATCCATCGCCAATGATAAAAATCTGGAGCGGCAGCCCTGCTTTTAACGACTCATTGGCCGCAGCAAGTAAGTAGTCGAGGTGATTGGCTCTACCTATGGTTCCGAAGTAGCTCACAACAAACTTATCATCAACATCAAAAAGGCCTTCTAGTGCTTCTTGTTTTTGCTCTGGCTTAAAAAAATCGATGTCAGACATATTCGGGATAAGAGCAACGGTTTTGTTTGGCTCCGATGTTTCGATTTGCGTTTTAATACCAGGTGATAGTGCGATAATTTTTTCGGCATTTTTATACACCTTAATCTCCAGATTCTTAAGGTAGCGTTTGAGGTACTTATTCTTTATTACACCCATTTGAAATGGTGCTTCCGGCCATAGATCCCGGACCTCAAAATAATATGGGATTTTGTGTTCTTTCTTTATTCTAAGAGCAGACAGCCCTATCGTAAGCGGAGTTGAGGTTGCATAGCATACGTCGATATCCTTAATTTTTCTTACTTTTCTTCGCACTAAATACATGAACCTAAAGAAGGCTACTAATCTTGCCAAAAATCCTTGTCGGTTATCATAATGAACCGGCAAATAATGCACCCTAATCCCATCGACTGTAACCGTTTTTGCCCTCTTTTCATTATGGGCAGAAATCATCTCAACTTCTATACCGTGATCCACTAACCCTTTCGCCAGATAGTACGAACGAATAGCGCCCCCTTCCTCAGGAGTCCTGAAATATTGATGAATATAGAGTACTTTCATTCTAATGGCTTGCAAGCCAGTTTTCTAATACTAATATAGACCATAGCTGCATATTGTTATCTGCCTTCTGCGCTAAATGATTTGACCACAGGTTTTCAATTGTCTCTTTAGGCACATAAGCATAGATCGGACTTTCCCGATCAAGAAACTTCCAAAGTCCTCGCCATTCCTTGCTTCGTAAAAGCTCTCCCATTGGCAACCCAAAGCCCAATTTCGGCCTATTGACAAATTCTTTTCCTCCGTAAGAAGTGAGTAGATCTTTAAGTGGGCCCTTCCCTTTCTTAGCCATAAGCTGGGCAGCGCTGATTTTGCTCGCTATATCTTCGATCGAGTCGCACAAATACGGTACTCTAATTTCAACTCCTTGTTGCATACCTGCATTATCGGTTATCGCTAAAACATCGTTTATCAAGTAGTTAACCCGATCGAATTTAAGTGCTTCGCGAAGACTTTCTTCAGGACTTTCAGTTGAACACTTTAGAGCGATATTATGAACTGAATTAATTAAAGAATATATTTTAAGGAAGTTTTCAAAAGTTTCGCTTGGATCTTTGGATAACGCATTAAACAGTTTTTGGTAAGCATCTGGTAAAACTTTATTGAGCCGCAGCGAGTCAATTAAGAATTTCGTTCGCAACAAAATCTTAGGATGATTTAAATATTGATAATATGCCCGGTGTCGATTATATCCAGCGAATAATTCATCTGCTCCTGCTCCCGAAATAAGCACCCTATGATTTATCTTAACCTCTTTGGAAACAAGCCATGTCGCCAAAGCACCATGGTCGGCAATTGGCTGGTCTATTAAGTTCAAAAACTCTTGTGCTAAGGCTGGGTTGTCGCGTTTTAATTCAATGGGTTGATGTTCGGCCTGATATAGTTTCGCAGCCTTTATCGCCCATTCTGCATCCTTTCCGGTATTTAAGGTATAAGCGGGAGTACCTACTACGGATAGTTCGCGGTTAAGCATCGCCAGAATCAAGGTAGAATCTACGCCGCCACTAAGCATAAGTCCCGGAGCATCGCTAACGTTATACTGTAGTGTTATGGACTCGATCATCGAATTACGCAAATCTTCCTGACCTGTTTTTTTTCCCAGAGTATGACTTTTCTTTCTATAATCAAACTCTTGACTTATCTCTAGAACAACACCCGGTTCACATGCGCTGATCTCGTTTAGAAAGGTTTTTTGCCCCAATACATGACGGAAGCTGAGGTATTCCCTTATTGCATGATCATTAATGGTCAGTTTTGCCATCTTCGAGTCCTCAATAGCCCTGATCGAGGAAGAACAGACAAACGTATCATCATTCAAAAAATAGTATAGTGGTTTTATTCCCTGACGATCACGAGACACAAGAATCTGGGCGTTATTCAAATCAGCAAATACGAATGCGTACATCCCCTTAAGCTCATTAATTCCTTCGGCCCCAAACTCCTTAAGCCAATAGAATACGACTTCGGTGTCCGAATGCGTCTTAAACACGACCCCTTTATTAATTAGGCGATTTTTTAAGTCCTGGTAGTTATAAACCTCACCATTATAGGCTAGTACATAATTCCCGCAATCAGAAAGCATGGGTTGGTTTGATGATTTATCGCGATCAATCACCATAAGCCTATTTACACCCAGAGCCAGAAACCAGTCCTCCTTCTTAGAAAAAAATTCACCAGAATTATCGGTGCCTCGATATTGAGAGCTTTGTTGCATTGCAGACAAAGCGTTTTTAGGAATCGGTTTTTTGCTTAGAATTAGATTAATACCACACATTACGGTCAGTTGTAATGCTTTTCGAAATATTTACAAAGATGGGTGAGCTTACATTCTTCACACTTTGGTCTTCTGGCTAAGCATGTATATCGTCCATGAAGAATTAGCCAATGATGGGCTGTTGCAATATCTTCTTTCTTGAGATATTTTACCAGCTGTTTCTCAACCTCTAATGGTGTTTTAGCATTTTGGTTAGCTAAACCAATTCGTTTCGAAACTCTAAAAACATGTGTGTCTACGGCCATTGCTGGCTGGTTATAAATAACCGATGCAATCACATTGGCTGTTTTTCTTCCCACGCCCGGTAGTTTCTGCAGTTCTTTGATGTCTCCCGGAACCTCATTATTAAACTCTTCTTGCAGCATTCGAGCCATACCTACTAAATGCTTCGATTTATTATTGGGGTAGGTGACTGAACGTATGTAGGGAAATACTTCTTCCGAGGAACTTGCCGCTAGGTGGGCTGGTGTCGGAAAAGTTTTGAAAAGTTGCGGTGTTACTTTATTGATGCGCTCATCCGTGCATTGAGCACTCAATATCACGGCAATAAGCAATTCGAACGGATTACTGTATTCCAGCTCCGTTTCAGCATCAGGATTTATCTCTTTAAACAGTTCTACAACTGCCCGATATCGTTCTTTTCTTGTCATTAACCATTAGATTCCTGGTCGATGCAAGATAGCTTTTTTTATACTTTTGAACGACTACTGGCAACCGAAGATGTTGTCCCCGGCTCGAGTAGTTCATCGAGTAATCTTACTGTTGTACTAAGGCGCTTATGCTCTTCATGCAGAGCATTGTCACATAGTAACGCCTTTTGAATTTCTATTGATTCCTCGTGAGAGGTTTCATCGTAAATGTACCTGATAAGGTCATTTTGGGTAAATGTTTTGGTCATAGGCCATGTTTTGTTTTAACATCTTCTTTCTTAGGTTAATTAATGCATAACGCATTCTTCCTAATGCTGTATTAATACTAACTCCAGTGCTTTCAGCGATGTCTTGAAAACTCATTTCCATGTAATGTCGCATTACCAAGACCTCTCGCTGCGCGTCGGGTAACTCTTCTATTAACGCCCGGAGTTTTTCTTTAGTATCTTTTTGTGCTTGAAAAGTTTCGAATGGTGCTTCAGAAAATTCTAATGTGTTAAACACATTGCTGCCATCTTCCATAACAATCGTTGGAAAGCGCTTATTTTTTCTGAAGTGATCGATTGCCAAATTATGAGCAATACGCATTATCCATGGCTGAAACTTGCCCTCATCGTTGTACCTCCCCGCTCTTAGCGTATTTAAAGCCTTAATAAAAGTTTCTTGTCTAAGATCTTCTGCTATATTGCGATCTTTAACAATTAGATGAATGGACGTAAAAATTCTGGATTGGTATCTTTCAATCAAGACCTCAAAACCCTTCTCGTCGCCAGTTAAGAACAGCTTTACCAACTTGCTGTCACTTATTTTATCATTTATCATGTAATAATTTATTTGGTAACGTAGAGGTTTATCTCATAGGCAAAATCGTGGTGTCTTGATGAATATTTTTTGTTTGGTAGAATCAAATGTAGGTAAACCAAAAAGTAAAATCAAAAGATTTTTATATTATTTTTCAAATGATGCCTAAAAAATCAGTTATGTACATTCACCGTTTATGGTGTGGATTAAAGGCCAAATTACGGCCTAACGAAACATAGTAAAAAATATTGTGTGCGATGAAAAATAATATTCTTTGCACTTTTCTAATATACTTTTCTTAGTGCACATAGATAACGTTTTCCTTATTTTAATAAGTGAAGTAAACGCTGGCAAATCTCTATATTTGCTCAGCTATGAGTGTTACTTCTGAACTGATAAAAACAACTGCCATTGATAAACTTAGCCCCAAAGAGTTTATCATAATAAAAGGGGCCAGGGTTAATAATCTCAAAAATCTTAGTGTCGCAATACCAAGAAATAAGTTAGTAGTTGTAACCGGACTTTCGGGTTCGGGCAAATCTTCTTTGGCCTTCGATACCCTCTTTGCCGAGGGACAACGAATGTATGTTGAAAGTTTATCATCCTATGCAAGGCAGTTTCTTGGTCGGATGGAAAAACCAGAGGTTGATTACATTAAGGGGGTTTCACCTGCCATTTCTATTGAGCAGCGCGTTAACACTCGTAATCCGCGGTCTACTGTGGGCACCTCTACCGAGATCTACGACTATATGAAACTTCTATTCGCACGGATAGGAATTACATATTCACCTATTAGTGGAGAACAGGTCACAAAAGATTCTGTGTCTGATGTGGTTGATTATGTGCTTAGTTTTGAAGAGGGAAATCGATATATGGTAAGCACGCCGCTTATTCACCACGACAAAAGGTCCTTTAAAAAGGAGTTAGAAATATTGCTTTCTAATGGGTATACCAGAATACTAGCCGGTGATGAGATTGTTCAAATCGAAGATTATCTCAATGAAAAAGCCCCTGCCTCGACAATCAGTATTCTTATTGATCGGGGCGTAATTGCTAGCGATGAAGATAGTCAGTTTAGGTTAGCCGATTCCATCAAAACTGCCTTTTTCGAAGGTCATGGCACATGTACAATTCATATTATTGGCCATAACACAAAAACCTTTTCGGATAAGTTTGAACTCGATGGAGTTTTATTTGAAGAGCCTTCTGTAAACCTTTTCAGTTTTAATAACCCCTATGGAGCATGTCGTAAATGCGAAGGTTTTGGTAATATCTTGGGGGTAGACCCTGACCTGGTTATTCCCGATAATACCTTATCTATGTTTGAAGGTGCTGTAGCTCCATGGCGGAGTGAAACCATGAAAAAATGGCTTGCTCCATTATTAGATATTGCCTCTGAAATAAATTTTCCTATTCATCGACCCTATATCGACCTATCGGAAACGGAGAAAAAGCTTTTATGGGAAGGCCATGGCAAGTTCAAGGGAATAAATGCATTTTTTAAGTTCCTAGAATCTAAAACCATCAAGATTCAATATCGAGTCATGCTTTCGCGCTACCGTGGTAGAACAGTTTGCCCCGACTGTAGAGGAACCCGACTAAGGAAAGACGCCGGTTATGTAAAGATTAATAATGCCTCCCTCCTCGATTTGGTACTTATGCAAGTCGATGGACTGCTCGAATTTTTTAATAACCTTGTTCTAAATGAACATGAGAAAGCAATTGCAAGGCGACTCCTATTAGAAATAACCAATCGGCTCGAATATTTAAACTATGTAGGTCTTAGCTATCTCACCCTTAATCGCATGACCTCTACTTTATCGGGTGGAGAATTTCAACGCATCAAACTTGCCACTTCTCTCGGCAGTGTATTAGTAGGTGCCATGTATATTCTCGATGAACCCAGCATTGGGCTTCACCCAAAAGACTCTGCGCGATTGATCCAAGTGTTAAAGAATCTAAGGGATAAGGGCAATACGGTTATAGTTGTTGAGCATGAAGAAGAAATCATGGCCGAGGCCGATCAGCTTATCGATATTGGTCCGGATGCCGGTGCTCATGGTGGTGAATTGGTTTTTCAAGGTAGTTTAAAAGATATCGGCAAAGCCGATACACACACCACACGATATCTTTCGGGGAAAGCCGAGATTATTATTCCTGAGAAACGGCGGAAGTCAAAAAGGTCTATTCAAATCATTGGAGCTTCAGCAAATAACTTAAAAGGTATTGATGCTGAAATTCCACTGGGTGTTTTAACAACTGTTACCGGAATTAGCGGATCGGGTAAGTCTACCTTAATAACTAATATTCTTTACCCGGCGTTGGGTAAAATGCTCGGTACCAATACTCTACCCACGGGTAAGTTTGTAAGACTCGATGGAAATGTTAAAGACATTAAACAAATAGAATTTGTAGATCAAAATCCTATTGGCAAATCGTCACGCTCTAATCCGGTTACATATGTTAAAGCATACGATGCAATAAGGAGTCTTTTTGCCGATCAGCCGTTGGCAAAACAACGCGGATTTAAGCCCGCTCATTTTTCTTTTAATGTTGAGGGCGGTAGATGCGAAGTATGCTCCGGAGAGGGCGTAGTTAAGATTGAAATGCAATTTATGGCCGATATAAATTTAACTTGTGATAATTGTAAAGGACATCGATTTAAACGCGAAGTTCTCGACATCATCTACAAAAAGTACAATATTAGCCAGGTCCTTGATTTAACGATAGAAGAAGCGCTTGACTTTTTTGAAGACAAACCGCCAATAATTGCAAAACTACAACCGTTATATGATGTTGGTCTTGGGTACATCAAACTTGGGCAATCTTCTAGCTCTTTAAGCGGTGGAGAGGCACAAAGGGTAAAATTGGCCTCATTTTTAGGCAAAGGAAAGGCGGGATTGTCCGACATTTTGTTCATATTTGATGAACCGACAACGGGGTTGCATTTTCATGATATTCAGAAACTTTTGGATGCCATAAATTCGCTCGTTGATCATGGAAATACCGTGGTTGTGATTGAACACAATATGGAAATAATTAAATCCGCCGATTGGATTATTGACCTCGGCCCTGAGGGAGGTAAAAACGGTGGGCACATAAATTTTGCCGGTACTCCAGAGCAACTTGTTCTTCTCGAAAACAACCACACCGCTAAATACCTCAGGTCTAAAATACCGCACACAAACCAAGTTTGATTATTCAATAAAGTAAAAATGATATGAGTCAATCAGTAATTGATCGAATTAAAGCAAGAACTCCCCATGAAATAGAATTTCATCAGGCAGTTGACGAGGTTTTCTTAAATGTACAAGAACTTCTTGAAAAGAAGCCGGAGTATGTTAAGTACAATGTATTTGACAGAATCGCTGAACCCGAACGGGTAATTATGTTCAGAGTTCCATGGGTTGACGACCAGGGAAATATTAATGTTAATCGCGGTTATCGTGTTCAGATGAATAGTGCCATAGGTCCCTACAAAGGAGGACTAAGGTTTCACCCTTCAGTAAACTTAAGTATCCTTAAGTTTTTAGCATACGAACAAATCTTCAAAAATGCACTAACTGGTCTACCAATGGGTGGTGGCAAAGGAGGTTCTGATTTTGACCCAAAAGGGAAATCGGACGGTGAAATAATGCGTTTTACCCAGAGCTTTATGCAAGAGCTTTCTAAGCACATTGGCCATAGAACCGATGTTCCTGCCGGCGACATAGGTGTTGGTGGAAGAGAAATTGGATATCTCTTTGGTATGTACAAAAAAATTAAAAATGAGTTTGTAGGAATCCTGACTGGTAAAGGACAAGGATGGGGCGGTAGCTTAATTCGACCTGAAGCAACTGGCTGGGGTTTAATCTACTTTATTATGTACATGCTCGAAGCCAAGGGAGATACCTTAAAAGGCAAGAAGTGTATAGTATCAGGTAGCGGTAATGTTGCCCAATATGCAATTGAGAAAATTATAGAAAACGGTGGTATTCCGGTAACCGCTTCCGATTCCTCTGGATTTATTTATGACCCAGATGGTATTGATATGGAAAAACTCGAGTTCATTATGGATCTTAAAGAGGTTCGCCGTGGAAGGATTCACGAATATGCAGAAAAGTACAGCAGCGCCACATTTACGGCTACTGATCCTAATGCAACATCGAACGGTATTTGGAGTGTAGATGCAGATATTGCCCTGCCATGTGCTACTCAGAATGAACTGAATGCTGAAGATGCGAAAAACCTAGCCAAAAATGGCTGTATGCTGGTTGCAGAAGGTGCAAATATGCCTTCTACCCCAGAAGCTATAGAAGTTTTTTACAAAGAAGGA
Source organism: uncultured Cyclobacteriaceae bacterium (assembly GCA_965368405.1). Lineage (GTDB taxonomy): Bacteria > Bacteroidota > Bacteroidia > Cytophagales > Cyclobacteriaceae > S012-113. The sequence continues at coordinate 39,314 of CBDUMS010000008.1, forward strand.
ATTAATTATGCTCCAGGTAAAGCATCTAATGCTGGTGGCGTAGCTACATCTGGTCTTGAAATGGTTCAAAACTTTGGTGGTATCTATTGGACATCAGAAGAAGTTGATTCTCGTTTACAAGGAATCATGAAGGGAATTCATGATGTCTGCTTGAAAACAGCGAAAGATTACGGTAAAGAAGGTGATTATATGGCGGGTGCCAATATTGCCGGATTTATTAAAGTTGCAGATGCTATGATAGCCGAAGGCGTTTTATAGTATTGTAAACTCTACATAAAAGCCTTTCTTCTTCTGAGGAAAGGCTTTTTTATGTTCTAATACGGCGGTGGTTATTCCTGATATAGCACTAGCATAGAGATTGGTGGGACCTGAATTAGGTTCTCTCTTTGTGCATCTGATGCGAAGTTATCTCCCAAAACGGCGATACTCCATTGCCCTTCCAAGGGGTAATCAACCAATTCCGCTCTTGCGTTGTATACCACAAGAATATTCTTCCATTGATCCCCATTGGCGTTGTTCTTTAATTGGAAAGATACTAGCCCGTGCTCAATAGTTTTGAATTCAAGATTTTGTCGAACCTCATCTGCATTCGCCATTCGAAATGCAGGGTGGGCTTTCCTTAACTGAATTAAATTCTTGTAATAAGTCACTACATCCTGGTTCGTTCTCTTCCAGTTCCAGTCTATCTGGTTAATCGAATCGGGAAGGTTATAGCTATTATGATGCCCCTGTTTGGTTCTTAGCATTTCCGAGCCAGCATGAAGAAAAGGGATGCCTTGCGAAGTCAACACCACCGCATTAGCCAATTTGTCCATCGCTACAATATCTAACCGTTCGCTGTGTGGCAACGAAATGGTAAGTTTATCAAAGAGCGTATGGTTATCATGACAACTTACGTACTGAACAGATTGCCAAGGGTTATGAGCCCATGGGTTATCGGAATAATTAACGTTTGTCATATCTATTTGTGGATGATCAATACATCCAATAATCCCAAATTTTATAGATTCTTCAGTATGTTGCGCTCCACTGACAAACCCAGTGCTCATATCATCAAAAACAGAGCCCTTTAAGGCATCGCGTATATCATCAGAAAATGCAGAAACTTGATCCATTTGATAGGTATGAGCTTTTAAGGCTCTTCTTTCATAAGGCAATGGTGAATCTCCGGCTGTCCAGCCTTCCCCATAAATTAAGATATTCGGGTTAATTACTCTCAACGCTGTAGTTACTGCCTCCATGGTTTCAACATCATGAATAGCCATGAGATCAAACCTAAACCCATCGATATGATACTCTCTGGCCCAGTAGGAAACAGACTCAATAATAAACTTTCGCATCATTTCTTTATCGGAAGCTGTTTCATTACCGCAGGCCGCGGCATCCGAGCGAGATCCATCACCCCAATGTCGATAATAATACTCGGGATACTCGAGGTTAAAGTTTGAATTTTCAAACGACCCTCCAGTATGATTATATACCACATCGAGGATAACACCAATATTCGCGTTATGAAATGATTGTATCATTTGCTTAAACTCCGCGATCCGTACCTCTGCTTTATAAGGGTTGGTTGAATAAGATCCTTCGGGAACATTATAGTTTTGCGGGTCGTAGCCCCAATTGAATTGAGGCTTATCAAGCTGAGTTTCGTCGATCGAGGCAAAATCAAAAGAGGGCAAGAGGTGGACATGCGAAATTCCCATTTCAGTTAGGTGGTCCAGCCCGGTAACTATGTCATCCTCTCCCTTAGTACCTTTCTCTATTAACCCGGTGAACTTTCCTTTATTGATTACACCAGAAGCTGGATGAATCGTGAAATCACGCACATGCATTTCATAGATTATCGCATCATTTGGTTTTAGTAGTTCTGGGCCCTTATCATTTTCCCAGTCTTTAGGGTTAGTTTTATCAAGGTCGACTACCATCGCTCGCTGGCCATTCGCCCCAACTGCTTGCGCATAAATTCCAGGGGTTTCACTGAGCCATTGGCCACTCATGTTAACCTGATAAGTGTAGTACTTCCCCGATAAGTCGCCCTGTTGTTTTATTCGCCAAATGGAGTTATTATCCTTCTCTAGATCGAATGTTGCTAGTTTCTCTCCACCATCACCTGCCTCATATAAATGAAGCTTAACAGCATCGGCATCGGGGTTCCATATTTTAAATTCAGTAAACTCACTTGAGTAGTAGAGCCACAGATCGCTGCTAATTGCCGAAGTGGTTACAGGGTTATCAGTACTACTTTGTGTACAGGATGAAATCATAAGTACGAGTCCAAAAAATAAGGTTCTACCATTCATAAATCAGTCTGCAAAGATAATTTAGTCTCGGTAATTAGTTGTCAATATCGAAGAATTGAAATAAGGCAGGTTGCGAGCTATTCGCGTAGTCTATTCTTTTCTTAAAAGAGTTCCCGACCTGTTTGTTGTTTGCTCACCATTCGCGATTGCTATCTCGCCATTCACAATAACATATTCAACTCCCGAAGGATAATGATGTGGGTCCGTAAATTTACTATTATCAGCAATGGTTTCGGCATTAAAAACTGTAATGTCAGCAACAAAGCCTTCTTTAATCCTGCCTCTATCCGTTAGCCCCAGCCGGTCAGCGGGCATAACTGTCATCTTTTTTAAAGCTGTCGGCAAATCCAGTACCTGCTTTTCGCGAACATAGGTGCCAAGAACTTTAGGAAACGTTCCGTACCATCTGGGGTGAGGCCATCCAACATTCAAATTCGTTAAGCGGCCATCGGAAGCAATCATTGTCATGGGGTGTCGCATTATTCTTTCAACATCTTTTTCATCCATGGCATGATAGATTGCGGTGCCTCCGCCAGCAAGCTGTGCCCGCAATACTAGCTGTGCTCCAGTAACTTCGTTAGGTTCAAGTTCTTCGCGTTCAGCCCAATCGTGTAGGGTTTTGCCAGAAAGAGATTCGTCCCAAGGCGTCTTAGCCAACTGAACTCTTCTTAAATCACCACCACCACGGTCATTTAATATATTAAACTCAATCCCGCCAAGAATACTATCGCGTAATACTGGGTCTTCACATCGTTCAATAAACGCTTTTTGACCACCAGCTCTAGCCCATGCTGGAATTAAAACAGATATCCCTGTATAGCTAGCGGTATAAGGATACTGATCAACCATTACATCAATGCCTGCTTCTCGAGCAGAGTCAACCATGGCCAGCGTAACCACCGATTTACCCCAAACTGGCATACCAATTGCTTTATGGTGGGTGAGCACAATCGGAATGTTTGCCTCTCTGCCAATGATGATAGCTTCCGAAACGCCTTCAATCAAACCTAATCCTTCTTCGCGAAGGTGTGATGTGTAAATACCGCCATTAGTCGATGCAACCTTAGAAAGTTCAATAACCTCGTCGATTTTCGAAAAAGCACCCGGCAAATATTTAAGCCCCGTTGAAATCCCATAAGCTCCTGCATCCATGGCGGTCTGAACATGGTCTTTCATAAGTTCTAGCTCATCGTCTGTTGGTGCCCGGTTGTCCATCTTCATCACCGCACGCCGAATAGAGTTATGTCCTACCAAATAGGCGACGTTCATACCGAGTGGCAAATTTTCTACAGAGTCCATATAATCAACAAATGGCCAGAAACCTCCGCCGTCTGGTCCTCCCAAGGCCAGCGTTACCCCTTGCATTAAATGACTTTTTGCATCGGGAATATTCATTAATGGATCGAGGTGAGTATGCATATCGATAAAACCAGGTGAAACAATCAAGCCTGTTGCATCAACTGTTTCTTTAGCTTCTCCGGAATAGTTGTTTCCTACAAACACGATTTTCCCATTAGTTATACCAATGTCAGCTTGTGTCATGGGGCTATCTTCGCCTGTATAAACTGTGCCACTTGCAATCAGAAGATCCACCTCTGCTGGATGATTGTCTGTTGTACAAGACGCAACGATAACCAAAAAGATTAGAGCGATTAAGTTTTTCATAAAATGGGTTTTATTGAGAAAAAGTAAGCAAATAGGCAGCTAAATCAAAATATTGTTATTATCTGAAGCGCCAACGGCCTGTTGTAGGGATAAACGGTTTATAAGAGGGTCATAATTTGAATATATTAGCATGAAACTAAATGTTTGTTCTATGAAACGATCTTATCTTATTACTACACTGACTTTGTTTGTGGTACTATCCATAGCAAGTTGCCAACAACAAGCGCAAGAAAACAGCACCCCAAATAAGTTCTCGGAGCTTGCACATGAGTTTATGGCAAACAGCGACGTTCCTGGAATGGCTGTTAGTGTTTATAAAGATGGAAAAATAATTTTTTCTGAAGGGTTTGGCTTTGCGGACCTCGAGCAAGAGGTTACTGTAGACCCCGCTAAGACTAAATTCAGAATCGCAAGTATTTCAAAAACCCTGTCAGCAGATGCGCTCATGCAGCTTGTTGAAGGAGGAAAATTAGATTTAGACGACGAGGTTCAAACTTATGTTGTCGATTTTCCGAAAAAGCGATGGCCGTTAACTACCCGAATGGTCGGAGGCCATATTGCTGGGGTGCGTCATTACCGTGGGAATGAAAACTTGTCGACAAAGTATTATCCTACAGTAGAGGAAGGGTTAGAAATTTTTAAAGATGATACGCTTCTTTTTGAGCCTGGAACGGACTATTCATACTCAAGCTATGGCTTCAACTTACTCAGTGCTGTAATTGAGGGAGCTTCGGAAGAACCTTTTTTAAGCTATATGCAAAAGAATGTATTCGATAAACTGGAGATGACAAATACGCAAGCGGAATATATGGATTCGATAATTAAGCATCGGGGTCGCTATTATTGGCGCAGTGATAATGGTGTTGTTAATGCTCCTTTCGTTGATAATAGTTATAAGTGGGCCGGTGGTGGGTTTCTTAGTACCTCAGAAGATCTTGTAAAATTTGCGAAAGCTCACCTAGAACCAGGATACCTTACCAAAGAATCGCTCGAAGAGCTCACAACAAGCCAGAAACTAATCGGTGGTGAGGAAACCAAATATGGGATCGGTTGGAGATCCCAAGATGATGATAAAGGATATCACTGGATAGGCCATACCGGCGGTGCCGTAGGAGGAACCAGTAAGATGGTTATTTATCCTGATGGCAATATTATCGTTGTGGTTCTAACCAATATCTCAGGTGGAAGACTAGGTGACTTTCCGCATGAGCTTGCATGGCTTGCGATGGAAAATTGAACGCCTGTCATCTTTATATCGTTATAACTAACCTCAGGACTGGTATTTCGTTTAAATAGAAAGAACAATATATTAATAACCTTTATTTGTCTGATAATCAAGAACATATAGAAGATCAACTTAAAGCCTTTAAGGTCAAGTTTGTTAAAAAAAGACTTTTAGAAGGGTTTCTGGTGTTTTTATTTGCTGCGCTGGTTCTCTACCTGACGGTAAGTGGAATCGAGGCTGTTGGTCGATTTAATAGTTGGGTAAGGGCAATCCTCTTCATGTTCTTCCTCACCACGAGTTCCTTCGTGCTTTTTATAAGGGTTGTAAGGCCATTGCTGCAACTACTGAGAGCAGATATTGCTCTCCCCGATGATGAAGCAGCTCAAAAAATTGGAAAATACTTTCCAACGATCAACGACAAACTCTTAAACTATATTCAGCTCAACACCCAAATTTATAAGGATAACCAACTGGCGGTTGCCTCGCTAGATCAACGTGCCAAAGAAATGCGTGATTATGATTTTAATGAGGCTATAGACTATAAGTCGGAAAAAGAACGGTTGCTAAAATACATTTTACCCGTTGCCCTGGCGTCTATACTATTAATGGTCATATTCCCAAAGGTTTTTATTGGGAGTACAGAAAGAATTATCTACTTCAGCGAGTCCTTTGTCCCGGAAGCACCATTTAACCTTAATATTCAATCTGATTTATTGGGTTTTAGGAATGAAGACTTCACATTGAAGATAAAAACTTCAGGCGATGTGGTACCTGAAGAGGTGTTTTTTGTAGCAGACAATAAGACTACCCGTATGGTTAATGCCGGGTCGGGAAGTTTTGAGCTTCTCTTTTCAAATATCACAACTTCGAAGTCATTCACAGTCGAAGCCGCTGGCTTCAACTTTGGTCCGTATATTCTCAATGTAGTAGATAGGCCTTCATTATCTCAGTTTAATGTGAGCCTCGATTATCCGGCTTACTTAAGAATGCCCAGCGAGACCTTTCAAAATGTTGGAAGTTTTCAAGTACCGGAAGGTACAAAGGCAAATTGGCAAATTAAATCAAAATATGCAGATGACATTTCAGTTGTATTTGGCCAGGATAGTAGCAAGGCAGAGCGACTAGATTCTGAAATGTATGCGTTTGAGCGTCAAATACTAACCAATGAATCATATTCGCTTTCTCTTACAAATGAATTTGGCAGTCAGAATGGAACAATCTCGTACGATATAACCGTAATAAAAGATGAGGCTCCCGAAATCGAGGTCAAGGTACTCCCCGACACGGTGCTCTATAAATACATTGCATTTGCCGGTAATATCTCTGACGATCATGGGGTTCGCCGTTTAGCACTGCGCTACATAAAAAATGATGATGCAGAGAAAATAGTACAACTCGATATAGATAGGAGTGTACCGTCACAGTCACTATTTTACCAATGGTTGCTCGACTCTGTCAATATACAACAGGGAGATAAACTAAGTTTCTTTTTAGAAGTTTCAGACAATGATGCCATCAATGGATCAAAAAGAGCACGCTCTCAAGTCTTTTATTTGAATATCCCCGATGAAGAAGAGGCCTCACAAATCCTGGAAGAGAGTAAAGCCGAGACCAAAGAGCAAATAAAAGACACTGCCGAAGAGGCCAAAGAGTTGAAGGAAAATATAGATAAGCTTGTTGAAGAGTTAAAAGGCAAGAAAGAGCTCAGTTGGCAAGAAGAACAAATGCTCCAGAATCTCATAGAACAAAAAGAAGCGCTTGAAGAAGAAATTGAAAAGCTTAAGGAGGAAAATCGCATGTTAACCGAGCAGCAGAAACAATTCAAAGAGCCATCGCCTGAAACACTACAGAAGCAAGAACAATTACAGGAACTCCTCGAAGACTTAATGGATGAAGAAACTCGGGAAATGTATGAAGAGCTTCAAAAGATGCTCGAATCTTATGAAAACACCGAAGCTGTTCAGGAAATGCTGGAGAAAATACAGAATAAAGAACTTAACCTGGAACAAGAACTGGAAAGAGCCTTAGAGTACTTTAAACAAATACAATATGAGCAAAAACTAGATGAGGCAACAGAAGAACTCAACTCCGTTATAGATAAACAAGAGCAGCTTCTTGAGAAAACGGATAATGAAAAAGTATCTACAGACTCATTAGCCGAAGAACAGGGTAAGTTGAATGAAGAATTTCAGGATTTTCAAGAAAAGATGAGGGACGCAAAAGAGCTCAATCAAGACCTAAAAAGGCCTAACTCAATGGAGGATACTTCAGGGGAGGAGCAAGAAGTAAATGATGCTCAAGAAGAAGCTGAAGAAAACTTGAAGAATAATGATAGGAATAAATCAAAACCTTCTCAGAAAAATGCAAAGGACAAAATGGAGCAATTATCCAAAAAGCTTGAGACCATGCAATCGTCAATGCAAATGGAACAAATGCAGGAAGACTTAGGCGACCTCCAGGCCATACTCAGCAACCTCATTGACCTTTCGTACAGTCAGGAAAAGCTAATGGCTGATTTCAAAGCTATAAATCAAAGTGATCCTGTGTTCGTTGAGCTTTCGCAGGAACAGTTGAACCTAAAGGAAGAGTCAAAAATCATTAATGACAGCTTGCTGGCATTATCGTCGCGTGTTATGGCCATTGCATCGTTTGTAACCCGTGAGTTAAACGAAATGAATCGCCATATGGACGCAAGTATTACTTCAATTCGCGAGCGGAAGAAATCTGAAGCTGGGGTAAGCCAGCAGTTAACGATGACCTCCGCGAATAATCTCGCATTAATGCTGGATAACGTAATGCAGCAAATGCAGGAAAACATGGCCAATTCAATGGGCAAGGGCGATCAGCAAGGGGATCAACAAATGCCAGGGCTCTCTGAATTACAAGAAAAACTAAATGAACAAATTAGAGAGCTTAGTCAAAGTGGTAAATCAGGAAGAGAGCTCTCTGAAGAGTTGGCTAAATTGGCTGCCGAGCAGGAGCGGATTCGCAAAGCGTTAGAAGAGGCCGAAGAAAAATATGGCGATGGTCAAGGTGAGAATGAGTCTCTGAAAAAGCAGATGGAGCGTTCCGAGTTGGATCTTGTTAATAAAAACTTAAATCGTCAAACACTGCAGCGACAGCAGCAAATATTAACCCGAATGCTTGAAGCCGAGCAATCGCTTCGCGAGCGAGAACTTGATACGAAACGTGAGGCTAAGACAGCTACGCAATATGAAAAGATGTTGCCCAAGGCTTTTGAAGAATACATCAAACAAAGAGAAAAGGAAATTGAATTATTAAAAACTGTACCTCCAAAACTAGTTCCTTTCTTTAAATTAGAGGTTAGTGATTATTTTAATCGAATAAAACCACAAAATATTGACGTAAATAATTGATTTACAATAATTTATACTTTTTTTAGTGCAGTGATTACTTTTAAACCATACAATGAAAAGCATTAACATTCAGATACCGTCGCTCTCGGATAATATCCGGATCATTGAAAGTTTTATTGATAACGCTAAGGATAAATATAATCTGAATGATGACATCTATGGCAATATAATGATATCGGTTACGGAGTCTGTGAATAATGCCATCAAGCATGGTAATCGAAGTGATCATGCGAAAAATGTTTCGATAACGTTAAGTTTAAATAATAGCCAGATTCGTTTTCGAGTCGAAGATGAAGGCGCGGGGTTTGATTATGAGGATTTACCGGACCCCACTGCGCCAGAAAATATTGAGAAGCCTGGGGGCAGAGGAATATTTTTAATGAAACACCTCGCAGACGAAGTAGTGTTTTCTAATAATGGCAGTATGGTAGATCTAATTTTTTATATCGAGTAATCCGAACATCTGTGGCCATTCGCTTTTTTACTGAAGACATAGATTTTACACTTCCCGAGAAGAAGTACACCAAGCGTTGGCTTAATGACGTTCTACAAACCGAAGGGTATAAGGCCGATACAATAAACTACATTTTTTGTTCCGATAGCCATCTACTTAAGATAAATCAGGAATATCTTAACCACGATACCCTTACCGATATTATTACATTCGACTACTCTGACCTCCCCAACACCATTGAATCAGATATTTTTATCAGTATTGAACGTGTCCGTGAAAACGCCTCCACATTAAAGAGGGATCTGGACGAAGAGCTCCATCGTGTACTGGTTCATGGCTTGCTTCATATCATAGGCTATCGTGATAAGACCGCCGAAGAGAAGCAAGAAATGCGAGAAAAAGAGGATGCTTGCTTATCTTTGCGGTAATTTTTGACAAGGTTTTAGGTGGAACCAGAGCTTGAATTCTTTTGTTCCACGTGAAACATTAAGAAAAACATGTTTAAGAAATACGATATAATAGTAGTAGGGGCGGGCCATGCTGGTTGCGAAGCAGCGGCAGCAGCGGCTAATATGGGATCTAAGGTCTTACTGGTAACCATGAATATGGGCACCATTGCCCAGATGTCTTGTAATCCTGCCATGGGAGGTATTGCCAAAGGACAGATCGTTCGCGAAATAGATGCTCTAGGGGGAATGTCGGGAATCATTAGTGATAAATCAATGATTCAATTCAGGATGCTTAATAAATCGAAAGGTCCTGCGATGTGGAGTCCGCGCACCCAGAACGATAGAATGCTTTTTGCCCAAGAGTGGCGCCTTGCGTTAGAGCAAATCGATAATGTAGATTTCTGGCAGGAAATGGTTGTTGGCCTGGTAACAAAAAACGGCAAGGTAACCGGTGTGCGTACTGGCATGGGTATTGAAATTGAAGCCAAGGCGGTAATCCTTACCAATGGCACCTTCTTAAATGGACTTATCCATGTCGGAGAAAAGCAGTTTGGCGGAGGTAGAACCGGAGAGCACGCAGCAAAAGGAATTACAGAAAACCTCAACGCCTTAGGGTTCGAGTCTGGTCGAATGAAAACAGGAACGCCTCCACGAATCGATGGCCGTTCACTCGACTACACCAAAATGGAAGAGCAGAAAGGTGACGAGCTCCCTGAAAAGTTTTCGTTCACCAATACCAAACCCCTACAGCACCAAAGAAGTTGTTATATCACCTATACGAATCAGGAGGTGCATGATGTCCTTGAGGGCGGCTTTGAACAATCCCCGATGTATGCCGGAAGAATACAGGGTCAAGGGCCAAGATACTGTCCTTCAATCGAAGATAAAATAAGCCGGTTTGCCGATCGGGACCGACATCAACTATTCGTTGAGCCTGAAGGCTGGAATACCATAGAGGTTTATGTAAATGGATTCTCCACATCGCTAGCTGAAGATGTTCAATATGAGGCGATCAAAAAAGTGCCTGGGTTTGAGAACGCTAAAATGTTTCGACCAGGTTATGCCATAGAGTATGACTATTTCCCACCAACACAGCTCGACCTAACCCTGGAAACTAAGCAGGTTGAGAACTTGTATTTTGCCGGACAAATAAACGGTACCACAGGATATGAAGAGGCTGCTAGCCAAGGACTAATGGCGGGGATAAACGCCCATAATAAAATTAATAAGCTTGAGCCCTTCGTACTTAAACGCTCAGAAGCTTATATCGGAGTACTGGTCGATGACCTTATTACCAAAGGAACAGACGAGCCCTATCGGATGTTTACTTCGAGGGCAGAGTATAGAATTCTCCTGCGGCAAGATAATGCCGATATACGATTAACCGAAAAAGGCTTCGATCTTGGTTTGGCTGATGAGGAGAGGCTAAAGCATGTTGTTGAAAAGAAAAAGCATGTCGATGAATTAATGCTGGAGCTGGACAGCAAAAAGCTTAAACCTACTCTTGTCAATGATAAACTGCCACAGTTCAATTCGACACCACTAAAAGAAGGTACCAGTGTTGGCAAGATTATACTACGGCCAGAAATTGGTCTTAAAGAAGTGCGTGATCTTAGTCCTGAAATTGGCACCTACCTCGATGGCTATACCAAAGAAATCCTGGAACAGGCAGAAATTCAGATTAAGTACAAGACATATATCGATAAGGAATATCAGCTTGCAACGAAAATGGAGTCGCTAGACACTAAACTCATTGCAACGGATTTCGACTATAGTACCATTAAGGCTCTAAGTGCTGAGGCGCGCGAAAAGTTGCAGGCTGTTAAACCAAGCAACCTTGGGCAGGCCAGTCGTATTAGTGGAGTATCGCCGGCAGATATATCTATTCTTATGGTATATCTTAACAAGTAATAGAATGCTACTTACCGCTTGCCCGATTTGTGGAAATGAAGAAATTCCTGCAGTACTCGAGGTTGAAGATCATCTTGTTTCACGTGAAACATTCAAGCTTTGTGAATGTAGTTCTTGTACATTACGGTTTACCAATCCAAGACCCGATAAAGAAGAACTCGGGAAATACTACTCTTCCGAAGACTATGTGTCGCACACAAACCAAGCTAATAACATTGTAAATCGGCTCTACAAAATAGCACGCTACTTTACACTAAGAAGTAAGGAACGCTTAATCAGGAGAGGCGCAGCGACTAAGAGTTTACTCGATATTGGTTGCGGCACTGGGCAATTCTTGGAGTTTACTAAAAAGAACGGCTGGCGTATAGACGGTGTTGAAGTTGACCCTGACGCCCGAGCCATGGCTGCGAAAGCGACCGAAACAGAAATTCATAAAGATTTAGAAACCATTGATGGAAAGGAATATCAAGTAATTACGTTGTGGCATGTGCTCGAACATCTTCCAGATCTCGCAAAGAGTGTAGCGCAAATTAAAACTCTTCTCGCAACTAATGGTTCGATATTTATCGCGGTACCTAACTATTTAGCCTATGAAGCAAGAGTGTATAAGCACCATTGGGCAGCCTATGACGTACCTCGCCACCTTTATCACTTCAGCCCAAAATCCATGCAAATATTGGCTGAAAATAATGGTCTAAAAATTGTGAATACAATACCAATGCGGTTAGACTCTTACTATATTAGTCTTCTTAGCAATAAACAACAGTTCGGACAGAATCGTTTTGTGAAATCTTTTATAACTGGCTTATTATCAAATATTTATGCAATTAAATCGAATAATTATTCCAGTTTAATCTACCAGATTCAAAAAAGTGATCAATAGACTCATAATAGTACTTTTCTTAATGCTTACCTGGGCCTGCGCTAACAGAGTACAGCCCACCGGTGGGCCAAAAGATGAAGATCCACCCCAGCTTATTGGTAGTATTCCAAAGGACGGTCAGCGTAACTTTAAGGAACTAGAAGTCCAACTCCTTTTCAATGAGTATATTACCTTAAAAGGATTAAAAGAACAACTCATTATTACACCACGAATAGACTCGGAATATTCCTATAAGTTTAAAAAGCGAACGGTCTATGTTGAGTTTGACGAACCCTTGGCAGATAGTACCACCTACACACTTAACTTTAGGGAAGGGGTTGTAGATATTACGGAAGGTCTACCCGCGGAGAATCTTCAATTAGCATTTAGCACAGGAAGCATGCTCGACACCCTCGAGATAAAAGGCACAGTGGTGAACCTACTTACTCAAGAACCCATAGAAGACGTAACGGTAGGTCTGTATACAAAAGACGATACTTTGGATTTATTTACAGGACCTCCGTATTATTTTGCAAAGACTAATGAAGCTGGTAACTATCATTTCCGTAATATCAAAGACGGCGAATATCGACTTTATGCTTTTAAGGATGGAAATAAAAATCTAACCTGCGAATCCGACAGGGAAGGATATGCTTTTTTAACGAAGACCATATCATTAGATACCGCTCTTGTAGTTGATACACTAATGCTGCACTCCTTAAACCTCGACACATTAGAAATCTTACGATCTCGACCATCTGGAAAATACTATAATGTAACAGCCTCTAAATACCTTATGGATGCACGCCTACAGGCAAGCAATGATTCTCTGTTACGATACCAATATGCAGAAGATCGTAAAGGGTTGATTATCTACAACACGTTTGATGTTCAAGACAGTCTAATGGTTCTAGCAACATTAGAAGACTCCTTAAAGACAATCGCACAGGATACCTTTTATCTATCGTTTCCTGAAACTACCCGAAGGCCGTCTGAGTTCAAGCTTTCCACAACTGAGGTTAAGGCATCCATGGGCTTGGATAGAATTTACGGTGAAATTACAACGACTAAACCGATCAGTCAATTTGCATTGGATAGTGCCTACATAGAATATGATAGCCTTAACCGCTACCCAATTGTTAATCTTTTAACTTACGAGATAGATTCGTTACTTAATACGATTACATTTAATATTCCGATGCTTCAGCAAATTGCAGATAGTGTTAAACTTAAACGAGCAGAAACTAGAGAAAGCAAGTTGGCACCTTCTATTAATTACGGCTTAATCATTCCCAGAAATTCCATTCTTAGTATAGAGTCGGATACCGCAGATGCCATTAACAAGCGAATAATTTTTACCGATCCTTCTAAAACTGGTACATTAAATGGCAGTGTTACTACCAAGCACCAATCGTATATTATTCAATTATTAGACAACAAATATGAGGTGGTAGATGAACAACGTAATGTAAAACGTTTCAACTTTAAAGGGATAAAACCTGGAGAATACTATATCCGAATCTTAATTGATTCAAATAATAATCAAGTATGGGATTTCTCTAATTTCTATGAAAACAGAGCTGCAGAACCGTTGATAATATATCAGGATGAAAGTGGAAATCGAAAAACCGCAGTACGATCTAATTGGGAACTCACTGTTGATCTCGCTTTTTAACATCGATAACTATGTGAATAAGTTGAGAGTTATTCACAACACCAAAACCCATTCTTTCCAAATCATCAATATATCCCCTAGATTGTTAAAACACCTTAGATATATCAATTCTATCAACGCTCCTTCAACATAGAATTCATAAACTATTTATACACAATGGTCTTATTAACATACATGAGGAAAATCGATTACTTATTTGATTTACAGTATTTTAATTGTTAACAAAACTGTGAAACCATCCGTATAACCACTATGTTTATTAACAATATTACATAACCAAATTATATATGAATTCTTATCAACATTTCCACAGCCCTAATATATTTTAATAGTTTTAATTAATAGATTAATATAATATTATAGGTATGTATATATGTTAGTAACTCGCTCTTCACTTTTAGTTTTAGTCTTCGCAATAATTTGTGGAGTAAGTGCTTTGGCTCAAGAAAAGGAGTCTGTTCAATTAGCCAATGAATATTATCGCCTAGGAGAAATTGATAAAGCAAAAGAGATTTATGAATCGTTGGCGAAGCGCCCGCAGAATATTTCACTTATTCACAAAAACTATCTCAGTGCATTATTGGAACTGAACTTATACAAGGATGCCGAAAAGTATATGGATAAAGTCCTGAAATGGTATCCGGATAATGCCAACTACATTATTGATAAGGGAATGGTCTTGCTAAGATCTGGTGACGAGAATGAGGCAGATGCTTATTTTATTGGGTTTATTGACCGGCTCAGTGTTGACCAATATCAAACAAGAAGGGCTGTGCAATATATGTTGCGGCAACAACTCACCGACTATGCGGTGCTGGCATTAGAAACTTGCAGAAGTAAAAATGCTGATCCATTTCTCTTTGCGATTGATCTCGCTAACATCTATCGCATGCAGAATAATAAGGATAAGATGGTGGCTGAATATTTGAATTTTGCCATTCAGAATCCACGTAACATACAATATGTTAAAAATACTTTTCAGGTCTTGTTATCGGAACCAGAAGACTTAGATGGCCTGGAACGAATGCTTTTTGACTTGGTTCAACAGAATCCAAGTAATGAAGTGTATGCTGAAATGTTGATTTGGGTTAGCCTACAGCAAAAGAATTTTTATGGAGCTTTTATACAGGCTAGAGCTCTAGACAAGCGCTTACAACTTGGTGGATCGAAAGTTCTTAATGTAGGTATTATTGCTCTCAATAATGATGACTATGATAACGCCATTATGATATTTGATTATTTAGCAGAGAATTATAAAGAGAATAACACGGCGATTCAGGCACAGCTATATCGCATAAAGGCAAGAGAAAGCTTGGTAAAAACTACATATCCTGTAAATAGAGAAGAGGTGAACAAGCTTGTATCGGAATACAATCAGTTTATTTCGGCTTTTCCGAATAATTATTCAACTCAACAAGCAAGCTTGAATAAGGCGCGATTATTTGCCTACCATCTCAACAATAATGACTCGGCCATTTTTATTATTAATCAGTTGCTCAGCACAACCCGAATAAATCAGAACCTACTAGCACAGGCGAAATTAGATCTTGCTGATATTTATTTGTTAGATGGTCAGCCATGGGAATCGGCACTGCTTTATGCACAAGTGGATAAAGCGATGAAAGAATCTACTTTAGGATATGAAGCAAAACTAAAGAACGCAAAGCTTGCTTACTACCGAGGTGATTTTGAACTTGCACAAGAGTATCTGGATATTCTTAAGCTGGCTACCAGTAGAGAAATTGCTAATGATGCACTCGATTTAAGTATTTTTATTCAGAGCAATACAGCACTCGATACCAGTACCGTTGCCATGCAGCGCTACGCAGATATTGAATTATTATTATTTCAAAATAAAGCGAGCGACGCTCTTATTGAAATTAATACTATGCTCGAGGAATTTAGTGGACATGATCTAATTGATGATTTACTTTACCTGAAATCAGATATTAAAAAACAGGCAGGGAAGTTTACCGAATCGGCTGCTCTATTACAACAGATCCTCGATGATTACCCTGATGGTTTATTGGGAGCAAAAGCAAATTACGAATTAGGCCTGATAACAGAAGACTATTTAAAGGATGAGGAATCGGCATTGATCATTTATAAAAACTTCTTGCTGATGTATCCCGGAAGTATTTATATAACGGATGTTCGCAAAAGATTACGGATATTGCGTGGTGATAGTAATTATGTAGAAGAAACACCGCTGAATTAAAAATGAGTGATAAAGAAAAAACAAAAGAGTATCATAATGGCGACCTGACGGTAGTTTGGAAACCATCGGTTTGTATTCACGCAGGAATCTGCGCTCAAATGTTACCTAATGTCTATGATCCCAAGGGAAGACCATGGGTTCAACCAGAGAAAGCATCTATTGATGAGCTGAAGAATCAAATAAAACAATGTCCTTCAGGTGCGCTTAGTTATTATATGAAGTCTGAACAAGAAGAGCCTGTAGAAGAAGACTTTGTAAAAATTCACGCCAGAGCGAATGGGTCTTTACTTGTTGAAGGTATGCTAGAAGTCACAAAACCAGATGGCACTGTTGAACTCAGAAAGGGCCGGGCAACGTTCTGTCGATGTGGGGGATCTCAGAATATGCCATTTTGTGATGGAAACCATAAGAAGATAGGTTTTGAGGGATAATTTTTAATTTTCCAGTTACCTTTTGCTAAAAATGCAGATGCACTGATATGAAACAGTCGTTACTACTAGTGTTAGTTTCAAGTCTACTTCTGTGCGCCACAACTCTTCATGCGCAGAAAGGACCGATGGTTAATTTTGAAGGCCATTGGCAGGGAAATGCTAACTGGGGAATGGTTAAATATACCATGTCGCTCGATATTGAACAGGATGGTAATAAGATTTGGGGAGTAGCACTTACCGAAAATATCAAGAACGATCAGTTTATTAAGTACGAGATTATTGGCGATATAGCGAATGACGGCATTTTTGTAAGAGGTATAAAACTTATCGAGAAAAAGGGAATTGGCATGTGTATGCCGGCCTATACCATCGCACTAGAAGAAGGCAATCATAATAAAATAATCGGTGATTGGAAGGGAAACAACGGTGCTAATAGCTGCTGGATTCCAGGTGCCGGAGGATTTAACTTAACCCGATCGGAGCAACTTTCTGCCGAAGTAGCAACGCGCGTTGCTACAATTGCTTCAGACGACAATAGAGGCAAGGCCTTACGCGGTGAGCTTCAGCGACAGAAATACTATGCGTTAATAATTGGGGTTCAAGATTATGAAGATGAGAGCATCGTTGATCTCAACCAGCCAATCAGCGATGCAAAACTCTTGAAGGACGAACTAGTTGCGGAGTATTCTTTCAACCCAGGGGATGTGTTATTTCTGGAAAACCCAGATCGAAGTACAATTATTGAAACCTTCGACCTTCTAACGACAAAGGTTAAAAGCACAGATAATTTCCTAATCTTTTATGCAGGGCATGGAATTTGGGACGAACAAATTGAACAGGGATATTGGTTGCCCAGCGATGCTAAAAAGACATCGAAAGCAGCCTGGCTTTCAAACGGAACCATTCGCGATTATATCCGCGCGATAGACTCTAAGCACACTCTATTAATTACCGATGCCTGCTTTAGTGGTGGAATATTAAAAACGCGTGAAGCATTTACGGCCTCAAAAGCAATGCTCGAAATGTATAAGCTGCCCAGTCGTAAGGCCATGACTTCAGGTGCTTTAAAAACAGTGCCCGATAAGAGTGTCTTCATTGAATATCTCATTAAAGCTTTAAAATATAATGATCAACCCATGATATCAGCTGATCAGCTTTTTACCGGCTTTAAGTATAATGTTATCAATAATAGTCCTAATGGGCAGGTGCCTCAGTACGGCGTAATCGCCC